>NC_012914.1:1612500-1912500 GCF_000023585.1 Paenibacillus sp. JDR-2 | reverse complement strand
CCTGATAGCCTACCGAACGGGCAACCTCGCCTATCGAATATTCCCCTTTCCGCAGCAGCTCCCCCGCCCGATCCATCCGGTAATTAAGCAAGTATTGCTGAGGGGGCAGTCCCATTGCCTCCTTAAAGAGGTAGGACAAGTACTTGCGATCCAATCCGAGAGAAGCTGCCATCTGCTGAACCGTAATCGGTTCACTGAAATGACTATGGATGAAATCCAAGCTGCGATGGATGTACGTATCTTGCTTGCGAGGCTGTACACCGGCATCTGCCGACGAGGGTAGCGAATCAATCAACACGGTAAGAAACTCAATCAGGAGCGAAGTCAAACGCAAGTCATGATTTTTCGGATGGTCCGCCGATTCCAAAAGTAGTTCGTACAAATTTGGCATGAACTGCTTATCCATAGGAAACACCGACTCTTCCGATGTCAGCTTGGTTCGCTCCAGAACCTCTCCCACCTGTTCGCCGCGAAAGCCAATCCAAGAATAACTCCATGGATCGAAAGCATCAGCCTGATAGGAAATGACTTTACCGGGGTAAGCCAGAAAAGCCTGGCCGGACGTCAACTTAAACGTAGAACTGCCAATCTGCACAGTTCCAGTTCCCCGGTGTACAAAATGCACCTTATAATGGTCGCGTATGCCAGGACCAAATGCATGGTTGGGAGAACAGTCTTCTTTCCCCCAATATGATAAATAAAAATCCGGGTTATCTCGGGATGAACGATACGAATTATAATGAAAAGCCTTCAAAGAGTTGTCTCCTTCCCTTACTGCAGATGTCCAGCAGAGAGTCTATATCGGACATTATACATTATTCAGAGCCGCCGATTCTTCCAAGCTCGAGCAACTGCCGGGTTCATACCCTAATATGGGCTCCACCAAACAATAAAAAACCTACTTCGTATAAAGTAGGTTAAATTTATTGTTTTGGTGGAGCCAAGGAACCCGGCTTTTCTTGGCTCTTCTTTTGTGAGCTGCTACTGTTCCGAGCCTAGACGACTGACAACCAATTGTCCTTCAATTTGCTGAGGGCTGCGAAGCAGGTTGAAGATCGGGCAAACCTGTTCGATCGCTTGATGGAGCGCCTGCAATGTTTCCTCTGACTCTTCGGATCCTATCATTAATTTGTAGTTAATGTTATGTGGGTAAATCGGGATATGCTCGTAGCCCGGACGACCGGCTAGCGGGTGCATCTCCCCGGTTACTTCAACTTCAAGCGAGTGAAGGGAGACTTGCCTTTCGGCAGCTTGGATTAATGCGATGTGCGTCAAGCAGCTTCCGAGCACCCCAAGCTGAAGCTCAGGAGAAGAGGGGCCAAGATTATAGCCCGCGAACTATTAACTTAGAATGCAGGAACAACGGCTACTCCGTATTTCTCTTCAATAAACTTCTTCACTTCCGGTGTTGTTAACGCAGCGTTTAACTTCTTAATCTCATCCCGGTTCTCGTCACCGCTTCTTACAACGATGACATTCGCATACGGTGAATTTGCGTCTTCCCTGAACAGTGCGCTTTGCGGATCGATCTTGGCCTCCAGAACCAAATTTGTATTAATGATCGCTCCGTCCAGATCCGGCAGAGATCTTGGCAATGTTGCGGAATCAGCTTCTATGAATTTGAGTTTTTTCGGATTGTCGATGATATCCTTCGGAGTTGCTTCGTAAGTCGTCAGCCCGTCTTTGAGCTTAATCAGACCCTGCTGCTGCAGGAGAACGAGAGCACGATATTCATTGGATGGATTGTTCGGAATGCCGATTTTGGCTCCTTCTTTGATTTCGTCCTTGGATTTGAGCTTGCTTGAGTAGAACCCGATCGGCTCCACATGCACTTTCGTCGTTACGACGAAGTCGTAGCCCTTCTCGTCCTTGACAGAATTCAGATAAGGAACGTGTTGGAAGTAGTTGGCATCGATCTGCTTCTCCTGCAACGCCGGATTCAACTGCCCTTCATCGTCGAGCACCTCAATCTCCAGATTGATGCCTTCCTCTTTAAGCTTAGGCTTGATGAACTCCAAAATTTCGGCATGAGGCACGGCTGCCGCTCCGACTTTTAACGTGACTTCTTTAACCGGCTCGGAGGGGGACGAAGACGGGCTGTTGCTTGGATTTTGATTAGCGGAGGCTTGCGGAGAACTATTGCCGGAGGATCCGTTGTTATTCGAACCGCAAGCAGCGGCGATCAGGCTCACAACAAACAGGAAAGCAACAAGGACAACCATTCTTTTCTTGGACATTTTCTCTCCTACCTTCTATTTTTAAATTTGTGATAGTAATGAAACCTCGACTCGCTCTTCCCCAGAAAAAAGCAAACCTGGATTATTCGAGCCTATAGCGCCTATTATGAATGGACTTTGCAATCCCATCGCCGGTCCACTGAATCGCTTGAATCAGAAGTATGATG
Source organism: Paenibacillus sp. JDR-2 (assembly GCF_000023585.1). Classification (NCBI taxonomy): domain Bacteria; kingdom Bacillati; phylum Bacillota; class Bacilli; order Caryophanales; family Paenibacillaceae; genus Paenibacillus; species Paenibacillus sp. JDR-2. The sequence goes on along the minus strand of NC_012914.1, from coordinate 1,910,096 downwards.
ACCAAGACGGTGGCGAACATGATATCCTCCCGGAATCGTTGGTAGCCGAAGCGAATCGCTAGACTTCCTAGTCCGCCAGCTCCGATAGCTCCGGCAACCGCCGTTAATTCGGTGATTCCGATGACGGCAATCGTTACTCCTCGCACAAGCGCAGGCAGCGCTTCGGGAATGAGAACCCGGAAGATGATCGTAACGGGCGAAGCACCGACTGCGATCGCCGCTTCAATCTTCCCCGCGCCCACTTCCTTCAACGAATTTTCCACAATTCGTCCCAGGAACGGGGCAGCACCGATCGATAACGCAACGATAGCCGCGGTTGGACCAAGCGACGTTCCTACGATCAAGCGCGCTAAGGGAAGTAACAGCACGATCAGGATAATAAACGGTATCGAACGAATGCCATTGATGAGGAAGCTTATCACCTTATTGACATGCACGGACTGTAGGACATGTCCCTTGTCGGTTACAACAAGCAGAATACCCAGAGCCAACCCTAATAGAAGAGCGAATAAGGAGGACCAGGCCACCATATAGAGAGTCTCTCGAAGAGCTTTCCAAAGGAGTTCGAATAAATCGTTTTTCAAATTCCCTCCCCCAATCCTTCAATCATGCCTCTTCTATTACGATACTGCTCCAGAACGCCTACGAATTTCCGTGCGGTATCGCTCTCCGGATTCAGGAACAATTTGGCGACCGGACCGGTTTCCACGATTCTCCCATCCTCGATGACGGCCATGCTATCGCATATATGCTGGAGGACCTCCAATTCGTGAGTTATAAGCACGATCGTCAGCTTCAACTGGCGGTTGATGTCCTTTAGCAGTTCCAGAATGGAATAGGTCGTCTCCGGATCGAGAGCCGAAGTCGCTTCATCGCTTAGAAGTACATCCGGCTCATTCGCGAGCGCGCGGGCAATGCCAACCCTCTGCTTCTGCCCCCCGCTAAGTTGTGCCGGGTATGTCCCTTCCTTGTCGGACAGCTTAACCAAGTCAAGAATCTCCCGGACACGCTGCCGAATTCGTTCCCTCGGAAGACCTGCGACCACAAGCGGAAACGCAACATTCTGATACACGGTTTTGCCGTCCAGCAGATTAAAATGTTGAAAAATCATGCCGATCTTCTGCCTTGCCTTGCGAAGTCTACGTCCTTTCAATTGCGTGATGTCGTCGTTTCCGATCCAGATACGCCCCGAATCCGGTTCCTCCAGTCGGTTCATGCACCGTATCAGCGTGGATTTGCCGGCTCCGCTAACCCCGATAACACCGAAGATTTCCCCTGTGGCTATCTGTAAATCGATGCGGTCCAGTGCTGAGACACTTCCTTTTGTCGTCAGATAGGTTTTGCTCAGTTGCTCCACGAGAATCAAATCGTCACCTCCTCATACAAATAAAAAAAAACTAAGCCCTTCCCCATTCAGCGAAGGGGAAGTACTTAGTTTCCAGACATCTGGTCAACTTCAAGATCATTTATTAAATTCATATTATTCCGATGTGCTTTTATTAATTTAATCCTTTTTTCATAAGGTGTCAATATCTTCCCAAAAAGGAAACTTATAATTATACTATTCACATATAAATACTTATATTTGGGAGGCTTATCATGAGTACTGCAACACGCCAAATGAAACTATCGGCTTATCTGGTCGGCACCGGAATGCATGTCGCCTCATGGAGACTACCTCAGGCACTCGCCGGCGCCAGCATTGACATCGACTACTACAAGAAGCTTGTAAGAACAGCCGAAAAAGGGAAATTCGATATCGCATTTCTTGCAGACAGTCTAGCGATCAATGAAGTTTCTCATCCCAACATTCTAAACCGTTACGAACCGCTCACCCTTATCGCCGCGTTGGCGGGCAGCTCGGAGCAAATCGGCATTGTCGCCACAGCATCTACCTCCTACATCGAGCCGTTCAACCTCGCTCGTCTGTTGATGTCCGTTGATCATATTAGCAAGGGCCGGGCTGGCTGGAACATCGTCACGACCCGCGATTTATCTGGCAACACTGCGAGAAATTTCGGTGCCGAGGATCATCTTGAGCATGGATACCGCTATCGAAGGGCGAGTGAGTTCCTGGAAGTGGTGCTGGGTCTGTGGGACAGCTGGGAGGACAATGCTTTTATTCACGACAAGGAGAGCGGAGTGTTCTTTGATCGGAACAAGCTTCATCGGCTCCAGCACAAGGGAGAATTCTTCTCGGTAGAGGGTCCTCTGAATATCGGGCGTTCCCCCCAAGGACGACCCGTACTCGTTCAGGCCGGCGTCTCCGATTCCGGGCAAGAGCTCTCTTCCCGGATAGGTGAAGTTATCTTCTCGATTAAGTACGATTTCGATGATGCAAAGGCATACTATGATACCTTCAAGAACAAAGTGGCTGCCGCCGGACGGAATCCGGACCAAGTTCATATTCTGCAAGGCATCTCTCCTATTATCGGCTCTACGGAAGAAGAAGCGAGAGAGAAGAGAAGCCGGCTCGAGTCCCTCATTCCCGAAGAGACCGGCATCGGTTTTCTATCCGATTATTTCCAAGGCTTCGTCGATTTCACCGGCTTTGCGCTAGACGACCGGGCCAAGAATGCCGGACTGGATCGCCTCCCGATGACCAAAACCGACTACTTGAAACATCAGCCGATTATCTCCCGGATAAATCCGACACTTCGTGAGGTTTACTCCCTGCTCACCGGTTCGTTCAGCAATGACCATCTGGTTGGTACCCCGGAGAAGATTGCCGACACTTTAGAGTACTGGTTCCGAAACCGCGCTGCTGACGGCTTTATGCTGATGGCGCCTTCGTTACCTGACGGATTGGAGGATTTCGTCGAGCAAGTCGTCCCCATTTTGCAGAAGCGAGGCTTGTTCCGGTTGGATTACACCGGCTCTACCTTGAGGGAGCATCTTGACCTGCCGTTTCCGGCAAACCGTTATACTTGATCTCGCACTACCGAGGAAGCGAAGGCGATCTATTCCTTTTATTAATTGGAATGATCGCCACTTTATTTTTATTCGTTGCTTTAATACACCATAAGACTCTCAAAGCTTACATTGTTGCTGAAACCTCCGCGCAGACCAATCGCACCGTTCTTGAAAGCAGAATCGTTCGCATCAATCTTCAGCGTATTGTTCACATATACCTGCATCCGGTTGCCCGTAATAACAATCTTCAGGTTATACCAGGTGTTAGCGGCGATCGTAACCGAAGCGCTGCCTAGCTGCGTGAAGGAGTTGTTAAAGCGTCCCAGCCATACATTACCCCCCGTATCAATCCCTGCGCCATAGCCTTTAAAGGAATCCGCGCCGCTGCCCGGATTTTGTACATTCCAGATCAGCCCGACTTGCCCGCTATCATTAATTCGGACATCCGCTTGCAAAGTGTAAGACTCGCCGTTAACGAGTGGACTAAGAACAGTCTTAGGAGCAGTGCCGGAGTTTACATTGTAAGTTCCACCGGAGAAGCTCCAGGTACCATCGTAATTTGTCCAGCCCGGATTTGTTGTGCTGCTGAAATCATTCCAGTACAGGAGTGGCGTGACAACGACATTATCGAAGGTCGAGCTGTTGCCGAAGCCGCCGCGCAGGCCGATTGTTCCTTTCACGTAGGAGGTATCGGTCACATCCAGCTTTAACGCGCCATCAAGGAAAACTTGAATGCGTCCGTTAACTTTTACAACCTTCAGGTGATAGGAAGTTCTCGTTGCAATCGTAGCGGATGCACTGCCGAGGGAGGTAAAATTATTGTTGAATTTTCCAATCCAGACGGAGCCGCCGGAATCAATACCTGCTGCATAGCCGGTAAAGCTGTCTGCACCCGTACTTGGCGAAGAGGCGCTGAATATCAAGCTCGCCTGCCCTGCGTTATTCAGCTTCACATCCGCTTCAACAATATGATTGACTAATGAAACATAGGGATCCACCATCGCCTTATCCCCGTTAGTTGCTGTAACGGAATAAGCACCACTCGCTACTGACCAAGTTCCACCGTATTTGCTCCAGCCGTTATCGTTGCCATCGTTGAAGTCATCGGAGAACGTGCTCTTCACACTCATATAGCCAAGCTGCACGCTGTGACCGCCTCCGGGCCGTGCTGCGGAATTCATAACGGCAATTTCGTTAGGTCCCGTCTGATACACACTCGCCCACAAGCTGCTGGTCCATGGGAAAGTATCATTCTTATACCAGCTAGTTCCGTAATCATTACTGAAAGAGAGAGCGTTGCTGTTGGAGACGATTGCCAACCTGCCGTCACTCATCGATAGAACATACGGTGCGCCAAGCTGATCCGGGACCAGACTTCCTACTCCACTTGACCAAGTGTAACCGTCGTTTGAGATTTTGCTATGAATATTGCAAGAATCTGTCCCGCACACCTCAAAGGTTAAAATATACTTCCCGTTTGCCATCTTGGTCCATACCGGCATCCCAGGTCGCGCTCCCGAGTTGGTAGGATCCCATGCTGCGAAAATCTCATTTCCCCAAGTTGCGCCGCCATCGGTAGAGATTTTCTCCGAGATAATCTGGCTGTACGAAGGCGATTCCGTCACATGCTTCTCATTGGCGTAAAATACGGCGAGCCGACCGTCCGCAAGAAATCCCATATGCGGTTCGTAAACACCTTTGTCCGGACTGCCGAGACTTCCAGCTGTTCCGTTATTTTCATCAATCGTACTGAGCTTAGACCAGCTTGCTCCAAGATTTGTGCTTTTATAGACCGGTAACCGGTAAGATTCCTGCCAGCGTACGGAACGGGCAGCCATTAATATATCGCCGTTTGGCAGCTGCACCATTTGCCCGTTATCGAGATCTCTTCCCGGATCAGAGATGGTTGCGATATCCGTCCAGGTGACACCGTTGTTCGTACTTTTGGACACGCGAAGCTTGGTGCCGCCATTCGCGTCGTTTGTATACCCGTTGTTGTCATATATCGTATAAATCGCCAGCCAATCTCCATTGGACAATTTAAGCATTCGTCCATATTCAGAACCGAAAGCGCCCGGATGTATGCCTCTTGCATCGGTTCCAGCATCTGTGAAGGTAGATAAATTATTGATCGTAACCGTACTTGTAGAGGCTGCAGGCCCTCCTGCCGCGGACGCTAAACCCGAGAACAGCACCAGCACCATAATCAAAGACAGCATCGTTAATACAAGCTTCCTCATTATGAAATCCTCCTTTTGCTACCCCGCTTTAAGCTGAGTAGACTGTTAATGTTCGTACAAGCCAATTTAGTCTCTAACCCGCTTTACGCCCTGCTCACCTCCCGATAAACCGCTTTCAAAAGTTATTATATGGGCATGACTGAAGTGGATATAGACTAAGCTTAGGCTAAATGAAAGGCTGATTACCGAAAAAAAAAGAGCATGCAGCCTAACCGGTCTGCAAGCTCTAGTCCTATTATTCCAATTGTCCGATGCACATCTGAATGTTATGTCCACCGCTCTCACGCGCCTCCGAATTAAGCAGAAGGAAGCGATTGTCCTCAAGCGCATATAAGCTTGGCCATAGATGACCTGTGAACGGCTTAGGCTCAATGGTATACCAGGATTGGCCATCATCCTTGCTCACAGAGATGACACCCGAATTTGAGGTCACCAGCCAAGTGCCATCCTGCAGCTGCTCGAAGTACGGACCTCCATTCTGTTCAGGAACCAGCGTACCATTGCCCGCTTCCCAATGAATGCCGTCATTTGAGATTTTGTAAGTAATTGCTGCAGATACGCATTGATACATAACAAGATGAACAACCTCAAGAACCACGATATAGCGGCCGTCCTGCAATCTTGCCCATACCGGCATTCCCGGGCGGAGATGAGGGCTGGCCGGATCCCAAGCTACCCAAATCTCTTCTCCCCATGTTTTACCTTCATCTTCGGATATCTTCTGCGAGATGATCTGGCTGTAATAAGGCGCCTCAATGACATGCTTTTCATTAGCGTACATCACGGAAAGACGACCATCTGCCAGACGGTAGAAATGAGGCTCATAGACGCCCTTGTCCGGATTGCCAAGGCTGCCCGGCGAACCGTTCATCTCGTCAATCGTCGATAAGAACGCCCAGCTTCGGCCTGCATCCGTGCTTTTGTATACATGTAATTGATACGATTCATGCCACCTTACAGAGCGGCAGCTCAACAGCAAATCGCCATTATCGAGTTGAATCAGCTGACCATTATCCAAGTCTCTCGCCGGATGACCGAGCACAGCAATCTTGTCCCACGACTGCCCTTTATCTTGGCTAATCGCAAACTCCAGCTTATTGCCACCGCTCGCATCAAACGTATACCCGTTATTGTCATAGATCGTATAGACGGTGAGCCATGATCCATCCTGCAGGAAAACCATACGGCCATATTGCGAGCCGAACTTGCCTGGATGACCATAACGCGCGTCTACCCCAAGATCTTCAAAGACCGGAATATCATGAATAAGGACAGGCTTCTCCCAAGTTGCTGCAATCGTTCCTCGAGCTTTCATAGAGTCATCTCCATTTCTATTACTGTCGTTCCGTTTGCCGGTCAGACTACGGAATAATTGAATCTCTTCATGCCTGTAAGGGGTTCCGTCCGGCTTATAAAGGTCATGCTGCCAAGCGCTGAAGTCCAGATCCATATGCATAATCCAGTCCCAAGGCTCATGAGTTTGCGTCTTCCCGTTTACCAGACCCCAATGGAAGCAGGCAATGCCTTCCTTCTGATAGAGCGGCAGATGCTCCTTCACTTCATTACGGAAGGGACGATGCAGCCATTCCGTCATAAACAGAGGGCGCTCGTATGCTTTGAATGCTCCTATTAGCTGCTCGGAGCGCTCAACCGGGCCATAATAATGGATCGATACAACGTCGGATAATTGTACAGCCCGCTCCTCGATTAAAGTAAGCTCCCCTGGACGACAACGCTCGAAATAGTCATGGTAAAAATCCCATGGCGCTGCCGTGAGCGGCTGAACGGGCTCCATCTCGCGCGCCCAGGCAAATGCCGCTTCCATGGCCTCCAGACTCTTGTTTACATTGCCGTAACCACCCGAGCCGGAGTTACCTGGTTCATTCCAAATATCCCAGGCAAGAATTCGCGTATCCCTCCGGTATTTGCCGACCATTTCTTTCACAAACCGCTCCATATCCGGCCAATTCTCTCGATTGTCCGCCATATGATAGCTTGGATTGACGGAGTGCTCCATCTTTTTCGGCGGATGTCCGCCATGATGGCCCGGAACCGGCTCAAGCTGCTTGCCGAAACGCGGCTTTCGCCCCGTGGCAAATTCAACCGGACCTCGTCCGCAGTCATCGAAAAAGATCGGCATCAGCTTAATGCCATAAGCTTCAATTAAATCGAGAAAAGCGTCAAAACGCGACATAAAGCCGTCATGCTCATGTTTCCATACCTCATAAGGAAGCAGCATACGTATGCTGTTAATCCCTGTGTAAGCGGCAAGCGCCAATTCTTTTCCGATAACGGCTCGGACCTTATCATGGTTGTACGCCTGCCAAATCTCAGTGATACCGATGCAGCTGCCAGGGACATAATTACAGCCGACGATCCAGCCTTGTTCAAGGTACCAGTTCCATGCTTTTTTCTTAGACCAGATCAAGTTAATCCCTCCGAAACATTACTTGATTCCCGTCATCGCAATACCGCTGACGAAGAATCGTTGTGCGAATAAATAAGCGACAAGCGTTGGAATAGAGGCTAGCAGCAGCCCCGTCAGCACAAAGCTGTAATCGGTCCCGTACTTGCCGGCGAACAAAGCGATTGCCGCCTGAATCGGCCTGAACTGCTCGGAGTTCGTCATCAGCAGCGGATACAGCAGGTCATTCCAGTTACCCATGAAGATAAACACGCCAAGCGTAACAAAAGCCGGTTTACAGAGCGGCAGCATGATCTGGAAGAAGATCCTAAATTCGCTTGCTCCGTCGATTCTTCCGGATTCCTCCAGGTCCTTCGGAAGCGTAAGGAAAAATTGCCTCATCATAAAGATGCCGAAAGCATCTGCCGCCCTTGGAATAATAAGCCCCTGATACGTATCAATCATCCCCAGCTTATAGATAATCAGGAACAGGGGAGTCATTGTAACCTGGAATGGAATCATCATCGTACAAAGAATAAGAATAAACAGCACGTTTCTCCCCTTGAACGGCAGCCTGGCGAATGCATATCCAGCAAGCGAATTCAAAAATAGGGCGATGGCCACAACGGAGCAAGAGAAGACCAGAGAATTAAGGAAATACCGGGCAAACGGTACCTCCGACCAAATCTTTGTATACGTGCTGAAATCATAATGTGCCGGCAGAAGACGCTGCGGCGATCCGAGCACTTCTCCCATAGATTTGACCGATGTACTCGCCATCCAAATAAACGGGAATAGCGTAGCGACCGCAAGGGCAAGCAGGAGCAAGATGATGATCCAACGGCCCAGGTCGATGCTTTTTCGGCGATTCATTGTGGAATCCACTTCTTCACTACCTCCCTCGTCAGAAGTTTTGTTCGGACTTCCGTCCCATCCGCAAATTAATCATCGTAATAATCAGAATAAGGATGAAGAGCAGAATGGCACTTGCGATCCCAGGCCCAATTTCGTTAGTCACGAACGCTTTATCGTAAATGTACTGCACAATAGTTTCCGTTTTGAACATTGGCCCACCCTTAGTCGTTACATATACCTGGTCAAACACCTGAAACGAACCGATGATGGAGGTAATGACAACAAAAGCTATGGAAGTTGCTATGGACGGAAGCGTAATTCGGAAAAACATAGCCGTTCTGCCTGCCCCGTCAATCTCAGCCGCCTCGTACAAGCTTTCTGGTACGCCCTGCAGAGCAGCAAGCAGGATGATCATTGTAAATCCAAAGCTCTTGTAGACACTGATTAAAATAATAGCCGGCATAGCCCAAGTCGTATCATTAAACACATCAACAACAGGCAGACCAACCTGGCGCATTAGCGCCGGGACGATGCCGATATTAAAGTCGAACATCATCGCAATTGCCATAGCAACAATCGTCATCGAGCACACAACAGGAAGGAAGTAGACCGTACGGAATACGATATTCAGACGGGACCTCTTATTAATCGCAACGGCAACGAGAATGCTCAGTACGATCTGCAACGGAACATTGCCGACAACGAAGTAGATCGTATTTTTCAGGCTGTTCCAGAAACGGTCATCCTCAAGCACCGCATGGTAATTGTCAAAACCGATGAATTTAAAATTCTGAAGCATGATATCAAAGCTGAACAAGCTCGAAATCAGTGAAAACAAGAGCGGAACAATGACAAATATCGCCATAACCACCAGGCTGGGCAAAACAAACAAATAACCGACAGCGGACTTATTCCAAGCAAGTGCCTTCCATTTCATAGGCGTCTCCTTTCCTCAAACAAAGGGATGGGGAAGCCCGGGCTTAAGCCCGGAACTTCCCTTCTATCCCTTCCGGTTTGATTATCGTTCCGTAGCCAAAATCTTATCAAGATCAATGGATGCTTGATCCAGCGTACTTTGAACATCGGCTTTCTTAATCAGGATTTGATCGAAGTACTTTTGGAACACTTCCGTCAGGATTTTGCTGGAATTCGAAATACCGACCAGCCATGGTTGACCGATGTCAGCCGATTTCATAAAGATGTCCAGATCCGGATTGGCTGCAAGAAGGTCCGGATCACCAGCAAGGTCGGTACGTACCGGCGGGAAGCCGATCTTCGTAGACCATTCCTTCTGCGTATCCTTCTCAAACCACCATTGAGCGAATTTATAAACGGCGTTCTTCACCTTCTCATCCTTCGCGCCTTTGCTCGTCAGGTGCATGGACAAGCCCGAGCCGAAGGTCACTTGCTTCGCGGGGCCAGCGGGCATAAGAGCAATGCCGTAGTCGACTTTAGCCGCTTTGAACTGAGGAGACATCCATGGGCCATCGTACATCATGCCAAGCTTGCCGGAAGCAAACATCTTGAGGTTATCGCTGTTAGGAGCGGGGGAGACCTTTTTATTGATGGCCAGATCTGCCCAATATTTCACAGCCTCTACAGCCTCAGGCTTGTTGATCAGCGACGTTTTGTTCGTATAATCGATTACGTCGCCGCCGTTCGCCCACATCATCTGAGCAAGGTATACCCAGCCGGAGGAGATGGTCATACCGTATTGGCCTTTTTTCGGATCAGTCATTTTGACAGCCCAGTCCGCCATTTCATCCCAAGTGGTTGGCGGCTTCTCTGGGTCAAGTCCTGCAGCCTTCACCATATTCTTGTTGTAGTAAAGCGCGTGAGCGAAGTAGTTCATCGGGAAGCCTATGAAGTGATCTTTATAATGAAGCAGTTGGTCGTAGCCTTTTGGTAACAGGGAGGTATCAATCATGTTGTTATCATAAAAGTCGTCTACGGGAGCAAGTACGCCAAGATCCGCATATTTGGCGATATTCTCAGGACCAAATGCGATAAAGTCAGGTCCTTGACCGGAGGCGGTTGCCGTCGTCAGCTTCTGATAAAGGACGTCCCAGCTCATAATCTCCATCTTGACTTCAACTTCATCCTGCGACTCGTTGAACTTCTTAACCAGCGATTCCAGCACCGGGCGGTCCGAACCGGAGAACCCGTTCCAGTACGTAATAGTAACCTTACCCTCAGGTTTTGCATCCGGCTTCGCTGTTTCCTCAGCATTTGCTGGTGAAGCCGATTCTGTATTCCCTGCCGGTGCATTGCTACTGCTGCTAGAATTGTTGCCATTCCCGTTGCCGCATGCTGAAGCGATCAGCAGTGTGGCGCACATGGTTACCAACCAACTGCCCCGTTTCCATCTCTTCATAGAATTAACCCTCCTGCTTCTTTTTTGTAATCGCTTACTTACAACTTAAGTATAAGATTCGGGATAACCTCATTCTATAATAAGCTTAGTATGAAACTTTCTTTTCGCCTTTGATAATCAGTCGGTTGAGCCGCACTTGGGTCTATAAAAAACAGGAATAATTAGTATAGCTTAGTACATATACTGATCTCTTAATTTATTGGCCAAGTACGATCGAACGGATCGTCTCGAGCGGCAGCTTGGGCTTCCGATCATAGGTTAATAGGCCGTTGATTTCCTGCTCGACATCCGTAATTTGCGTATAGCAGAAGCCCTGTACAAGAGGTGAACGCTGTAGCGCGCTGAAGACCGCCCTAAGCCTCTTCTCCAAGTCCTCCTCGCTGTCAGCTCCGGAGTAACCCCAGCCTTCCCATTCCCCCCGCTGAAAGGAGATACCGCCAAACTCGGTGACAAGAACCGGCTCTCCTGCGTAAGCATACCCGCCAACATGCATCTCTCTCTTCTGAGGAGCATCCGTTGCTCCCTCAACGGTGGAGTAACGATCAAGCAGAACGCCTTCACGCCACTCGTAATCGTGAACGGTATACAGATCGGATTTGACATGCTCCCAGCCATCATTGGATATAACAGGCCGGCTTGCATCCAATGACTTGGTCAGATGATAGATCGTCATAGCGTGATGCTGCTGCTGCTCATCAATGAGAATATTAGGAACGCCCCAGCTCTCATTAATCGGTACCCATACTACGATACATGGATGGTTATAATCGCGACGGATCGCTTCCTGCCATTCCTGCGTCATTCGTTCTACATATTGCTCGGAGTAGGCGTAAGCATTAGCCATCTCCCCCCATACAAGCAAGCCTAGCTTATCGCATAAATGGAGGAACAACGGATCCTCTATCTTCTGATGCTTGCGCGTCCCATTGAAGCCCATCGCTTTAGTCAGCTCCACATCCCTCTTCAAAGCCTCGAAGCTAGGGGCGGTCATAATTCCCTCGGGGAAATAGCCTTGATCTAGCACAAGTCTCATATAGTAAGGCCTGTTGTTCAGACATAGCTTGCCGTTCTCAACCGATATTTTACGCATACCGAAATAGCTGGTGACCTGATCGACGGGTTCCCCGTCCACCTTTATCGTAAACTCGACATCATATAGATTAGGACGCTCGGGAGACCACCAGCGGCCAAGTCCATGGTCATTATAATCATGCAGGGCAATCGTTCTGGTTAAGATCGAATGCGTAAGCTGATGCTCTTCTTCTGCAGCCAGTTCTTCGCCAAACGTAATTCTAGTATTAAGCGTTACCTTGCCGGCTGCTTCGTTCAGACCCTCTGCAAAATATTGAATTCGAATCTCATTCCGGTCGATATCCGGATCAAATTTCACCCGCTGCAAAGAAACGGACGGCAAAGCCTCGAGCCACACCGACTGCCAGATGCCTGTTGTTCTTGTATAGAAAATAATCTCGCTCTTTTCCTTCCAATACTGCTTTCCTCGCGGCAAAGTCACATCCCGGCTGTAATCCTCAGCCCGGACCACAATTTCGTTTTCTCCTTCGCGCAACGCAAGTCCAATATCGGCCGAGAACGGAGTATGTCCACCTTCATGCTTGGCTACCAGCACGCCATTAACCCACACGGAGGCGCTATAATCAACCGCTCCGAAATGAAGCATCAGCCTGCGGTCTTTCCAGCTCTCCGACAGCTCGAAGGCTCTGCGGTACCAGACGATATCATGGAATGCCGTTTCTCCAATTCCGCTAAGCTCGCTTTGATAACAGAAAGGCACATTAATTTTTCTCGAGAAGGAATGACTTTTGTACCACCCTTCTTTCATGCCGACGTTCTTATCGTCGTACTCGAAGTCCCATTCCCCATTTAGACTTAACCAATCCATACGTTTGAACTGCGGTCTGGGATATTCCGTTCTAATCGCTTCATTTTTCAATTTAATTACCTCCGCTCCTAATTGCTCTTGTGCGCAGCGTAAATGCTGAATGCGCTTTCTATAAGCGATATTAGCATACAGAGTTTAGGGCGGATTATTATATACTAAACTTAGTATATTTTCGGAAATTACTGAAAATTTAAGCTTTGACAATGCCGTTCATTCACCCATATGATAATATTAACAATTTTTAGGTTAGTATATTTTTTATAGGAGATGGCTCATATGAGCAATAAGAAATCATCATTGGCAAATGATAAATCTACCCCTTTGTACAAGCAGATCGCTATCCATTTGAGAGAACAGATCATGTCCGGCAAGCTTCGGCCTGGCGATCGCGTTCCTTCTGAGAAAGAAATCGCAAGCTATTTCAATGTCAGCCAGATTACCTCCAAGCAGGCTTTATCTCTCATGAGTGACGAGAATCTCGTCGTTCGAATTAAAGGGAAAGGGACCTTTGTCGCCGGGAGAAATGGCACAGATATTTTGCAGTCGATCCATTCCGGCTTTAATGGCATCGTCGGAATTATTTTCCCATCGATTACAATGCCCATTGAAAGTATGCTGTTCTTCAAGGTGCAATCGGGCCTTCATGAGAGAGGCTATCAGACGCTCATTCGGGTAACCGAAGATATTATGGATAAAGAAGTCGAAGCGATTCGGATGTTCCAGCTGTTTGGCGTGCGCGGATTTATTGTCTTCCCGGTCATGGAGGAGAATTACAACGAGGAGATACTGAAGCTTTCACTTAATAGATTTCCTCATGTGCTTGTCGACCGCTATCTGCCCAGCATTACGAACAGCAGCGTTAATTCCGACAATATCTATGGCACGATGGATGTTGTCGACTACCTGCTGGGCGAGGGGCATCAGCACATCGCGCTTATTACCCAAGCGGATTCCAACACGAATACCCGGGAACGCGAGACTGGCTTCGAGAACGTATTCCTGGAACGGGCATTGCCGATCGATAAGAAATATTGGCTCTACCTCAAACGGAATACAAAGCATGATGATGAAGGGCTAAAGGAGAAAATAAAGGTGTTCTTCCAGACGTATCCGGAGATTACCGCTGCTATTACGATTGATACCGTTCTCGCCCGGCTTGTGTATGCTTCGGTCTATGAGATTGGCAAGCAGATTCCGGATAATCTTACTCTCGTCTCCTTCGACGATCCCAAGCTGCCTTTCGTCCCTTACATTGAGCAGAACATTCCGGCCATAGCGGACAAGGCTGTCGAGATGATCATTCAACAGATGGAGGGCACCTACACGCCGCGGCGCGAGACAATCCCCGTAACTTTCATTCGGGATGTCCGGTATCCTACGCCGGAAGGACTGTAACTGAAAGGATGCAAAAAGCCGTTCACCCTCCATTAGGAAAGCGAATGGCTTTTTTTGTGCTCTATTACTGTGAACCAGCAGGTTGCTTCATGATCTTCCCGAACTTAATCTCAACCCGATGACCACCCTGTTCACGCGGAGTAGAGTTAACGGAAGCAATTTCATTTGCTCCAGTCTGATAAAGACTTGGCCATAGGTACTGCGGGAATGTGCCGCTCCACGGTGCAACCGGATTCAGCTCCCAGCTTGCCCCCTTATCCAGGCTAGTGGAAACCTCATTCGAATTGGATGTCAGAATGAGGCTGCCATCCTTCAAGGCGGTGACATACGGTCCACCGGATTGAACCGGCACCTGAGTCCCGATCCCAGGCTCCCAGGTCTTGCCGTCCTCCGAGTTCTTCACAAATATATTGCAATTATTAGTGCCGCAAACCTCAAAAGTGACTATATACTGACCATTCTTCAGCATGCTGGTAATCGGCATGCCCGGTCTTGCCGCAGCATCATCTGGCATCCATGCGACGAATATTTCCTCGCCCCAGGTTTTCCCGTTATCCTTCGAGATTTTCTCAGAGATAGTCTGGCTATACGTAGGCGTCTCCGTTACATGCCTCTCATTGGCATAAAATACAGCTAAATCGCCATTATCTAGCATTTGGAAGTATGGCTCATAGACCCCTTTATCAGGATCTCCCAGGCTTCCTCGCGTACCTTCATTAGCATCAATCACACTGACCTGCTTCCAGGTGCGTCCCTTATCCGTACTCTTAAATACGGGCAACCGGTAAGACTCCTGCCATCTGACGGACCGGCTGGAGAGCAGCAAATCGCCGTTCTTAAGCTTCACAATTTGCCCATTATCCATATCTCTTCCCGGATCGCTAATGGTAGATATAGCTTTCCAGCTTCTCCCTTTATCCTTGCTTATAGCGACTTCCAGAGATGTCCCTCCCTTATCATCCTCGATATACCCTTGATTGCGGTATACCGTGTAGACGATCATCCACTCTTTATCGGATAACTTAGTCATTCTGGCATACTCAGAACCGAAGGTGCCTGGAGAGACGTTACGGGCATCCACGGAAGCGCTCTCAAATAAGGGATCGTCATTGACAACAACCGTGTTCTCTTCCCATTCAATCATAAAACGTGTTGGCGGTTGATCATCATTGGCTGCACTGCAGGCACTCAGCATGGTCATAGATACAAACAGAAATAATATAACCAGCTTTAATAAAGTTTGCTTCACAACAATTAGCCCCCTATAGTTGGATTATCCATACCTGCGTTTTATTGTAAACACTATACTATAGGGGTTATATACTAAGCTTATATGTTATTGGTGCGGACTAATGCCTCGCTTTCTCACCCGTTGCAATAGCTTTAAATTCAGACACTAAAAGAATATATTATCTACCCGGTAAATAAGATTTTGAGTGGAGCCAAGGAGGATCCGACTGCGCTCTGCTTGTCTTCTCATCATGGGATGTCTGAATCTTTATTGAAATGGCTGACGAGGGCCGACTGCGGTCACGGCAGCATTACCAATAAGCCCGCTAGTATCGATTCCGGTAGCCATGTAAAATACAGTGTCCCCGTCACCTTGAATACGCACCGGGGAAATCGCCCGCGCCATGACTCAGCTTTGTCTAGGTTGGCAGTGGTTGCGATAACAGCGATGGTTGTGCTCCTGCTCTGGGTCGAGATGGGCATTGTAAGAATTGCCCTAGCTTGGTTCACGAACTTACCATCAGGCTCGAACGCCCCAGCTATGATATGATCATATGAAGTTCGAATGACCCAACCGGCAGTCAAAACTTTTGAAACGAATAATATTGTTGAGCCATAACCTTATCTGATACGAATAAGCAAAGAAGCCACAGTTTTGTGGCTTCTTTGCTTCAGATTGTAGAGAAACCCCACGTTTTCTTAAAACGTGGGGTTTCTCTTTTTGTTTTCTGTGAGTAGAACGAAGCGACGCAAGAGGCTACCCCTCTTACGCCCTCCTTTCCAGGTGGAGGGCGATCTTTTTCATGTTCTGCACCGCAGCGGTCATCAACGCTTGTTCCATCACGTTGCTTAACCCCCGCAAACGGCAATAGCGAAACCCGTGGAGCTGTTTGGCATCCGCGAAGCTTCGCTCTATGGTTTCTTTTCGTTTACGGTAAAGCTTTTTGCCCGACTTGCTTAGTCGGTTCAT
This sequence comes from Paenibacillus sp. JDR-2, assembly GCF_000023585.1. Classification (NCBI taxonomy): domain Bacteria; kingdom Bacillati; phylum Bacillota; class Bacilli; order Caryophanales; family Paenibacillaceae; genus Paenibacillus; species Paenibacillus sp. JDR-2. Next base: position 1,893,815 of record NC_012914.1, on the reverse strand, counting down.
CCTCACGTTTTCTTTACTGTCCTCCCAAATATGTCGGGTAACCATTTTCTGTTTGTTAGCGGAACGCGTGCATTGCTGCAGTATTGGGCATGCTGCGCATTGCTTTGGATCAGACGCGTAGTGTCGGTAGCCATGCCGATCTGTCGTCCGGTAAGTCAGTTCTTGTTGCTGCGGACACACATACAGATTCCGTTCTGCATCATAAGCAAACTTCCATTTTGGTTGTAAGCCTTGCGTTGGATGAAATCGGCGATGGGCAATCACGCCAAAGATTTTACGATCTTCTAATCCTTTGCAAATCGGTGTTGTTAAATAGCCAGAGTCTAATGCAACAGCTTCTACTTTAAATCCAAAACGCTGACGTTGGCGGTCCAGACGAAAAAGATAAGGAACAGAATCATGGACGTTACCGGCGGTGACGAAGACATCGGTAACAAGGTTGTACTTCATATCAACTGTACGGTGATCCAAGTAAAAGAAACCTTCTGGCTTGCCTTCTCGGTACATATAACCGCTGTCAGGATCAGTCGTACTAACTTTTACCTCTTTGTCTTCATTCACCTCCTTCCGTGGTTTTAGCGCTTTTTTCCTTGCTCTTTACGTTCTGCTTCAACAGCTGCATTGAGCTCATTCACATAATCTCGTGTGTTTTGCTGTACTTGTTCTCTTGTGTATTTATGTTTATTGGCATTAGCTTTTACATGGGTAGAGTCAGAAATAAGCACACGTCCGCCAATCATCCGATGTGAGATCGCTTGCAGCACGATTTCATCGAAAATATCTTGGAAAACAGAAGTATCTTTGAATCGTGTTCTACGATTCCAGCTAATCGTTGTGTGATCTGGAACACGGTCTGACAGACCGAGTCCAAGAAACCAACGGTAAGCGAGGTTGGTTTGAACTTCGCGTTCCAGTTGGCGCTCCGAACGAATGCCATAGAAGTAACCGAGAAAAATCATTTTGAAAAGTACAAGTGGATCAATGGCTGGACGACCATTATCTTGGCAGTAGAGGTGACGTACTTTCTCATCAATGAAAGAAAAATCAATGTACTTATCGATCTTGCGAAGCATATGGTCAGCAGGCACCAAGTCTTCAATGGAAACCAGCTCGTAGTTTTGTTGTTTGTCTCGATTAGAACGCAACATAACGACACCATCCGTTTCTATTAGATACTAATATTATACTATATTAACGCGGTGTCGTATTGAATTATTTGAACATAAAGAAGGCTGTCGAGACTTTCTCGACAGCCTGAAGCAAAGAAGCCACAGTTTTGTGGCTTCTTTGCTTTTCATATCGGTTATAACTGGCTGCATCTCCTGTCTCACAGCCTGTTAATGGATTTTACTATCCCAACAAATTATATAGCACCTGAGCCATCTCCGCCCTGTTGGTTGTGCTCGTCGGATTGAGCTTTCCGTTGCTGCCGCCGACAGTGCCAGTCTTAACTAGCATTGTCATTGCATTCTTCGCCCATGAGTCTACCTTTCCGGCGTCAGTGAAGTCGGAGAGAGACTTGCCGCTGTCGCCTTGAGGGAGCTGGTTGATGTTATGCAGAGCGTTGTACAACAGAGTGAACATTTCCTGGCGAGTGATCTCCTTACCTGGTGCGAACAAGCCGTTTCCTATACCTGCGGATATTCCGAGGCGTTTTGCCGCCGCCAGATAGCCGGTGTAATAGGTATTGCCCGCATCTTTGAAGTTATCTGTCGGGTTTGTATCCGCGGCGATACCGTAAGCTTTCAACAACATAACGATGAATTCACCGCGCGTCAGCTTGGCTTCAGGGCTGAAATTGCCGTTGCCAGTGCCTCCTGTTATACCTCTTGCCGCGATGAAGCCCACGGCTTTGTTATACCAAGCATTCGGCGCCACGTCATTGAAGCTCACCTTGTTATAAGCCACCGCGTAATGACTGAAATGGGTGGTATTAAAAGTGACAGTGCCCGTGGCCGGTTCATAGTGCCCGTTAGGGATATTAACAACATTGCCGTTGCCATCGATGTACCACACGACGATGCTCTCTGGATTAGCAAGCTCCGCCGCTGTCGGGGTATAAGGAATGGATACCGTAACTGGTGCGCTAGGGTTGTTCCAGGCAATCTGTTTACCGTCAACAGTAAGTGTGAGCTCTACCATCGGCCTGTCGCCTATCGAAGCTTTTACATTACCCGGCAGACCGGATTTATCCGCCTGACCAATGGAGATTCCTGCCTTGCTTCCATTTATGCCAGTAATGCCAGTCAGCATATTGGAAGGAACGGTCACGCTGCCTTTGTCGGTATTGAAAGCTATGCTTCCTTGCAGATCGGACTTATTCAGGTTTTGAACAGGAATGTTCAAAATATAGGAATTGACATCCGAAACGGATGGTACTGTGATAACGGTCGTTTTCCCAACAGACATAAGGCTGTTAATTGAGCTTACGTCTACGGTTGCGCTGTGGCTGTTCTTATCGACCTTGACCTGCAGATTGGAACTCGATCCGTTACCAGTGTCAACCTTCGCATCATAGTCAGGTGCAGTACTTCCTACCGGACCTGTTGGAACAGTTGAATTTGATACGATTGTGACATTAAAAGTCGTTGTTTTGCCGCCTAAAGTAACAGTAATGGTTTTAGTACCCGTAGTTGTGCTATCAAATCCGCTGATATTGGACGCTGTAATTGTAACAGGATTACTTGTTGTGTCACTGTATGTTCCCGTAACAACCAATCCTGTTAGATCCAAGCTTTCTCCAACCTGATATTGCGTTTTTGCAGGCGGAGTTGTTACTGCTATGCCAGTTAACGAGACATTCATGATTTCGGCACGGTCTCTGACCCTGATTCTCGGATGCATATCCGCATCGCTGACTACCTCGCCGATAGAAGCCAAGCCGGCTACGGAAACGGTTGCTCCCTCTGTAATGAATGAAAGTGACGTTCCTTTTGTGATGTATCCGTTAATGAATACGATCGCCGGTCCAGACCCATCATTAATTGTAAATTGGTTAATTGTTCCGTCATTGTCTTTGTAAATATCTGACACGACGCCTTTTGTTCTTAACAAAAGTCCCGTATTATCGGAAGACATTGAAGCAGCTGTGGTGAGCGTAGTTGGCGCAAGTTTATGAATACTTGGATCCAAAATAGTGAAGCTGCTTACCGTAAGTTCCACTTCGCCTTGATAATGCGCGATTGTACCGCTAAACCTTGCTTTCTGACCTTCTTGAATACCTGAGGCAACCGGGAATAGATTGATGCCGCCCGTTGCATCCTGCGCATAAATCGTATCGAAGAAGCCTTTGTTTGTATCAGGATTTGCGCTTTGGGTATTTACCTCACTCGTTGTTGTTGCTTCAATAATAACATCCGTTCCATCCGGCAGATTCTTAGCGTCGGCAATGCTTGTGACCATCTGCGGATTAACCGTTTTATAAAGATTATCCATTAGATTGTAGTTAGCATACGGCAAAGTCCCTGCGTTTTCTTGCGTAACCTGAATTTCGAAGTTACTCATGAATGATCCGCCGGCAACAACCACAAGAGAAGTTTTACCGTTCGAATGCGTAATCACTTCAGATGCCGCGAGCAGCTTCTCCTCCGGATTTGATGCAACCTTGCTGTTTGGATTTGCATACTTCGGTATATACAGCTTGTCTGAGCTTACTCCCTTATCCGTGGGATTCGTTCCCACCGTGACGAATGGGAATGCCGTCTTAGTCCCTCCATAGCCAAAGTTGTCATTGTCGGTTTCAGCCGAATAAGTGGTCGGGAAGCCATATACGAGCGGGCTTACCGTTGAAGGCAGTGTTGAGGTTCTCTCACCCGTCACTGGGTCTACAGCATAAATGGTTGAACCTGAGTATTGGCTGTAGGTCTGTCCATCAACAACGCCTTGCATCAACGGATTATTCAAATTGAACTCCGTTGGATACAGTCGATACGCTTGTCCACCGTTCTTATCATCGTCCATAACCTCATCGTCGCCTTCGCGCAGCGTGGAACCGATGGCTGCCAGGACGTCATTTTGAAGTTCGGACATATGTTTCTTAGGTGAAGCCGAATCCGCGTTTGAGATTTCCGCGTAGTCTGCGATATTCCCGAAGACTAGCGTATTCCCGTTTTCCGAAAATGCTTTTAACGCCGCCGTTTCCTCAACTGAATAATTCGTCGGATTCAGCCATGCGCTAACGCTTTTTCTGGATGGTGCATTCAAGATAATCATTTTATATTTAGGATTGCTGGTTGCCGCGATAAAATCTGCCGAAGTATTGAGCTGTACAACTCTCACTCCGTTTGATCCAGCGAGCGTCATCATATTGTTCATTGAATTCGGATAGCTTCCTCCGCTGACGTACTCATTGCCGTGCGAAGCGTCTAGTCCCACATACGAGACGGTGTCTATATCGCTAACCTTCATCGTACTGGTTGCCGTATACGTCTTATCTACTCCGTTCACCGTGATTACGGCGCTAATCGTGACTGTCTTGGTACCGGCAGTCGTTGGTGTATAACTGAATACGTGATTAGCGTTGCCGGAAGATGCGATGTTTGTATTTGGTGTGTACGTTTTGCTCGCTCCGGAATCTCCGTCTACCTCATAAGAAATAGATTTAAGCGTAACAGAAGTGCTTTCATTGTTGAAGAAATTAGTCGTTAAATTCAATGCCTCTGTTGTAACTGGCATGGTCGAGCTGTTGCTTACCGAGGTAATGCCGACCTTCGGCGCAGAACCAAGCCAGATCGGCGCGGTGACGGCGATGAAGCCTTTATTGTCCGTAACGATTGCGAAGTAGTACCCTGGAGTCGGCGCGTTCATCGAATAGGTGTAATTCACGTTATTCGTTCCAACAGGGTAGTTCTTCTGATCTACGATAGCTCCTCCGGTGCTTATCAGTTGGATGGATGCGATATCGCTGGTCGCTACGTCAGGATTTTTATTGCTTGCGGTTATCGTAATATCCGCGGTTGCAGGGGCAGTGTCCAATATTGCGCCCATGCTATAGGTGTCCTTCCCGTCGGTCAGATGATAGGTAACGTCCAGATCCCTGTTCTCCGTCGACCATACGGAACGGTCGCGCAACGCCTGATAAATGCCGCTTAATGTAAAGTCGTTCGTGTAAACGACCGTGGCAATGGTATTCGATGTTCCCCAGCCTTTTTTATGATTGTCGCCGTTGTTCGTCGGAGCAACGTGCCATCCTTTATCCAAAGCCAAAATAAACTGGTCTACCGACCTAAAGTATCCCCCCGAGCCAACAGCGCCTTCGCCGTTACCCGCTTCAACAAGAGTTACTTTATCGTCAATCTCATCCTCGTAATATCCAAAATTCGAGAAGTTACCGAAGGTATTGCCGGGATGATTAAGCTGCGAAATCGAGCCTGGAGTACTCTCAAGCATTTTATAATAGGTTTGAAGGCCGCCATCGTTGGTCTTATTATTTAAAGTCGCGTTGTTACGGCTGACAAAACCTGTTGTGTTGAACGTATTCATGTGGCCGGGACCGCCGGACCATGTCATCTCAAAGCCATAGTCAGTCACGAACGTAGGAGTGGCTGCATCCTCCGCTGCTTTCTTGCCGGCAAGCCAAGCGGCATTGCTTGAGTTGTAGTCATTAATGTTATGATCCTTAGTGACGTCATAAGTTGCAGAATCATAAGAATTGGAGTGGTCCGTTACGATAAAGAAGTCAAAATTACCTTCATCTCTTGCGTAAGCATACGCTTCAGGCAAGGTGCCTTGACCGTCCGAGTTAATCGTATGCGCGTGAAGGGAACCATAATAGTTCTTTTCCCCGCCTGCGGCTTTCTTGGCCGTATAGGTGAAGGTTGTCGAATCACTGTCCAAATAGTTGGCACGCGTTGCCTTGGCAACGATTCTTACAGGGAAATAAGTAGCATCCATGGCAATAGGAGCCGTATAAGTTTGATCGGCTGTGCCAACCAGCGTACCGTCTGTGGACGTATAAGAATTTTTATAAATCGAATACTGAATCGCTGAATCCGCCGTAGCTGATGTTAATGCGATGGGAGTTGCAGCTGAAATGGCAGAGCTGCCTGGGTTTGCTACTACGTTAGCGACCTTGCTTTGCGTATATACAAAAGTCTGAGCCGCTGTTGTATAAGTGCCGTCCGAAGCTGTTGCCGTGATCGTTGCGGTTCCGCTAAGGAAGGCATCCACTGTAACTTCGACCGAGTTGCCCGTACTCGTTACGGCATTTCCTCCGTTTACGCTGTACGTTATTGTCGCGCCTGTTGTTGGAGTGGAAAGCGTCACCTTGGAATTAAGCGGCACTGCCGTTCCGGAAGGTACGCTGGCAGCCATAAACTCAACGGTCGGTGCTGTTGTAGCGACAAGTTCGGCAGTATTGCCGGAATAGAGATGTACTCCGTTATATCCGGTCGCCGTGTTGTAGCTCGCAATGGCCTGCGTAATGTTTACATAACTTCCGCTAGTGCCTACCGTAATTCCCTTGCTGCGCAATGTAATCGGTATGCCTGCCTGGCTTACTGTGTGATTAAAGAAACTTCCGGTAGTACCCGCGACATTGTCGAGTTTAACCGTGTCGAATGCGACCAGCATTCCCTCATAAGTTCTGTCAGCGAGTTGGCTGAACATGATTTTGATCGGAGTGGGAAGCGTCGGATTGCTGTTACGCACAACGACATTCGTTGCCACATCATCCGGTACAATCTCCATCAAACCGTTATACGGCGATGTTTTCCCATAAACATAGATTTCTTTGCCTACATAAGAAGAGAAGTTTGCGCCGGATTTATAAATAACGATACCGCTGCCGGCATTCATTCCGTCCTGAATGTAAAGGGTCGTATTCCCGTTCAGGTAAGTACCGATGCCTTTAACCCATACATAGTCCCCTGCAGAAAGCTTTTTGGCATCCGCGTTTGGCGTGATGGTCTGCTGATTAAACGATAAAGTAAGAACATCTGTCGGCAGAAGAGTTGGGGACTTCGCTACAACCTTAACGACAAACGGGTTGGTTCCTGTAAAACCGCCTTCTGAAATAGCCGTAAAAGGCGCTGTGTATAATTTTGTAGAGCCGCCAACGGTTGTCGCTGGAGTCGTACCGTCTGTTGTGTAAAAGATTTGTGCATTTGCATCCGTATTGGATAAAGAGATAGGCGTAACATCCAAGATGGCACCAGTTGTATTAGGTGTTGCCATTACCGTTGGTGTAGTAAGTTCCGGAATTTTGGCACCGTAGATTTGAATGCCGTTAATATTGCTGGTTCCGCCCGAACCTACTGTGCCGCCTGCTTCAGAGACTTCCGATTTCTGAATAACTCTGATATATAAAGCACTTTGATTGGCGGCCTCTGCCGGCAAAGCCATTCCAAATTGCTCAAGAGACGTGCTCTCGATTTTAACGGTATAACCTGTGTCAAGCGAATTGCCGAATACGGTCCAGTCCGTACCGTTCGTACTCCACTCTGTATTAAAATCGCGTGGACCGGTACCGGAAGAACGAGCGCTAAAATTAAAAATCAGATCCTTAAATCCCTCGGTTGAGGTCTTCATATACCAATATCCTTTGTCGGCCTGTCCATTAAAACCTGAGGTTGAGATAGAGGCTGACGAATAAGTAAGGCCTGAAGTAACTTGCACATTATTTTTAAATAATTGCAAGGTTGGATTGGAAGCATCCAGCGTCTTGTAATAACCGCTGGTTGCTCCAAAGTTTCCATTAGCGGCAGTTACTTCCCCAGTACTTCCGTAGTTCCAGGTTGCAATTTCTGCTTTTCCTTCCATGCTTTGAGGCGGATTTTCAACTGATTTGTTGCCGTTGATTGCTGCGGATACGGTTGCCGTTGGCAATGCTGGCATAATACTGCTCACTACTAATAAGCATGCCATGCTAATCCTTAACAATGCTTTGTTTAATCCTTTCATGTCCTCTCTCCTTGTTGAATCATTTATTGTTAAATATTCGCACTTTCGTGCTCCTATTTTCACAAACCATAAGCTAGTTTCTTGGATCCCATATATAATTTCCGGTTGTATCGATATAGCCGATCCTTCCATCCGAGAAGCTTACTTTTGCAATTCCGTTCCTGAATGGCCCGGCATTATTATGTCTAAGAATATTGTCATTTTCTTTCTGAACAACCTTAGGAATACTAAGATTCCCGTCCTTATTCATATACCCGCCAGCCCCATCATTTATGGAAACCAAGCCTTCTGAGAACAAGGTCTCATCAAAGCTATCATCTAAATCGGGACCAAGTTTATAGGCTCCGGACTTATCTATATACCCTATTGAATATTGATTGATGCTGCCGCCAACGCATACCTTAGCAAGTCCTTCCGAAAAACCGTATGCTATAGTAAATTTAGGTTCTATCACCATGTTGCCTTTTGTATCAATGTATCCGTATAGAGCGGCGGACGTCTCCGAATTCTTCACGGCTACGGCTGCTAAGCCCTCCGAAAAGCTGTTGCCGTTGACATACTTACTCGCATCAATGATGACTTTCCCCGTCTTGTCTATGTACTGATAATGCTTGTCTTTCATTACGAGAGCTAAGCCATCCGAGAAGCTATACGCCTGTTCATATTGATAAGGGATGATCATTTTACCGCGGGAATTAATATAGCCATACATTTCGGTAGGTTCATCTTGGACTAGAATCAATCCGTCGCTTTGCGTTGGCATATTATTTCCAATAAGCAGCATAGAAACGATATTCATATCTTCGGGCAAAGTGCTTACAACCTTGCCTTTTGTATTCAGAACAAAATATTCTAGACTATAGGTGTCCTCATCCAGTTTTATTGCACCGGCTACCCCGTCGCTAAACGTACTAATCGCCGAATACTCCGGTTTGACAATCATCTTCCCGGCAGAATCAATGACACCGACCTTTACATTATTTTGTTCTTCTCCATCTTCACTGCTCTTCGATTCGTCCTTCACCTGGACGACGGCGACGCCTTCATGAAAGTCCTCCGCCAATGTATAAATAGGTTCTATCGCTATCTTTCCTGCTTTATTGATATAGCCCCATTTCCCATCAACTTGTACGGGGTATAAAATCGTTTCTTCACTGTTTTTCTTGGTTTCAGCCTGAATAACGACGAAGATCGCCGCTACAATAAATACAATTGCGAATGACACCCAAACGACTGGTTGTTTTATTTGTCTATTTGTCATCAATTAAATCCCCCTTCGAACAATACAAATGTATTTTAGTAGTCAATTGTTATTTAGAGCACAAATTTTAGTGTATAATTTGTAAAGACGATCTAAAATTATGTATTTAATTAAATACAACCCGTTTTAGTTGCTTAGAAGTTCGTGTTCTGCTCTCTTGATGAACTTGGCTAAACGAAAAAAAGCACGCCTCAAATGGCGTGCTTTTTTTCGATATAAAATTGATTAAACATAATAAACGACACGCTCGACAAGCCACAGTCCACCTAGCATCAGAGCTGCCGCGGAGCAGGTAACTGCCACGTATCCCGCGTGTTTCCAGCGATAAAGAAGAGCTAGCACAGGCAGCGCCAATGCAACGATGATCACCTGAACGGATTCAATACCGGCATTAAAACTAATCAGATCCACTGCCAGTTCGCTCTTTGGAATGTTCATTTCCATCAAGATGTCCGCAAAGCCCATCCCATGAATCAACCCAAAAATGAAAGTCAATACCCACCGATAGTTCACTTTCTTGCGAATCAAATTGTCCAAAGCGACGTAACAAATGCTTAGTGCAATAGCCGGCTCTACAATACTGGAGGGGACATGAATCACCCCTGTAACAGTCAGGGCCAATGTAATGCAATGCGCAATCGTGAACGCTGTTATTGTTCCCGCATATTGCTTGAACGTTTGCCTTGCGATTAGCAGGGAGAATAAGAACAAAAGGTGGTCAAATCCCGATAAAATATGATTCATCCCCAGCACAAAAAAAGAAAACCAGCCGCTCGTTGAGCTTGATGTAGCTGATTCCTCAGGCTGTTGCTGCTCAGGTTCAGCATCGCCCTGCTTTAATGAGGCAAAATCATTGTCCGTCATTTGCAGCGACCAGGTCTGGTTGCTGCCCGAGAGTACCGCCGTGCTTCGCTCGGTTCCGTAATAAATCGACAGCAAGTTAATATAATTGCCCAATGTGTCCTTCATATTCAATTGATCAGTCAACTGGATCAACTGGTTTGCCGTTACCGCCGGGAAATAAGCTTTCAGAATCACCTTTTTGCCGTGCAAACTCAGACTCTCATTTTGAGGCCACGCCGTGCTTTCCCCGTTATATTTCAAAACAAGGTCGCTCTTCAGAATCGCCAGCAGTTGCTCATCGACATCAGCGAATTCCTTCGGATCAAGTTCTCCGTCATCATTGTTATCGCCCCCGACAAGCTCTATGACCGATTTGACATCCAGGGAATAAGTAAGCTCCGTATTGGATTCGTATAGTTCCAATACGGTATAAATCGCGCTGTAGGCATGAGCATCCGCTCGATGCTGACCTGACAGTAGCGCTAGCAGCGCCATGAAAATCGAAAGAAAGAAACGCCCTCGCCAGACCGTCATGTATGTCATCCTTTTCCTGCAGTAATAGTAACGCCAATCCAATCTATCATACAATTGTTAAATCCAGGTCAAGTACAAGCTATTAAAGTGTTAAGTTCAGTAGACTAACGAATCAAAAAGCACGCCATTTGAGGCGTGCTTAAATTTGTGGAGCTACCGTCTCGCTTGGCTCGTCTTCTGATCATGTGATGCCTGAATTCCTTATTCTAAGACTGACGAAGCTTCTCGAGGCCTTTTCACTTCATTGCGTCCGCGCGGGCGAACTTATAGGGGTTCTTCTTCCCCTTGGCATTCCACCAAATAAAAAAACGCAACCCATAAAGGTTGCGTTGAAGTTCTTATTTGGTGGAGCCAAGGGGGATCGAACCCCTGACCTCATCGCTGCCAGCGATGCGCTCTACCGCGTGATTCAGTTTCACTACCAAAAGAGATAAAGTGTGAAAGATGAAGCTTCACATTGATTTCGATATCATCCCTTTTAACAATCACGCCTTCTATAATGGCTGCCAACATCATCTTTTGCTTTTCGATCGGCGAGCTCTTGAAGACTTCCTTCCAAACTGGGATATGCTTACGTAGTATTTCCATCTCCTGCACTTCGACTTGCTTTTCAGCAATCTTAGCTGTCGCTTTCTGATATGCAATCTCCAGTTCATGCAATTCGGCATCAGCCTTCTCAATCAGGGAGTTTAGCAACTCAGGTTTGAAAGAGCTTTGTCCCATAATTGATTTTGTTACCTCGCCAGTTAGCACCTCAACCTCTTTACGTTTCTTCTCTAGCTCGGAAGCAATCTTCTTCTGCTCCTTTTTATCACCGGCCACATTTTGCTTTTGGAATGAATTAATGTGAGCTGTGAAATCTACTTGCTTCAATTGGTCCAGGTATATATCGATCTCATCAAGCACAGCAGATTCTATTCTGTTTTGAGAGTACAATGTTTGTCCGTCACAAGACTTACCCATAGCCTTCCCGCTGCACCGGTATTTAGGGTAGTTCTGGATTACCTCATTACCGTCAGCTAGCTTATACTTTTTCCGATTGTATGTCGTTGTTAATGGAGCTCCGCAATACCCGCAGTTAATCAACCCGACAAGCAATAATGGACTCTTGCTAATATTGATGTGGTACCCGCGTTCTTCCCCGCTTTTCTTCTTTGGCGACTTCGAGCTTCTCATCAGCTGAACTCTATCCCACTTGTCTTCCTGAATGATAACTAATTCTTGAACTTGTTCCTTTGCCAAGATCCATTCATTAGGGTCCTGCATTGCAAAAACACCCATCTTACTTCTTCGTTTACCGATCGCAGGATAACCTTTGTAAATCGGATTTCTTAAAATGTAGTTAATAACCCCAGAGGTCCATTGACCTCCAGTTGGAGAAGGAACATCGCGTACTTCGTTCATATGTTTGGCTATTCGATTACTTCCCATATATTCAGCCAAACTATACAGCTCGTCTACAATCGCTGCAGTCTCAGGCTCAATTGCACGTTTCAGCAGCTCTTTTCTTTTTTTGTTATAAACACCGGATGGAATAAGTTGATAACCGTATGGAGCTGTACCGCCACTAAACAGGCCATCTTCGCCCATTTGGTTGTGGTTTTCAGTTACCCGCATGGATGTCTTCTTGCTCTCGCCACTCGACTGCCAAAAGCGAAGGTAATTGATAAGATCATCCGTATGGTCTTCAAACTTCTGTTGCCCTTCCGATACCGACCACATTTCGATACCCTGCTGCACAAACCATTTCAGTACGAAAGGCGTCTCATCATCACGGCGCCCCAGCCGGTCGAACATGAACACGAGAAGAACATCGAATTCGCCCTTCTCGGCAGCTGCCTTGGCACGCTGAATCTCATCTCTTTTTTTTGCAGACACCTTAAATCCGGATACTCCGCCCTCGATGTATTCCTTCACAAATACCCAGCCCGGCTGCCGTTCAATAAACTCCATGCAGGATCGTCTTTGTGTTGGAATATCATCGCCAAGCAATTGCCCTTTTGTTGAAACCCTATATAAACAAGCGACCCGTTTAGTCGGCGCTCCCATCAATGCCATTGACTTACCCTCCAATTAAGCTAGTTTAACTACCATAAATAATAACAGAACAAAAATTAAAAAAGTAATCTTGTCTTTATATTCCTGACGATATATAATAAAAACATTCTTGTTAATTGGGGCGTTAGTTCAGTGGGAGAACGCTTCGCTGGCAGCGAAGAGGTCAGGGGTTCGACCCCCCTACGCTCCACCAATATAAACAATAAAGTCCTTCATACGAAGGACTTTTCTTTATTTCTGCGACTTTATATATTCTTCAGACAAGACTGTCGTAACATAATTCATGATTTCAGTATGCTCTGCTTCTGTGATGTTCGAGAAATTAACCGTTACCCACATCTTCGCCTTCTCATTAAACCTCTTAAGCGAGACGATCTCGCCGTTAGCGTTAGTAATGCTCTTGTATTGAACTCCATTTATGATGACAATATCATTCCCCATACCGGCAACCACCTCAGTTTTATACATATTCCTCCTCCCGCCTTAAAACAACGTGCGCTGCCAGTCCTTAGACACTTTTTCATGTGCTCGTTTTATATAGGATGCAACTGCACTCTTTGATAACTTCATCACTTCAGCGATATAAGCATGAGTCAATCCGTGGCCGTGGGACATCACGTAACATTCGCGTTCCTGATCGCTCAGTAGATCCAGCGCTTCGCGCAATAGTTCCTTTTCATCTTCCGTTAATGAGCTGCCGCTGCGGCTGTTTATCGGATTTGCATAACTCTGAAGTGTTAATGGATCGACCAGCTTCGTATTAGCGTAAATCCCCCTACGCTCAATTCCCCGCTTACTCCCCGGCCGCTTCCCGGTCTGCATCCAGCCAATGGCGAAGTTCACATCTGAGATCGCGCCGCGGATAATGTTCTCATCCGGATGACTGCCGTTTTCTCCAGTCTTCACCAGCGCTGCACGCAGCCTCTTATGTGTCGCCCGGTATGCACGCTCCAGGTCTTTGAACTCCTTCATAAACCCGCGCTCATCCAGCTCAGGGATTGGTTCAGGCTTTTTCTTTTTAGCATCACCCATTTCATTCACCCGCCTTAAAGTTATCCTTGTTTCGCTTGCTCCGCTTTGTTCAGTTCGTCGCAATGCAGCTGGCATTCTTCCAGCGTTTTAAATAAGCCTGCCTTATCTGAGCTGCTAACGCTGCCGTCTTTCCGGTCAAGGTATATTTCATACTTTGTGCATTCTCCACGTGCCCATATCTGCACATTGATTTGCGTGATTTTATCTTGTTGCGGCTTGTATTCGTAAATCTGCCGCGCATACCAGTTGCTTGCACAATCTGGGCAATCCTGATTGAATTTCCGATCACCCAAAGTCATAACAACTTTTCTAGCGTTCTCACACGTTCCGCATTTGACTTCGCCTATTTTAGTGGACTTCGCGTAATAAACCGTGTCTCCAATGGTAAACCCGCCGAGCAATTCCCGATGAACCGTCTTTGTGTGCTCCTTCAGGATCTTCGCCTGATCGATTTCGTGATAACGGATTTTTAAAAGGGCTTGAGATAATTCGCGGTTCAGTTTCGCTCGGTCTTCTCTGAGCCAATTCAGGTCCGCGAGCTTCGCGCCCAATTCCTTTTTCACTTCAGCATCAACTATCTTACGTAATGAAATCGCCAGTTCATCTTGTTCAGGCGGGTAAGATTCATCTTCAAATTTCATTGTCCATTCCTCCTATTGAAGCCCCGATCCGGATGAACCGGGGCCGATCGTTTAAAGTTTGCTACACAACCAGAACGCTGCTACCCAGAAACCAATGCATCCGACCAGGCAACCGATTAAGCCCCAGTTCCAGTGCCGCATGCTTTAGTCCTCGAGGTCGTCGCTGTCTTCTCTCGACTCGCTCACTTCTTGAGGTTCTTGATCGCTAGCTTCTTCCTCCTGGGATTCCTCTTTCGCGTCCGAAGACTGCTGTTCTTCCGGTTTGTTCAACGACTTTTCAATCACCTCGTCGACTGCCTTCGTCTGCCCTTCCCGCCATTCATGCCACTTGGCTGCCAGAGGAGCAACGCGTCGGCTATATTCTTCAAGTAACTCAGCCAGTCTGCCGCTCGATAAGTCAAGGTCCGAAGCGATCCGGAGATAGCTTTCGCCATTCGTGTATCGATCCATGATCTTATTGAAGTCGTATTCGAGGTCAGAATAGCTTGGAGCCAGTCCGCTGAGTATGAATTCGTTCACGACACTGCGCGACAGCTCTGCCTCTTCCTCGACGATCTGGTGTTTGACTGGCGGAACTCCATCCAATTGCATTTCAGCTTGCTGACCAGCTTCTTTAATCTCGCTAACAACGCCTTTGTCATCGACCTTGTAGGTAACAACCGGTTCATTCGTAGCAGCGTTGCGTTGGATCCGGTAACTGATAACTTGAGCATCGAGGCCGAGGTTTACGTCAGTGTCGATCATTTCAGCGATAGCATCGAGCTCGCCGGCACTCATACGAACGGATGATTCAAAAACGAACACTTTCTTGCCACCTTTACGAAGATCTACTTTCAGGAGTTTAGCTTTGATATTTGCAAACATGAGATTTGCCCCTCTCGGATTTTAGTTTTGGTTTAACTTGATCAAGAAAAGATTTAACGCGAGTTTGCTGATGCCAAGCTTTTCGGCCAACTGCCTACGCGGAAGATGATTGTTGCTCTTCAGATAAGTGATTTGCTCATCTGAAAGGCTTATCTCTAGCGCCTCTTGAATCAGTGGATCATTCTCATCAGGTTTCTTCATGCCTGGCGCAGGATCGGATGTAACAACCGAATCGAGATCGAACCCCTCTGCTATATAAAATTGATAATGCCTCTTGTTACCGGTCCGTCTAAGGATGTCGCGGTCCACCAAGGTTTTAGCTAAGTCCGAAAATGCACTTACCCGTTTTCCAGTGAACCCAGTTAATTCGAGCATGAGTCTGAATTTGATGCCCGGATTTGCTTGAACCACCTTAACGAGCTCCCATTGCTTTGTAGTGAGTTTTACCATTTCGCCCCTCCTTCCCGCACATATGTTCGGTTCATAAACAGCAGTTTGCCGTCAGCTCGCCAGTTTGACGGCCGCTGCATGTTGTTATTAGGTAATTCATTATTCAGAAGCATAACTTCGGCTGCAGCGTTGCCGTCCGCCGTTCTGCAATCTCGACATACTGCTCACCGAGCTCGATGATAGTGCATTCACGGTTATTCTCCAGCGCAACCTTTAACGTTGTTCCGGATCCTCCGAACGGATCAAGCACTTTCCCGTCAACCGGCGCCCCGGCCAGAATACATGGTTCGATTAGTTTCTCGGGGAACGTGGCGAAATGTGCTTCAGTGAATTGAGCAGTGGCCACTGTCCAAACCGACCGTTTATTCCTCGTTCCGTAATATTCAACATCTTCACGATCAGTCCGATGTTGCTTTACTTGTCCTGGTACTTTGCCTTCATTCACATTCCGAGCAAAGCTATAAGCCTTGCCAACTGCCTTCATACCTTTTTTGCTTCCGCCATTAGCTCTGTCTGACCCTTGCTGGTTCTCAACATCCTGCGAAAGCCTTGCTATGCTTGAATCGTTCATCTGCTCTTTGATTGCCTCAGCGTCATAGTAATAGCGATCTGACTTGCTAAGCAGAAACATGTATTCGTGAGCCTTTGTCGGACGATCCTTTACACTCTCAGGCATGCAGTTTGGTTTGTTCCAGATATTATCCATCCGCAGATACCATCCATCTGCCTGTAGAGCGAAAGCCACTCGCCAAGGGATTCCTATTAGATCCTTAGGTTTTAGACCAATTGGAATAGATTTGGCAATAGCCTTCATTCCACCTAAATTCCGCTCACCTATCGTGGGATCTCCCATTCCTGACAAACCGGACTTAGCGTAACTATCACCATAATTCATCCAAAGCGTCCCTTCTGGCCGCAGCAGACGCCACACTTCCCTGAATACCAGGACGCTGTGAGCGACGAACATTTCCGGCGTTGGTTCCAGACCGAGGCATCCGTTCCAAGCCGGAACCGTAACTTGCGGCAGCCCGGCCATTGGCGTATAGGTGACCTCAGGCCAGTCGCTACCTGGTATCCCGTAATCCCGCAACCCCCAATAGGGCGGTGATGTTACGCAAGTATGAAACTGCTCAGGCTCCATGCTGGCCATTACGGTACGGCAATCTCCGTGCAGAATCATCGTTTTATCACCTCATGTCCTTCCGTATTCATTCTGATACGTAGTCTTCGCCCGAACAATCCGGCAGATCGCATGTCTCGCAAAACTTACGGAAGAAACAGTTAGCACATTGTTCGATCGATTCATATGGCTTAAATTCATCTTCCATTGCATACACCACCAATTCATTTCGTTACACCAACTGCAGCTCGAGCTGATGTTCTCCGCCATACGGTACATCCTTGCAAAGCTCCGGCAGGTTCGCCCTTACCAGATGCTCCGCGAACGGCGGCGGTACCGAGTTTCCGCAGCGGGCTACCTGTGCAGATTTCGGATACTGCTTGCCGTCTGCATCCTTGGAAATGATGTATTCCTCCGGGAACCCCTGTGCCGCGAACAACTCGTGAGGCTCCAGCATCCGCATGCCGATATCTACGATCGCGTAATCCTGGCCGTGTACTGTCACGAGTCCGAAACGATCTTTTGTCGGTATAGTGTGCAGCGGCTCGCTGATTTCCTGTCCTTCGCCGGTGCCGTAGTATTTCATCAAGAAGGCGCGAACCTCGCCAAAGTGTAGCCCGCCGGCAGTAATGGTTTGTACCGGGTCTGTTATCGGCTGTCCGATGTTCGTTCCCTTCATCTTGATCAGATGACTTGTTACGAGCGAAGTCTTTCCTCCACCGCCGGCGGTTACAGTGCCAACTGGATCATCCGCCGAGCTGCCAACCGATTCTCCAAAGTGACGAGCAAGGTGAGCAGCAACTAGGCCGTATCGGTTCGATGTATCGAGGGTCAGAATCGGACGATCAAGCTCTTGCCCGCGGGCATCGTGACTGGCCGTTTCGCTGTGATACTGAGCAAGGAATGCAGCTACCATTTTGGGCTGGATTAGAAGGTGCTCTGCCTTTGTTGTTACCGTCGTTAGCGGAGTATCCATCTCGTATGACAGTCGATCTCCGCCGAATCCGGTCTGCCCGATCCGAGCTATATACGGAGTGACGATGCCCCATCCGTTCTTTGCCGTCACCGTTTGCAAAGGTTCGCTAATTTGTTGCCCTCTAAACATTTCGCCTTGATGATTAACCTTGATGACAAATGGGTTTGGGTTGTTAAGTACGAACTTATGAATTCCCCGCGCGATCCGGCGCATGGTGTTCTCAGCCAGCGGCTTCTTCCGTTCGAAGATGCTCATGCACTCAAGCGACCAATCAATAATTTCCCCGGCCGTCCGCCACGGTTTTAGCAGCCCCTTTTTTACCTCAATGCTGTTCGGGTCCCCGTGGGTTGGCTTCGGCCAGACAATCGGCTTGCCGTCACACCGGGCAACTAGAAAGAATCGCTTTCGAATTGTCGGCGCTCCGTAATCGCATGCCCGGAGCTCCCGATAATCAACTTCATATCCTTGCCGTTTCAGGGCATTTATGAATGCCTTGAATGTCTTGCCCTTCTTATCCGGATCTGGCATGCCGTCCTTAAGCAGCGGCCCCCACGTTTTGAATTCCTCAACGTTCTCCAGCATGATAACCCGCGGCCGGACCGTTGCCGCCCAACGAACTGCTACCCACGCTAGACCACGGATACCTTTCTCCTTTGGCTTTCCGCCTTTCGCCTTACTGAAGTGCTTGCAATCCGGTGAGAGCCAGCACAGTGCCACTTGTTGCCCCCGGGCTACCTGTCGCGGATCGACATCCCATACCGACTCGCAATAATGCTCTGTGTCCGGATGGTTTGCCTTGTGCATCGCTATGGCTGCTGGATCATGATTAATCGCTACATCGACGCTTCGCCCGATCGCCAGTTCAATTCCTGTGCTTGCCCCACCGCCGCCGGCGAAGTTATCGACTATCAGTTCTCGAAGGAGCTGCTTCATGATCAGTACCCGTTCGCCTGGCGATCATGATTGGTTTTGTTTTTGGCCATGTATGCGTCAACGATTTGTTCCCAAGTAAAGTCGAGGCGCAATGTTCCGAGAGCTGAAAAGTCGTACCATGCTTCATAAAACTTACCCGAGTCGAATTCCATCAACCCTACTGCTGTAATGATGTCGATGAATACAGATGCCGTTTCACCTTCAAGAGTTATTACAGTATCCTGCAACTCCTCAAATGGGATGCCTTCTTGCAGTGCATACGACAGGAAGAAATGGACGCAATCTACATATTCCACAAGCATTTTTTCCCGCCTCGGCGCCCGATCAGTGCTCCAATGCTTAAATCCGCGCCATTCGTTTGCCAGCTCGCCAAGTTCCACCTGTAGTGCCAGCACCGTATCCGGCAGCAGATCCTGACCCTCCAAGCCTTTCTCCTTGATGATCCGAGCGTCTAGTGCCTTCTGCATTTCATACAACTGCTCCAAAGTGATTTCACTCATACTTTTCCTCCACCTCGACGTTTATTTTTAAGTTGATTGATTTTAAGTCCTATATCAGCCAAGATAATACCTGTTCTTGTCAGATCGACATCATTTTTAATAAGTCCTTTTGTATTCATCATGACGAGCTGTCCTCTCGTAACAAGTAATAAATTATCTGGAGTAAAGTTACGGTTGTCGCCATCTCCGAATATAACCACATGACCATCTGGCACTTGTTTCTGATGATGTTCTTCCCAAACAAGAACATGTTTCGGCTTCCAGTACTTCGGATCTGCAATTTTCACTTCTACATACCCGTGGCCGTTAACTTTTTCAGTTCCAACCGGATGCGAGTTATGCGGCATATGACCATTCTTGTATTGGATCCCCGTCGGTTTACGTTCAACACCAAATCTACCAGTCAAACCACTGTTTAATCTGTTGTTTTTCTTGAATGTTTTTATTTTAATAACATCCATATCCAATCCGAAGAATTCGTTAAAGCTGGCTGTTAACTCCGTATTGCTTTTACCCTCGTAATTGGATCGGATATATTCTTTCTGTTCCGGAGTGAATCGCAATACCACGACTTAGCCCTCCAGCATTTTAGGGACTGCAAAATCCGCGCTCATACTATTTTCCACAAGCTTTCTTGCTTCTAAGACAAGTGAACCATTTGAAATAATCTGCGATGCAATGCCTGAGACTGCCTTGGCCCGGGATATTTCCTCGACCAGTTTCTCGCCTGTTAGCTCCTCGTCAGACAAGCGCTCCAACTGCGCGAATAGATGATTGTTCAGATCGCCTAATGTGTTTTTCATTGAAAGTTCCTCCTCATGTTTATTAATGGGTTCATGACTTCTTCCTCCAAACGAACGGCTGCTTCCTTTTTGGCGCCGGAGCTGATGAGACCCGCTGCTGTTCTTCTTCTGTCCACTGCCGGCTGCTCACAGGTCCGTTGGCTGGCGTTTTATCTCGCTTCTCACGTGGCAATGGTTTGTGCTTCTGACGGGGAGAATGATCCTTCATCGTGGCAGCACCGCCTTGATCTTCTGATTCAGTCTTGCATGCCGAATGCGAGCCCTTCTTTTCAACTCGGCTTGAGCAGCGATCCGGTGTTCAAGGGGAGCGCCGGTATCAATGATTGCGATATTCACGAGTTGCTCTCTAGTTGCTGAACGCCAATTGAGTTGCTTCATAGCCATATCCACCACCTTTTCACGCACATATGTTCGGTTATATATCAGCATGAGGCCCTTCACCGAGCGTGTGCGCGGTTATTTTGCTTTATCGAGTATTCCTTGAATGACTTCAACTTGGAACGGCAGCGTGTCAACCAGCGGCTTATATTCGCGAAGAAGATAAAGGTTCCATGCTGCCCGGGCGATGATGTAAGCATCAACTACGTTATCGCTCTTATGCCGGTATCCGAACAACTCCTGCACCGCTTTTCCCACGGCCTCTTTCTTTTCCTTATCCTTCAGCCGGACCTTGCTGCCTGCCTCACCTTTCCAGCCGGTAACGCCCACATACTTCTTCGTCTGAAGAGGATTGATCTCGTGGTATACCAAGCCTTTACGGTGAATGATTGAGCGCAATCCTCCGTGGACCATTCCGGTTGTTATGCCCTTCTGTGTGCCTGCTGCCGCTTGCTCAATTACTGTCTCATCGCCGGGCTCAATGATCTGGTACAACTGGTTCTCGAGGTCCACGAGCTGCGCGATCGTAATGCCGCCCTTCTCCGCTTTTCCGGCGCCCTTCAGCTCAACTTCAAGGACCACGTCGCCTCTTTCGTTTAGAGCGACGACACCCGTCTTTGTCGCTGGGTCGATTCCAACAAATCGGACCATCAGTCGCCCACCGCCTCTCGCAATTCTCTGAAGACCGCCACAAGCATTTGGTCATGCCGCTTCATTGTCGCTACGTCCGGCCTCTGTACTTCTGCCGCCCGGAGCGCCCGCGGCGACTTGCCTTCGCGAACCAGATAGCCTTTCTGCTGCAGGCGTGCCATTATTGCATGAATCGTTGAGGAGGATTTTAAACCGAGTCCCGTTCCTACCTCTCGAATTGTTGGAGCATATCCATTCTTAGCTTGATACTCTTGGATGAACTCCAGCGCATCTTTTTGACGCTTGCTTAGAGCCTTGATCTCTTTCCCCATATTCCCTCCTGGTCATTCTAGCCGGCAGCGTGAATATCTCCCCGAGCACTCGCCCCTTATCGTCAAGTACAATCTCCCATGGAGTGTCCTGAAAATAAGGATCCGGATTCGACGTCATAGGCTGCGACTTTTGGATTGGCTTTCGTTTCCCCATTTACTTCACCTTCGTTTGGTGAGGATCGTCTTGAAGCTGCCTGAGCTTTCCAAGCAGTGATTCCACCCACTCTTTATCGCCGACGATTAATGCAGCGTCTATCAGCGTGAGCAGATCCATGCATGAGTTGATGTATGTTTCGTTTTGGTGCTCGCAGATCCGAATTTCGTCAAGCTCTTCGTCGGTCAGTGGTATGGATGAGTTGCGTTTCTTGGTAAGTTCAGCGAGTCGAATGTGAAAAGACTTTTTCATACCATTCAGCCTCCTATGCTCGTTCCAAATTCAACAGCTTACCATATTTCTTCAACATTGCGAGTTCTACCGTGCCGACCGGACCATTCCGCTGCTTTGCAAGAATAATCTCAATGATGTTCTTCTTCTCGGATTCCTTATCGTAGTAATCATCCCTGTACAAGAATCCAACGATATCAGCGTCTTGCTCTATAGATCCGGATTCCCGGAGGTCCGACATCATCGGACGTTTATCTTTACGTTCCTCAACCTTCCGGCTCAACTGGGATAATGCGATGACTGGTACTTCCAGCTCCCGGGCGATCTCTTTAAGCGTTCGGGAGATATCCGAGACCTCTTGCTGCCGATTGTCTCCGCCGCGGCCTTGAATGAGTTGCAAATAATCGATCAGGATAAGTCCAAGCCCTTTTTCCTTTTTAAGCTTTCGGCATTTCGCCCTGATCTCTCGAACAGTAATGCCCGGGGTGTCATCGATAAAGATATTTGCTTTTGCTAATTCAGCAACCGCGAAACTCATCTTCTCCCAATCGTCGCCTTCGAAGTAACCTGTCTTCAGCTTCTCGCCTTCGATGTTGCCTTCAGAAGAGATCATCCTCTGAACCAATTGCTTCGCACTCATCTCAAGACTGAAAATTGCAACGGTCTCTTTCAGGCGGACGCCGATGTTCTGGGCAATGTTGAGAGCAAAAGCCGTTTTACCGACTGACGGCCGGGCAGCGATGATAATCAGGTCGGACTTTTGAAAGCCAGCTGTCATCTTATCCAGGTCCTCAAACCCTGACGACAGTCCGGTGATACCCCGGTTGTTCTCGCGGTTTGCGTAATTTTTCTCCGCATCCTCCCAGACTTCCATCAGGGCGGACTTCATCGTTACGAACTCTCTTGCCGGAGTTGCTTCATCGGTGAGCTTCGTTCCAATCGCTTCGGCCATTGCCGTGAACCCTTTTAAGTCAGTCGCCTCAGCAGCTTGCTTCAGAAGGTCCAGAGAGCCGTATATGGCTTCTCGACGCAGGTACATATCTTTGACTCGCTTGATGTAATACTCCGTGTTAGCGGCCGTTGGGACGGCTGAGACTAAACGAGAGAGGTACGACACACCGCCGATTTGACTTAATTCATCAGAGTCCTGCAGGTACGCTGTCAATGTCCTGATGTCTACCGGCGTACCATCGTCATACAGCTTCATCATGCCTCGATAAATCCTAGCATGGCTTTGGTCGTGCCACTCACCGACTCCCAGACGCTCCTTCGCTTGCTCAAGTGCATCCGGGTTTAAGATGATCGCTCCAATTACAGCCTGCTCTGCTTCTATATCCCGGGGCTCCTCGATGCCCAGGATGCCTAGGACATCATTCTTCTGTTGCATCATTGCGGCTGCCTCCAATCTTCTTCCGAACACTCTCCCAATATCCCTCAGGCGGAGGTTTGTTGCTGGATGACCAGCCTTGCAACAGGATCATTTGCTCTTCAGCCTGCTGCTTCGATATAGCTGGAAGATCGGGTCCTTGCTTTTTCACGATGTCTGCAATGTCCGGAAAGAAATTGCTTGTATCGATGTGCCGGTTCAAGTTGGCCAGCGCAGTATCTCCGTCCACATTTGCCAGACGTTCCACCCAGAGATTGAATACCTGTGGATTGCGGTTGAAGTCCGGGGACTTATTCGGGTAGGCCGCGGTTGCCTTCGCCAAGAGCAGGATAACTTGTTCCCTGTTCAGGTCCGCCACCTCCTAATTGGTTTTTAAGAAAATCTAGGTTGGAATCGAATTTATTATTGCTGGCTGCTATCCCTTCTGGATCTACGGTTGGATAATCTTCATAACGCTTTTGGTTCAGATAAGTGGAAGCATGAAGGATAAAGTTCGGTTTGGTCTGAATGAGCTTATGGGTCTCTGTAAAATTCACTGTATTAGCGATAACAAGATCAGGGTCGAAGTTAGGATCTTTACAGTGCTTATTCCAGGTTATTAGAGCTTGTTGTCTGGACACTCTTCTTGGATAAACAGACCAGAAGTTTTCGAACATACTCTCCTTTTCTTTAATACTTTTCTTTAAGATCTTTATTTCTTTATATGGGGATCGAATCTGATCACTCAAAACCCCGCTTTGAGGTATCAGATCTGATACTTCTGAGGGATCATTTCTGATACCCCGAGATTCATCTTGAGGGATCATTTCTGATACCCCGAACAGGTCGTATTCTTCCATTTGATAATCACCACTTTTCGGGATGTCCCATTGCTCGTAATCTTTATTGAAAGAAACTTTCCGGGCTTCCGTACTCGTCGCTTGCTTCGTTACCTTCAGGACCTTACTCTTGATGAGTGCGGTAACCTCTCGCTTGATGCTAGCCTCCGATATCCCGGTCGTCATCTGGAGGAAGGAGTTTGAAAAATCGTGGTCCTTCCGGTTGTATCCGTAGGTCAGGCGCCAAACCTTCATGATGATGCGAAGCTGCGTGGCATTGAATTTCCGGAAGCAAATCTCATCGAGTATTTCATGCGCTATCGGCGTATAGCCATTTTCCTTCTGCGGCTTTGCCATAACAGCTCACCAACGTTCATTTCGCGATTTCTTGAAAGTAGTCGTTCAGCCGTTCGTCGATATCTCTGACCAATGTTGACTTCGGAAGTGTTCGGTCCCAGGTCGTTACAAGACGCTCTATATCGACCCGCAGGCGTTCCTTGTGATCGACTGGTTCTTCTACGGTGTAGCCGAATTGAATTGCATTGACGAGGTCTAGTGTATGGAACTTATTCGCGTGATCTCTCAAAGTGCATAATTCTGGCGTTTTCGAACCGTAAGGATATGTTGGTGACTGAACCGCGTAATAGGCTAACTGTTCCGGTGTATATCTATCCTTGCAATGCTCCAACGCTTCCGCTACCTCTTTCGGGAGCACAACGGGCGCTCTCAATGCGTTCACTAGATTCTGAAGCTCCTGCTTCTCCATATGCAGCTGCGCCACATTCTCCGTCAAGCGATCCGCAGCAGATACTGCTCTTTCTTCATCTTCCTTTGCAATCTTCAGTTCAAGATCAAGAGCTTTAATATGTTCTAGTAACCATCTGACTTCTACATAACGACCAGCGAATAGTGTGATATTTTTAAGCTTTTCAGATGTCAACTTGCTCATTTATT
Source organism: Paenibacillus sp. JDR-2 (assembly GCF_000023585.1). Lineage (NCBI taxonomy): Bacteria > Bacillati > Bacillota > Bacilli > Caryophanales > Paenibacillaceae > Paenibacillus > Paenibacillus sp. JDR-2. The sequence continues at coordinate 1,869,017 of NC_012914.1, read as the reverse complement.
GCACCTCCAAATGATAATGTTCGCCTGCTTTGAATCCCTGCGCCCGGAGCGCCCGTTTAACCGTTCCTTCTGCGATTGCCGGCATGTTGTTGTTGCTCGACATATGTGTAAGCAGGATCTGTTCACCGCGTCCTTTAATCAGTTTTGCTAGCGCCTCGGCTGCCGCATCATTTGATAGATGCCCGGTGTCAGCAAGTATTCGGCTTTTCGTTGCAGCCGGGTATTCGCCGTTGACGACCATGTCGATATCATGATTACACTCGAACACATAGATATCGCTGTTAGCCATGTAGTGCAGCATCTCGTCGGTCACGCAGCCCGTATCCATCATCACGCTGACCTTGCAGTCCTTTCCTTGCACCACGAAGCCAAGAGGCTCGTATGCGTCGTGTGAGACGTTAAAGGCTGTCACGAACATGTGCTTCTCCAGGTCGAAAGCGTCGAAGCAGAGTGACTTTCCATGGTACATGATCCGACCGCTGTCCAGCCGTTCGAGGGCTTTCAGCGTGCCTTCGCTGGCGTAGACCGGGATCTTGTATTTGTCGGCGAATGCAAGGCCACGAGCGTGATCCTGATGTTCGTGGGTCACGTATATCGAGTGAATCTTCGTTGGATCAATCCCGGCCGCCAAGATGATCTTTTCGACCTTAGTCTTCGGCAGCCCGACATCTACCAGGATTGTGATGCGGCCGTTGCTGATGGATAAACAATTCCCGTCAGACCCAGTAGCGTGAACTTTTACTTCGAACATGGAACCTCCTCGTTGCAATAAGGCATTCGTTCTCGTCGTGCTAAGAAGGCTACCCGAGCAGCTTCCTCCGCGCTTTCATATCTGCCTAAATTGTGTAGCTTGTTGTCAATTCTTATATATGCCTTGAACTTGCCGCTTTCCTTTTCAAAGCTCACTCCGCGATAACCGCTAGTGTTATGACTTGGAACTCCTTTTCGATTCTGCAAATTTTGGGCATTTGTCACTACCCTTAAATTGACTCTTCGGTTATCCAATGTGTCGTGGTTTATATGATCAACAAACATTCTGGCAGGATTGTTCAACAACTGTCTGTGGAGTGAAGGCGTGTGTCCCCTTCCTGCACGTTTATAAAAATGCCCATGTGCGTATAATTGTCCGTTTCTCCTGTTTTTCCATGGATGCCAACTAACTGGAAGTTCTAATAACTGATCAAGGTCAGCGGTATCAATTAACGTTTCATATCGTTGGCCCTTGTAGTTTAAGAAAATAGCTGTAATATCGCCACGAAGCTCGTAATCATTATTCATGGCTTACTCCAGATCGTCGCCTGCAGCGTCCATCTCTTCGATTTTGAGCAGCAACGCTTTGTGAATGCCTTTCAGTTCGGCCAGCGTATGTGCATCGCCTTTTGCTTTGTATTCAGTCGCCAAGATTCGTTGCTGATCTTCTTTGTTATCAACTCCAAGCTTCCGGAAAGCCCGCACGATGTCTGCCTTGACGATAGCTATCTCGTTTGCTTGCGCAGCTGGCGGAGCTTCGATTGCTGGAGCTGGTTCGGCTGTCGCGTTGACTTCAGATGTAATGTCGCGGCGTTCGTAAGGCGAAGGAGATGCTGCTGTTTCCGGTCCAACCGATTCATCCTCAGCAACTTCAATGCCGTACTGGCGCTTAAACGCGCGCTTGATTGCATGCTTCACGATCATATCGTCGAAGTAATCCTTCCACATCTGACCGTTACGGCCTTTAAGCAGGTGGTCGACTTGATCATTCGTAATAATGACGGCGATGTTCGGAGCATCTGTCCGGTAAGCCACACAGTAAGCACCGATTGTTTTGCCACGTTGCAAAGATGTAATCTTGTGAACCGGTACGCCGGATACAACGTCAATCTCGAATTCGTCATGCTCTTTAACCTCAGAAGCAATGAATCCGCCGTACTGTGGGTGCCGCTTTGCCAAGGAGACGATACCTTCGACGGCAATCTGAATACTCATTACCGGGCCGTCCTTGCCGTTGTAGACAATGCAGTAGATTTGGTTTAGGAAAGGGTTGAGTCCGCTGCGCGCGCAAGTTTGAACGAAGAGAGCGAACTGCTCGTTAGTCGTGCCCTTGGCGATTGTCGCCTTTAGTGTTTCAAGCTCAGTTTGGTTGAAGTTGCCGACGAGCGCCTGCGTATCGATTGCTTGAACTGCTTTGTTGTTATTTGTCATATGGGAATAATGCCTCCTCTTGTTTTGGTAGTTCTAAAAGCTTTACATCAATCAGTCTGTTTAAAGCAGATACAATGTTCATCACGTCCGTAACATGCAGATCAAAGTTCTGTGTATCTTCATGGAAAGGGAATGCCATTGTGATGCAGTTGCTACCCTCGACACGTCGGAAGACGATACAATCACCATCAGGCTGTACTTGCCGCCATGTCGGGATTTTTATAACTTCGATCATTGAATCACCCCATCTACTTCAATTTGCAATGTTTGCTCGGGTACCGCCCGGCCGGTGATGACCTGGTCGTATGCTGTGATTGGTCCGGTATACTCTCCAACGTTATCGATGAAGACCGGTGCAATGATTCCAGATTGCTTGTGCAGCACCTCTGCCAGTTCCAGCCCCGCGGCGATCTTTTCTCCGGTCGAGAGGAAAGCGTAATCCTTGCCGTCCATCTGGATGCTGAAATCTGGCTCATATGCATCGTTTGATTTCACGTATTTGAACAGCCGGACCGACAACCGTGTGAAGTTGGATTGAATCTCGGCAGCCTGCAACTCCGCTTCCTTGGCCTTGTAGGCCTTGATCGCATCAAGGATCAGCGTTGATTCCCGGAGGCTGATAAGCGTTGTGGCTTCGGTTTCTTCGGACTGTTGCAACTCCACTTCAAATCGCGCTCTATCTTTGTGTGCTCTAATTTTTTCAGTGATAAGGTCACGTTGATCTTCAAGAGCACGCACATTTGCCTGTCGTTCAGTAACATCAACCCATTTCGCAGCTGCTAGTGCAGCTTTCGCTTCATCACGGATTGATTGCAAATTGCTGTGTTTAGATCTGTAGGCCGCGATACGCTTTTCTTTGTCAGCTATTACAGCTTTAATTGCATCTTCTTGAAGTGGCTGCGCACAAGTTCGGCAAGTATCATTTATAGCTTCATCTTTCAGTGCAGGCCATGCAGCTTTTGAAGAGTCCACTTCGTGTTGTGTGTAGAAGAGCGCCGATTCCAATTCGCGGTAACTAGTATTTGTTTGCCATGCCGCCGCAACAATAGCGTCTTCCTTGGCAATCTCTACTCTTAATGCCTCGGCCTGAGTTTCCAATTCGGTCAATTCACCTTCTACAGCTGGCATTCTTTCGAGCATCTCGCGTAGTTTCTTGGTAGCCCCGCCAGCCTCGGTGTGCGCCTTCTCCAGCCGCGTCTTATCTTGCTTGTGCTTGCTTTCCAGGTCGGAAAGTGAGTTCTTTTTCAGCAACGGCTCGAGCTTGTCGGCGTAGAGTTTCTCGATTTCCTTCAAAACTGCTTTAGTCAGTGGAGCCGTCGCGCCCTTCATTAATAACTCGCGCTGCTCAGTCCATTTCAGGCCGAAGAAGTAAGCCGGGAAGTACAGGGACATGAATTCGTCTTGCGTAATAAGTGCTACCACCGCTGCGGAGAAATCGGTCGCTGATTTCGGAATGTCATTTACATAGAAGTTGTTTTTCTTCTTCTCGTCGATCTCCCGGGCGAACTTATACTCCGTGCCGTCGATTGAGAGAAGGATTGAAGCATAGACCCGATCGTATTTGTAATTGCTCGGCCGCGGACTATATTTATCCTTGGTGTAGTCGTTGCCGTACAGGTCCTTACCGAACAGGATCCAGATCGGAGCGCCGCCGATTGATGATTTGCCCTCGCCGTTCTTGCCGGAGAGATTAGTTACATTGCCAAAGGTTATGGTTCGGTCTTTGATGCCGGCGTAATTGATAAGCTGCTCTTGGATTAAGCGAATGACTGGCATCAGTTAGAACCTCCATTCAGTTCAATCTCAGCGGCTTTCTCCTGCAAGCTTTTAAGCATCTGAGGAATGTTAAGCCGGTTAATCATGTCGGCAGATAATTGCGCCTTCAGGTTTGATTCCAAGGTTTTTATGATGGTTTGTTCCGCATCCTGGCGGGACTTCTTAATGAGATCGGATACTTTACCAACAAGCTCTTTTTCAAGGAACTTGTTCACGAAATACTCGTGAACTGAATACTTTGCATCCCTTGAATAATCCGGTTTGTGGCCCTTTTCATCCAACACCTTTTCTCGCAAGAATCGTTCATACCGCTTGCCTACATACTCGCTAATAGTCATCATTTCAACCGATGAACCCCACTCACTTGATTTGTGTGGGATTTGTACAGTTTCAATCCTTTCTTTCATGATTCCAGCAAGAAAATCATCGCTTACCTTTTCAGCAACCTCAGCCAGCTTTGCATTAAGCATTTCAGTTGTTGCTTTCTCAACCTTCGCCAGGAATCGCCCTTGAAGGTTTTGAATTACTGCATCTTTAATCGTGGAGTCAAGATCACCTTCTTCAGAGATCCAATCTAAGTCGAGTTCAATTTTTACCTTTGCCATTAGCGAACATCCTCCTTATTAATCTCTTCTGCCGGACCGTCGACCGCGATTGTCATCCATTCAACCTGACAAGGCAGATTTTCTATTCCGAAGATCGTCTGCCCATCTTCGTCGAGAAATTCAAACTTAGGAATGTTTGGAGTGCTTTTATCAACGATCTCGATTATGACGCCGCCGCCAACCTCTTCACCAACAGCGAATGTCTGCTCCATCTCGCCTTTATAAACCGTTACCGATTGGATAACCCGCTCTCTTTCAACCACCTGAATTCCTCCTAAAAACCATGATTTCGGGCTTAAAAACCCGATTTTGGCAAAAAAATAATAGGACCTGCTGAAATCAGCTATATCGGTCACAAAACTCATGTTTGGCGCACTTATCGACTAAAATCCCATGAATCGCTATTGCTCCCCGTTTATTGCCAAATCCAGTGACCCCTATAACCTTCCATCCATTTACTTGTTGGCACGGATTCCCCTCCCTCTCATAAGTGCGCAAAATCCATACTTAGTGCTTTTCGATAGCCACGCGATGATCCTCGAAAGGCTTGTGTCTGACCATGTCGTGTTGAAGATCAGAAATCTCTTTTTCTAACCAACATTCCGCGGCATCGTGCACCTCACCACTGAACCTGAAATCGTACAGGTTTTTTAAATGCCGGGCAGATTCAAGTTTGGCAAACCGTATATCCTCGACGTCCACAGACTCCATGCTGAGGGCAACGAGCTCTGCGTATTCATCCAAGCTGACTCCTTGCTTATGTAGATCGTGCTGTTCGTAGAGGTCAGCCAGCTTGTTACGGCGTACCCGCATTGCGTTGAGCTGCAGCTTATGGAATCGGTACATGTTACGGGCATGCTTTGCTCTGGCCGGATCACGATCTGCTTTCGCGCGCTCTTCGAGCTGGAGGAAATGTAGGCATTTGTTCATTACTCGTTGGAAGCCGGTCATCGAATCGCCTCCTATGCAGACCAGGCGTCAATGTATTTCAGAACGGCCGGCATATCCTTGCTCAAGATGTCGCGGTAACTCGGTACACCCCAGCGGTCTTTGATCTCTCGATACAACTCCCGGAACAATTCGCTTCGTTCAGCGGTTTCAGATGTAAAGTCGTAGACCCGGCTCGATACTGCCTTTTGAATGCGGCGCTGTTCGCCTTGTGTGAGTGTGATTCGCGTCTCGACTTTTTTATCCACTTCCTCAATACGCTGCTCGATTACCTGTGTGCGCTTATCGATCATAAGGATCGCTTGCAGCTCCGGGCTAAGTCCGGCCAGTGGATTGTTGAGCGTTTCTTTCATCCGGTTGAACTCACCTATGTACATTTCTTTGAAGCGAGCTGCTTCTTTGCCGGTGTAGCCCATGACCAGGAAGGAAAAGCCGTCTTGTGTGATGAGGTATTTGGTGTACGGCCTACCACGTTCGTTTGTATAATCTGACGGCTCAAAATTGAGCTGTGAAAATTCTTGGCTGCATTCAAGGTTTGCAATGTCGCGCAATACGTTTTTATGCTCCTTGCCGAACACTTCAGCTATTTTCAAACTGTCTGTAACAGGACGTCCATTTCCCATGAAGACCAAAGATTGATTCATTTGTCATCATTCCTCCTTTGTTTAGCGGAGTATCACATCGTGTCTTTTTCGAGACACCCCGCCTCAAAAAAATTTTCGTAAGGCACATTAAATAACTGACTTAGCTTCGCAACTTCATCGGCATAGAAACGAACATGTCCGTTTTCTTTTCTCGAGTAAGTTGTAATCGAAATACCTAACGTCTCTGCTACTTCTTGCGCTTTCTTGTTTGCGTTAACTCGTGCTGCCTTAACCGAAATCTTCATCCGTTCACCGCCTCTCTGCCGAACGTTTATTCGTGTATCGTTTAGGACACACTCAGAATAGCACCACAATTTTCCTTCGTCAACCCATAAAAGACACGAAAATTTATTTTTCTTGATGTACGTGTCTTATCTGAGGTATACTGTTTTCAAGCCATTAATGAAGGGGATTTTAAAAATGACTGATGCATTGGGTTCAAAAAAATTTTACGCCGCAACCGGCGCGAACATAAAAAAGTATCGTGATTTGAGAAATTACAGCCTTCAGGTATTGGCTGAAAAAGTTGGGCTCACAAAAAAGACAATTCAGCGATACGAACAAGGTGAACATAGAATCGATACTGAACGACTTAAAGCTCTGGCTGCAGCTCTAGATGTTACAGTCCTCCAACTAACAGAGGGAGCTTATGAAAAGCTGGGTATCGAAGTTGATGAATCCGAAAACGTTACTTTGCCGGTCGTAGGTAAAATTTCTTGTGGTAATGGACAAATCGCATATGAATATATCGAAGGATACGAATCGACTCCTCGCTCATGGATCAATGGCGGAGAGTACTTCTACTTGAGAGCTAAAGGTGACAGTATGCAAGGAGCTCGCATTTTTGACGGCGACCTGCTGCTGATTCGCAAACAAGAAGAGGTTGAAGACGGAGAAATAGCTGCAGTATTAATCGGAGAAGAAGCTGTCCTGAAGCGCGTTTATCGTCAAGGAACGACACTTGTCCTTCAGTCGGAGAACGCAAATTACCCACCGATCATTTGCACGGCAGGGGAGAATAACATATATGTGATTGGAAAATTAAAGAAAGTTGTAATCACTTTTTAATACTAAACAGCCCAGGGGCGAACCCGGGCTGTTTTTATTTTTGTTTAATAATGGCAGTGACCTTACCGATAACTAGTATATCTCCGGGCGTCATTTCCTCGGCCTTCTTAAAGACCATCACAGAGATATCTTCTTCACTTGCAACAGCGACAATGTCACCATTACAATATGATTGTGTTAAGATAATTTTTACAGAATCACCCTTTTGAATGATGTTTGACAAACTGTTTGTTTTTGCTTTGTAGATGAATTCGCTCATAAGAATGGCCCCCAGATATATGGAATGATGCTGCATTAGAAAGGAGAAAAGATGAAGGCACTCGAGCGGGGAGAGTGCCGATTACGTGAACATAGAATGCGGGCTGGACTAAGTCAGGAAGATTTATCGTATGAGCTTGTCAGAAAATTTGGCTTGGAGATATCAGCCAATATGATTAGCCATTACGAGAATAATCGAAAGCCCATGAGCATTTATGTTCTAAGAGCATGTGCAGTAATTCTCCATAAAAAAATGGATGATTTCTACACTTGGTCAACGTAACGGATTGCGAATTTTCGCTCTCCCCCGCTCGGCCCCTTAGCTATAGGTAATGGTTAGAAGACAATAATTGTATCTGTTTATTATTATTAGGTAATTTTAATGGACAGTAAACAAAAACTGAGTGCACTGAATTTTTTATAGCGATGCGACAAAGAACGACAACATTTTCTTTTTAAGTATGCTAATATTCACAAATCAAAAACCCCTACCAGCCGAAGGTAGGGGTTTTACCTAAATCTATAGGTTGTTGACGATATGAGCATTGGGGCTATGCACCCCGATTAGTTCGATAACTTTTTTATACTTGTCCCACGACATTGAACATCCGCCGTTAACCTTGTCCTTAATATCATACTCGAAGTATGCTTTTTTGAACACCGGATCCAACACCTTAATGTTGTTCAAATTAACTGCGTTGTTCCGATCCACGATCATAAAGTTTGTATAGCCGGAATTCCGGATGAGGTCGACCCAGTACAAAAAATCGCCTGCAGCAAAGTATGTCTTGTTGCCTATGTGGAATATTACACGCTTAAGTTTACGATTGTACTCCAGATAGTCTACATCGCTAATCTTTGTTGGAATCAACCCCGTTGTTCCTGCTATATCTCCCGTTAATGTGACCATGGTTAAATCAATCCCCCTACTTTAAAAGTTCTTCAGGAGCGTCCTCACTGTATACCAGCAGCCAGCTTTGTGGAGATACTGTCGTTGCCAGAACTGCTACCATCATGAGGCCCGAAGCTGCGATCATTGATACTGCGTGTTTGATAGACGTGAATTTTTTCATGTTTGTTTCACCGTTTCCTCTCAAATGTGTGTTTTTATATCTCTTCTCTCTATACAGGGGTTGGGGCACTGCGGTAGTTGCTACATCGTCACCACCACCTTCTCGATTTTTATATTCATTTAGTCTCTAAAAATCTTTCTAGGTTCAAAACTGCTTTTTTCACTTTAACAATGGATTGGCGAACCTCTGTTTCATAATTTTCTTTATCTGATGGACCGCAGTTAGTTTCTAAAGCAAACTCAATTGCTTGCATATAATCAGCTAACTTCCAAAATGATTTTGGTTCCATCAAGTCATCAAAACGATTGCTCATAACAAAACCCACCTATTCATTTTTTAATCAACGTTAGTGCTTGAGTGAAGAAGGCAACCACCATCACGGGCGATTGGATCAGGAAGTTGCTCGCTACGATCAACAGCGCGATAAGCCGGAGCTTCGAGTAGGATTGCTTTTGAACCCAGGTGCTTTTCTCCAGCCGACTTGGTGCAAAGAGCAGAACCAACAGGCAGCTTGCTATGTTAAGGATAAGCGTCCATTGGTTATCCAACGTGATGTAGGAAAGGATTGTCGCTCCCCCGGCGCTTACCAAGATGCAGGCTTCTGTCGACTTCAGGTGTACTCCGCCGGATACGTGCCGCAGCAGGGCGAAACATACCAGGATGATTGCGACCTCAGCGGTCCGGCCGGTGAATAGCGAGATCAGCAACGCGCCCGATACGGCAAACACTGGGTTGAGTATCATCATCAAGGAATAGCGCAGGACCTCCACGCTGGCCGGATGTTCTGGGGCTGCGCTTTTTATCCCTACTGCCATCTTGTTTGCTAATGCTTTAACTATCACTTTCTTCTTGCTCCTTTCTCATTGCGTAGTAAAGGAAGATCATCATTGAGATTATGAAAAAGGTAAGCAGTATGTACAAGTTCCCAATGTAGACCACAACACCCATTGCCAGACAGAATAAAATGCATGTTATAAAGACCAGCTTGCTTTCCCATTTGAACCGGTATTTCTCGAAGTCATTCGCAAATCCAATTCCGAATTTGTAAAGCGTGTGGGCGATCAAGACGCCGATTACTCCAGTTAATAGCTGTATGATGTAACCCTTGTACGCAACCGTCTGGACTTGTTCGACCGATAAGTATCCACCGGATGAATAGGCAATTAATAGTTGGACTAAACCGAAAGCTACATACCCGATCCCGGCTGATACCACAGATCCTAGCAAGGGCATTCGAACAATATACTTCATAAACAGGACTGAGAATAGTAAGTTGATGACTGGTACAACGAATGGGAAATGTGTGTCTTCCCTCATGTAAAAGCTCTGTAGATTCATAAGCACTATCAAGATTAAAACCGGCAGGATGTAGTCAGTTAACTTAAACCTAAAGATATACAACATAAATGCATAAACTGCTAAGCCTTCAATTGTCGAGAAGAGCATGAACCAGACAAAATCAAGCATCCTCTAATCCCCCTCAGCATTACCTCCAGGCTCTCTGCCTGTAAGGCGAACCATTCCTTCTCTAGTTACGATCCAAACTTTTGCTGATTTTCTTGCTTCCCATTCTTCAAACCTTCCTCTATTACACCATTGCGTCACTGTGTTTTCTGAAAGTCTCCATAACTCCGCTGCTTCTCTGGAAGAATAAGTTGTGAAAATCTTATTATCTTTCATGCTTAACCAGCTCCCTCCTTGCTTGCTTTTGAGGGCAAACTGTATTGTTTGCAATACAAATATAACACCTCCACTGTATTGTTTGCAATACACTTTCTCATTTTTTTTAGGTATTTTTTCACATTCACTCCATTCGACAATATTCGTCTTATATCCTTTGTTCCCATGTTATGTAATATAAAAACGAAAAAATCTCCTGGTTTTTTATCAACCAGGAGATTTCTCTTTATGGAAACGTACTGCCATCTCATATATAACCAACCTACCCAATTCACCAGGTTCAAATAATTTCTTATGTTCCTCGAGGTATTTCATGGTATCGACATATAAAATATTATCTAACGCTAATTCTTTAGACTCAAACCAATCATTATTACCTTTGAAATACTTACAGAGTTCATCATCCGTTAATTTCGATACGCTTCCATTTCTTCCTCAGTGCAATAAGGTTCATCCAAACCTGATATCATTTCTAACCTCCATTAATAATATCTTAGTTAAGCTATTTCGACACATATTTCGATACACCTTCAACACACCGGTCTAGGAAGTTTGGTAATAAACCGTGCATATCCATCTTTATTCTTGATCAGGTTCAGGCTATGGTATCGCGGCAGCTTAAGAAGATCCTCTTCCTGGTAAGGATAAAGCTCACTCTTGAGCTCGTCGTAATTCTTCTTGTCACAGCCGGCTATCAGCATATATGATGCATTGGCCGACCGCAGCTCGTCGCGGATGTGCCGGATCTGGTTAAGGTAGTGCGCTGAGATGATTGGCTTCAGTCCGAACTTGGCATATTGGCTGAGCTTGCTTCGCATGAACTGCTCTGTGTGCTCGACTTGATATAGCTCATCAACGACTAGATTAACCTTCACCATTTTGCTCCGGTCGCCGCCGAGACGCTTACTCCTCATTTGCAGCGCCAGCCATATCTTAGTGCTCCAGTAAGTCGTGTAGACGTCACGCTCCTGGTCTGTGCTGAACATATCCGACGGCATCCGGATACAGATCAGCTGGTTCTTCTGCATTTCATTAACCAGGTCGACGTTTCCGGCCGTTCCTTTATCAAGCATCCTCTCCATATAGGCATTCTGCTCCAATTGGTTAAGCCGATCGATGATACCAACGACATTTGTGTCCTTCGTTCCAACGATTTTTCCACTCTTATCAAGTTCATTTAGTTCACCGAGCCAGCGAATGTACTTGAGTAGGTTATCGCTTTGAACTTTTGGAACGAGTCGTATAAGGCGCTCACGGACCTCGTGGTCTTGTAGGCAATCAAATACTTCCCTAACGCTGCCGCCGCTGCTAAAGGCGACCAACGAAGCGCTGACGAGGTAGCGTTGCATCTTTGCTGATAGCTTCTTCTCCTCAGCATTGATCGAATTGACCAGCGTCATCAACTGAGTGGTTTGCTTCTTCGCATTGTCGTAAGCTTCGAATGGATCCGCGCTGATTCCTACCTCGTTATAACCGATTCCCTGCATCTTACGGACGGCGCCGCATTCTATGACCAACACCTTATCCTGTGGAATTACAGCATCTACTTCTCGACTCAATTCGCATTGGCCAACGAAATCGAAGATGATAACACACTCGCCGGCGTTAATCGCATCGCGGCTTAGGTTTCCGATCAGCGTTGACTTACCCGCGCGAGTCGGACCAATAAGAACTGTCGTAAGGTTCTGGAATTCTCGGTCGCTCGATAGGTATGCAGCCTGCTCATGACCGCGATAAGTGTTGGTCCCGATGCACATGACGCCTTGCTTTAGATCGTCCGGGACCTGCGTTTCCTGCGTCTCTACGCGATCAATGAAGTTATATCGCTCGAGCACATCGCGGCCGGCCAGAGCAATGAAGTTCTGCGCCTCCTGATCTCCAACCTTGTTCTTGGACGCTCCCGGCAGGTAGCGGTCCGTAAAGTGGAATTGTCGCCGGTATGGCTTATACAGCAGCCGGTTGTCGTCCGAAACAGTATCGAATGACTGTGCCAGGCTGCGCGCCGCGTTACGCTCCCGGAGTTTATCATCGCTCTCCGCCATTACAACGATCTGCGTATCAATAACTGTGCTAGTCGCCTTCTTAGATGTGCTCTCGCTGATCCGGCGCGCGCCGTTCAAACGATCAAGCAGCGCATCCATATAATCCCCACCGGCCGAAGATGACCCTTTCCCTCCGAGCGATTCTGCAATTTCTTTAAAGACCGCATTCCCTGCCGCGATCAGATATCGGAACAGGAACCATCCACCCATCTTATCCCGGTCCACCGGCAACCGGCGATTAACCTTGTCGATCGTAGCCTTGTAAAGGTGCCGCCAGCTAAGTTGAGCAGTCGGGATGAAATTATATAGCACAGCCAGCTTATCACCTTCCTCCAGCAGCTCCACGGCGTTCAGATTGCTGACCAGTAGATCATTGTTCCGGCGATCGGTGGCAGTACTGAGTGCATCCTCCTTCTCATACACCAATTCATACCGAGTCGCGGCCGGACTGAATCCCGGGAGCTCCGGAACCTCCTCGATCGTTACCTGCCCCCACACGTCCGACAACTTCTCTCGCAAGAACGCCAAGTGCTGTCGCGGCACGATGAAATAGAATTCAACCTTCCGCTGCTCCATGTAAATATAATAGGCCACCTTAGCCGGCATCGTGTATCGGTACCGGGTGCCGAGTACGAATTCCCGGCCCAATGCTTTAATCAGTTTGTGCTCTTCAATCTTGACGTTAGCCAGCACGGACCTATACAGGGCGGCAATTGCCCGGGCTACTTTATGAGTGCCTTGATTCCGGACAGAGTTATTCGGCTTAATGCGGAGATAGACGTATTCAGGCTTTGTTACCTGCAGGTATTTCGTAATTGCAATGCTCTTCACTTTGCCACACCGCCCAACAAGTATCGTATTAATGCCACTGATGTAAAAGTTAGACCAGCCCATCTGTATCCGTTCTTGAGACCCACTGTGCCAAGGATAATAAGCACAGCACATCCAATCAGTCCAATTCCATAGCTCAATTCATAGAGGGCCATAGAAGCCGCCTGCAGCCAATCCAGAACGTGTGCCGCCATACTATGAGCCAATTGATCCTTCACAGCGTCACCAATGCCTCTGCCGTGTGTAAAGTGGTCTGTAATCATCAGCGCCGGACCTTTAATTCCGAGGAATGACGGACCCGCAATCTCTCCGGAGTAATGCTGTAGAGCATTGACCAGAGAAGTCGGGTCCGCGGGCTTGCCGTCATGCAGCAGTGAAAAGTGGAGATGCGGTCCGGTGCTGTGCCCGGTGTTCCCGCTGAGCCCTAGCAGATCTCCTGCGTCAACGTGTTCGCCAGGACGAACGGATACTTTGTCGAGGTGTCCGTAAATATGAACGTCGCCATCCGCCGTCCGGACGTGAACGCCATTGCCAATCAAGTTGTTATGAACGACTTTCTCGATTGTGCCGTCAGCAATGCTGTGGAGCTCAGTGCCCCGCGGCATTGCCAGATCAATACCACTGTGGACCCGGCCGCCGCGGATCTCCTCCAGCACTCCATACTCTGATGAAATACGGAATTTCATTGGCATATCAGGTCACTTCCTCAAACAGGACTTCTACTTGGTTAAAGGCCCAAGGAAGACCCAGTAAGATTACGTACACCAGCAGATACGCTAACCCCGATTTACGAGCTTGCACGAAATCACCTTGAACCGTGGAGCTGATCGTGTCGAATGCACCTTTGATTAGAACGACCCATTTCCCTATTCCAATGAGTTTGTGGTAAAGCTTACCTGCGTTTGCATCGATACTGGCATCAGCAGCGAACGCCGTCACATCTAAACCGATCAGTAGCACCAGTGTCATGGCGCCAATCCGGTATATCACCTTATGGCGATCGATGTGTTCGACTATGATCCGCGCGCCGGCTTTCACCTTCTCAAGGAACCGCTCGATATGGTTAATTTGATTGCAGCTATAGTTATGTGGCAGCGGTACGATTTCGCACATCCCGGCCTCAGTCAAACAAAATTTCATGATCTCCCTCCTGTACTTGCATCATTTACGATTGGATGTCATAGGCTGAGGGTAAACCGCCCGCAGCGCCTTGCCCGTACTGCGCCCATGGCGGTTTTTGCTATTTAAACGCCTTAAAAGCATTGATGAGACGATCCGTCCCGAAATCAAAGCCCATGCCGGCAAGGGCGTCAATAACCCCATGCAAACAAACGACAGCGATACAGCCGAGGATAATATAAGCTGTTGTCTTGAGAACTTCGAAGTAGTGCTGTTCCAATCTTTCGAGCTCTTCAATCTTCTCGATCTCCCTTCCGTTAATTTTGATTGTCACGATAATTCCTCCTCATATGAATGAACTTGCATTGAATTCATCGTCTCCGACAGCTGCAGCAGGATGGTAAGAACTAGCCACCGCCGATCCGCCTTCCATATCCCTCTGAATAAGCCTCTTGAGATAACCCGACCTATTCGGCCGGCTGCACACCCATTCATGCATCTTCGCCTGGTCCGGGTCCAGCATATTAAAGCAAACCGGCACCTTATTGATTTTCTTAGCCATACACCTTCCTCGCGATCATATGGAATGCCCGAACATTGGCCGTAACCGGATCCGGAATAACCCCAACATTCGGGAAGTACGGTCTCAGCAGTTCCAACATCACTAGAGCACCGCCGCCGCACAGATTGACCTTCTCCTCTGGCTGCCACTTTGCCGCCCTCGCTGCTCGAGCAATTTGATGAGCCAGCGCCGCTACACCGCCTCTCGTCGTCTCCACTCCTGTGCTTAGCGTAAAGCTCCCCAAATCATTGAACTGCCTATCGATTAAGGTCCCGAAGTTCACGGTCCCGCTGCCGATATCAATAACCCGGATAGTCCCGCCGACCGGAATCAACAGGCCGGCAGATACACCTTCCGCCGCGACCTCGCAACGTTGAATCAAAATAATGCGGCGCTGCCCGTTAACCGTGATGTCATGCCTGCGGTTTAGGAGCATTCCTTTGATTGCATTCTTTTCGTCAGGCGTGTGCGTCTTGATCGGCTGGCCGACAATGATCTTTGGCGCCGGGTCCGGGCAGTATTGGTGTAATGCAAGCAATACACGCAAGGCCGCCTCCGGATGTGCTTTCGTGTCTCCTTTTAAGCTATCCGCGCAATCACTCTCCCGCTGCGCCAGTGTGCCGGCAAAGCCTTTCTCGCCGTTGTACTCCCACTCGAAATCGAATTGCCCTTTGCTTTCGATGTTCCGCGGACGCCAGTCGTAGCTAATTGTTGACGGGAACTGCCGGACCTGATCGCCGTCATAGACCTTTATTGTCGAACCGCCACCGTCGATTGTTAGAATGCTCATGCCATCAATCGCCTCCTCTAAGCTGTCGCCACCGGTGTTACCATTACCAAGCTGTTGAAGCCTGTCGGTTAATCACTGGTTATGTCACTAGCCTATGGGGGAAGCTTGTTCATGTTTCCTAACTCTCTCGGACCTGCTTGTATTTTTTTCAGTAGATTTGTCCACACTTTAAAAGAGTTAGGAATATGGAACGAGGGTGGATAAGTATGTATGGATTAGGTAAGGCGAGAAGTCCTTTCGGGGAGTTTGTTGATAAAAAAAAGATACCTCATGGGGAGCTGGTGCGTATAAGCGGAGTGAGCAAAGACACAGTGACCAAGGCATGCAGCAAGAACGAGCCGCTGCGGGATATTTCGAAGAACGCACTTGTCGCAGCGATCCGGAAGATGACCGGTGAAGATGTTTCGTTGAGAGATTTTGGGTGGTAGGTCAGAAGGGTTTGTATTATAGTGGGTATTAATTCCAAAAACTTGTGAGGGGTGCCAGATTTGAAGAAATTATCCGTACTGGCTTTATCATTAATTACAGCAGCCATTCTCGGGGGATGCGGCGGCAACAATAACGAGCCGGCTAAAGAAGCGAAAGCCACAGTGGCGGCAGAGTCTCCTTCTATGGAGGCAGCCACAGCAACACCAGAAGTAACGCAGGAGCCTTCATCGCCACAAGAAGCTAAGAAGCTTTCGGCAGACGAGCAACTTGCTCTGGACTACGTTAACATTTATCTGAATGGTACGGATAGGGAAGCAGCGAAGAAATTCGTTAGTGAGAAGATCCGGCCGGATACACAATCTATCTTTGCACTAGGCCAAGATGCGACACCTTCGGAAGAAAATATGTTTAAGAATCCAGTGGTCGTTGCTTCGGAGGACTATGAGACTTCGGGGCTGAAAGGAAAGGTCGTTCTTGTGCAGAGTAAGGACGATACCAGCAAAGAGCTAATTGTATTGAACATGGAAGGCAAGCTCGGCTTTGTCTATGCACAGAGCGATGATGCCGAAACGCAAGCTAATTTCGATGACATGCGCAAGCTGTTTAAATAACGCAAAAAAGCCCACCAGCCGCATTGGCCAGTGGGCTTTCCTTATTTCTTCGTCAGATCGACTCGTTTTGCTTCCTCATTCCACTTCACGTCAGCCCCGAGCGCATTCGCAACCGAACGGACCGGGACATAGGTGATGCCCGCCTTGCTGTCGTACAGGCCGTCTACGAGTTTCACGCCATCGACATAGACAGCAACTTCTTCCATGCTATACTCCTTCTTAACGGGTGCCGGAGGTTTCGTATACTTGTCGTAGAAAACTTTCTCCATTGCGTTGATATCGACGTTACCAGTGATGCCCTTTACAGCCCCTGTGGACGTGTATTGGAAGACCGACCACTTATCCCATGTGCTGTTAGCCATCGGCGTCGTAGCCCCGTAATGCGCGATCCAGAGCGGCCAAGGCGCAAGTTGCTTGCCAAGGTAAGTCTTCGCGAAGTTAGCCCCGGTGTAGACCATAGCCGGATGGCCTGTGATCCGTTCTACCTCCTGCAGCCAGGCCACGCACCAAGCAGATAGCTTTCCACCGCCTACCGTCTCAGCCTTACCCTCCACGTCCAGCACATGTGGGAAGTCCGCTTTATAACCCTTAACTGTGCTGGCGAACTTAGCAGCCTCGACAAGGGCGTCGTTATTCTCCGGATGTGCGTAGTGGTAATAGCCGACTGCAAGGCCGACTGCGGCAGCTCCCTTGGCGTTAACATCGAACTTGTCGTCAAGGACCGTCCTGCCCTCAGTCGCCTTGATGAAAACGCCCTGCACACCGTCCGACTTAACGGAAGTCCAATTAATCGCGCCTTGATGGTGCGAGACGTCGATCACCTTAACATTACTTGCCGACTTCGCTTGCATCCTTTTCACCTTCCCCTTTCAGTTGTACGAGGCGGTCTTTGATGGCCTGTGGTACCAGGATGTTGAGCTTACCCAAGTTCTCTACGATCGACAAGCCTTCGCGCCCCAAGTAGAAGTAAAATGCAATCGTCCGGAGCACCGGTTCCTCGTATCCAAAGAGAACATCGAACTTAACAGTCAGGGCAATTACTCCGAGAACAACAATCTTACGGACGCCGCCCCAAAGCATTGCATCGCTGTCGACCCTTCTATCTTTAATAGCAGCGAGAAGCCCAGTTACATAATCAAAAGCCATGGCATATAGCAAAGCCTGCAAAGCAACATCCCACCCTCCTAAAGCTGCAGTAATAGTCGTCACGATGACCGCGAAGGTACCGCCGAGCAATGATTCCTTCGGGCCGGACCCCACGGCTGCTGTCGAGATGTTGAGCATTAGTTGTTTAATCATCAGCTTGCTTCCTCCTTATAAGAAAAGCCCCGCTTAAGCAGCAGGGCTCTCGTATACCTCGCCTGTAATGGTTTGGAATTGTTCGGACGTGATCTTCCCAGCCTCAACGAACACGCGAACCTGCGCGGCGGAGTAGAACCCTCGATCATAATAATTCTTGATTAGCGGATACCAGTTCATTTACAGCACTCCCTTCAGGACAAGATTAAGGATAAGATCGGCCTGCGCCTGTTCGGCAGCCTGCAACCGGAACTGCGTATCTGCCAGTTCGAGTGCTAGCATCGCATTGATTTTCTCTAACGTCGGTAACGGAGCAGGTGGCTCAACAGGAGTAACGTCAGCCGTCACTCTGTCATCTGTGATAGTGATCGTGACTGCGCCGCCGTTGCTGTGTGACTCCCATATTTGCTTAGACAATTCCTCGTCTTCTACGATGCAGCTTCCGGAGGTTTCCGGCAATTCATCAACAAAGGCGACCCCATTAGGAATCGCCGCAAGTAACGAACCATTACCTTTGTCATACTCAATTAGCAGTTTCATCTACACGTCCACCCCGCTGAGCGTATTTGGATTAGATGGCACTAAGTCTCCACAAACCTGAACATTTCGGAAATATGGGTATGGTGTGCTGTTGATGTACAACTGGAGGATCATATTCGGCGGCAAGAACGGTGTTTCAATAACCACCTGACTGTATGTCGTCGAAGATGAGTCGAAAGCTAATTCGTTTTGCGAAGTACTTAACACACTCCAACCAAAACGGCCATTCACCCTCCCTGTGTTACCAGCAACTGTTGAGCGGACTTCCATTTTGATTCTGTATTTCCCGCCATACTTCAGGTTAATTACTTTCCATTGAGACGTGCCGCCCCCGCGTTCAACTGGTAACGACAAGAGGATGTTGTCGCTCGGCGTAACGAATGAATCCAACGTATCTACGTAATTCTTGTTAGTAGCATGTCCACTTGCTGTTGGGGTTCCGGTAACGAGCAACCCGTTAGCGTCATACATTGCAATCTTGTTTGCTGCGGGTACCGCTGTAGACCCGTGAACGCTGGTCGTCTTCGCTGCATGGCCGTCATAGTCAATCCGCAGGTTGTCCGCCTTTGCTTCAATGTAATCGAGCCCGAAGTCTTGAATGCCGTCACGCGTCTTGATGTCCGCAATGTCCTGCGTGTTCTGCGCTACTGTGCCGCCGAGCGTTGTCTGGTACTCGACCTTGGCGTCTGTGGCATTGGCGGTGTAAAGGTATTTTTCGAGCAGGATGTAGGTGACGAAGTAGTCGGCGTTCGGATCGAAATTAGCTTGAGTACATTCCGCTCTATCCAACCCATAAGAGGTGCCGCCAGTCTTAATTGTCCAACTAGGGTCTATGTTACGGTCTTTGTAGATCGCGATTATTTTGGCTGAACGGTTTTTCAATTTGCCAGTGGACAGGTCCCCGTAATTGGTATCCGCGTTATTGATATGGTACAAGTTCGGATTTGCACCAACCGAAAGCTTAGGCGTCACCTTCTCCCGCACGATCACGCCTTCAAGCAACTCCAACTGGTTCCCGCCCGGAGCCAGCGCGATAGAACCCACGTCACCGGAGATTACCTCCTCGACGGATGTTGCCAGCACGTAATCCAACGTGTATGGCGTGAATCCGGCAGCGAGTGTTGACGGAACCGTCGTGACCGCGCCAGTGTTACTAGTCGCGTTCCAGAGCGTCCATGTCTTCGTGCCGGTGCCGTCGTATGGCGTACCGAACGTGCCGTTGTTCATTTTGTAGCCGTAGAAAAAAGCTTTCCATTCGGCAACGCTTGGCGTATACGCATCGGCGAATCCTGTGTCACTATTCGAAATACGGAAATACGGGACTTTGTCCGATGTTGCGATATAAAAACTGTTAATCTCTGCCGTCGATGTGCCATACTTCATAGGCTGACCATCAGGACGTGTTAAATAGGCTTGAGCGTAAGAAAGCGCTCCGCCGATGGCGTTAGTTAGAGCAGCCATTCTAACCTCTTTAAACCCTGTTGAAGATAGTCCGGAATTTGACCACGTTTGCGAACCATCCAACAGAACGCCTGTAATCCACCGCTTAAGCTTGACCAACTGGCCGTCACGGACATAAACCGAGTCCCGAATGCTTCCGTCAAGATTAGATGCGAGAATCGTCGGCACGTTGAAGTAATCGGCGTTGTATGGCTGGAACGCCACCACCACGGAGCCCAATTCTAGTTGCAGATCGGTAAAAGTAAACGTATTAATCAGGTTTCCATTATCTAAACCGATTTTTAAGTAAGCTGTATTGGCTGGAGTTGTAAAAGTTACAGGGGATGCCGTCGCTTGCGCGTATGCCACCCGGGAACCTAGATTCGTCGTTTGGTCAGATGCGTAAGCGTCCACATACCTCCAGCCGTTCCCACCCATTTTGAACGTGTATGTCTGCCCGGCTACGGAAGGAATCATTATGGTACTCACTTTGTACCCCGTAGAGGTAGCGTTCAACGTAAGCGAATAAGGGCTGTCTACTGCTGCAAGAGAATGTAATGTCCAAGCCGGATCTGTAAACGGTGGAACAAGGTTCTTACCAACCTTCCGCACCGCAGCGCCTTGCAGGTGTTTCACGCTTTCTATATAAGGTAACTTCTCAGCTAATTTATCGCCTGTCCAATCGACATCAACGTTAGCTTTTGTAAAGTCAGCAGTTGATACTTCGATAAATCGAGCATTATCAAATACTGCTGAACCTGTCCCGCCAGTATTTTCGGTATTTTTAAGGTAAATAGAAACTACTTGATCAGCAGCAGGTTGGATTTTCAAAGCAATGGTTCTATTCGTAGTTGTGCTATCCTGAACACTTAACAACGGAGTAGGTGAGTAGACTTGCGCAAACCCTCTGCCAGTCCCGGTAACAGTGACGTCAACGAGGAAGATATAGTATTTACCTGCATAAAGCGTAAAGGCATTTGATCTTGCAACGACCCTTTCGGTGCTCGTGTCGCCCGCAAGAGCGGTTATAGTTTGAGTGCCGTTTGCCGCCACATATTGTCCGAATGCGCCTTTTGACCACCCACTTGCAACCGTTCCGTCGCCACCGTCAAATGCGCCGACCTTACCTAACAAATTCACCAGCGTCCGCCCGTACACCGTCACATTCCCCGGGCTCGGCCCCGTAGTGCTCGCGATGTTAAGCCCGCGTTTCAGCACGAACGGAAGCGTCCCGGCAGCAGTCAGCATATCGTGCGCGTCCGCGATACCTTGCTCGATCTTATTCAGGTTAAAAGCACTCAGTGGCGTGCCTGCTTGAGTGACCGTGCCGGGGCTCGCTGACAAATCGACGCTGTTTGTTGTTTCATTGCTTTTCGTGTAACGATTGGCGAATTGTACAATTCTGTCCAGCCACGTCGTCTTTGTATATGCCATGCTATACCGCCTTCCTTACATAAAATTCAACTTGCTCATAAGCTTTGAAGACCGTGCTGTCCGGTAACGTGATGATGATATCAGCGCGGTAAAGGTGATCGCCCTTGGTCAATTCCTCCGGGCCAAGCCAGACGCTAACAACAGCAGCCGCGGCGTCCTCGATGTCACATGCCTTGGTAAAGGTGTCGCCCTTAAGTTCAACCGTTGCCCCCGTCAAGTTGATTGGATTGCCGTTCTGATCATTTATGGTGAAGCGGAATTCCATGTCCGCGCCTTGTACGATATAAGTTCCCGTCATGATTTCCGCCCCTTAGATATAAGCGTCAACGCCGCAGGTCGCCGCATATAACGGCTGGCTGTCTCCGGCATTGCGGTATGTGTGAAGCCAATAGGTGACCGTTGCCTTGATTATCAGCCCCGCAACATTGACGCTCTCGATTGTCTCGGGTACCGCGGCTCGTACGGTCTTGCTGACCAGCGTTGGAACAGCGAGAGTCTGGTTATGCTGCGTGATGCAGGTTATCCGCCTCATGTCCGCTGCACCTCGATGGTAACGGCTACGGTCAGGCTCTGCGATGCTGTCTTGTTGATGATCGCGTCCGAGCTGACCAGCCCGGCAGCACCTAGCAGTCCAATAGAGCGGATAGCTCCGTTACCTTCAGTTTCGGAGAAGACGGTGGTCTTCGTCAGCGTGGTTGCCGTAACGACCGCAGCAGCATCTTTCCGCGCCATTTCTCCGATCAGGCTGGCAGCTCCCACCGCAGGTTGCGCTCCGGACGCTACCGCAATGCTCCCGAGGTTTGCCGAAAGATGCGATAGGATGGAGCTGATTGTGCTGTCATGCACCTGTCCTGGCATAAAAGCCGCCTCCTAACTATTTGGATATAGTACGAATGTTTCACCGCATATCGCGGCCCCGCAGTACCGGAAGCTCTGGTAGACTAGCACGCCGAAGTCCATCAGCAGCTTGACGTTCGTCTCCAGCCGGTTGGCATCCTCCCAATTGAACCGGACGCCCGGGCCCCATGCTTTAGTGCCGGGATATCCCGCAGGCGTGATGAATGCCGCCCGGATTGCCTCCAGGTTCTGCTCAATGCGCTTGATGCTCGAGAGGAAGTCGACGTAAGACTGCGTCCGGTTTGTTACAGTGGTCAGCGACGGCATGGTGTACTGAATCGAATTAAGGTAAGCTGCGACTTCCTTGATGTTGTTCTCGATCCGGTTGAAGTCTTCTGCATTAATGGAGTTAGTCGAGAGCCAGTCTATTTTGGGAGTAATCCATGCCATTAGCTGACCGCCCCCTTAGCCTCTGTCTGCGCTGTGAGGTAGCCTTGGTATGTGATGCTCGTCTTCGTGATGCGTGCCTGTAGATCAGCGCCGTAGGAGTTTTCAATTGCGATAAAGTCACCGAGTTCATGGGCCGGATTGCCGCGCCAGTTGATGCTCGACTTTGCTCGGAACTGCGTTTGAGCGAGAATCCAATCAGCCACCGCCGTAGCCCCGGCAGCCGTGTTAATGAGGGTGTTCTGATCAAGCTTAAGCGTATCTCCGCTATCCACTCCCGCGGCGCTCACAGAGCTCACAGCAGACGTGTCGAGGTCCGTCCAGTATGAGACATCCACTTGCTTAACGATGCTCTCCTGCACGAACTCAGGCTCGTCATAGGCGTTATCGAAGTCAACGCGATCAGCAAGGGTAAAGTCGATCAAACGCTTCAGTGTGATGGTTCCGCCCCGGGTGATGAATACGTTACAGCGGCCGGCAATGGCAACCATCTGCAACACGCTTTTGCAGTCCGTTTTCTTCGCCATTGAGTTAGTCGATACACCATTGAGCGATGAGTCCAAACTGTAATTCGTAATGCCGCATGTAGCGAATAGCTGAGAGGCCAAAGCAAAGAGCGTTTTGTCGCTCGGCGTAAGCTGCTCATACTCGTAATTCGCCATAAGGTCGAGGGTAGTCCGGGCTGTGAAAGAGGCCGTCAGCGCCCCTGCATCGCTGGTCCAGTCAACGAGAAAGTACCGGCCTACCGGAACATATTCGATAAGTCCGCCTTCGACCGTCACGCCGAGCTCCGCATCGATCTGTTGCCGCTGCTGCAAGTACTTATAAAAGCCGGTCGGGTTCAGGATGTTGAAGGCGCGGTCGCTATTGTCTACGGTGAACCGAAATTCCGGCGAAGGGAGCTGCCCGCTGGTCATGTCCATCTCCTCAATCAAATCGAAGGAGACAAGGGAATCGTCGGTGTACACTTCGACAATTCCGAAATCAATCTCCAGCACCCGGACCCGCCTGTTGCCGACATTCCACTTGGTTATGGTCACGATGATCTTTTTGTAATCCAGCAGCTCGCCATGTAGCGGAACAAGTGGAGCGGTATTGCCGACCTTATCTACGCTTGAAATTAAGACACCGGAGGCGTTATAAGCGCTTATGTTGAAATCGACTGCATATTCGTTATTGAACGGGTCGAAGGTGATCGATGTCCCCGCGCTCCGATGCGTTGAATTGAAGTTAATCTCGATGGTCTGAGGTGTCGTGAACACTCCATCAGCCCCGCAGAGCGACGTGCCAACATAGCCGACCTCGCCGTTATTGGCCGGAGTCGTATCGTCAGGAAAAGAAAAAGAACCGTCCAACCGGAAGCGGTCCTTTTCGAGTGTTGCTAGGTTCCATGTAGCATCGCGCTTGTTGTCGATTAGCTGCGAGGTATTGCTGATCAATGTAAGCCCGCCATTCGCTACTATGCTGCTGACGTCGCCTGCTGCTGTAATGTCTACGATGTTGAAAGTTACCTTGCCGGTGACGCGTCTGGTAGGCGCGTAGATCGCTTCTTGAAAGCCTGCTGTTACTGGATACATAGCGCCCACCTATCTTTCGATCAAATTAAATTTCACGTCCTTGTATCGGATAATGCCGTTAATGTAGTCCATGGCCGGAGCTGATCGGTCGCCCGCATAGAAGGAAGCCGTCCGGAACAACCCGTTCTGCGGATTTAGATATTTCACATCAAAGAAGTTTCCGGAGACGGCTTGCAGCAGCTTAGCCAAATCCGCAGCACTTAGGTAAACCCATTGCAGATCGATTTTATCCTTAGTGGCTATGAGTTCTTTAATCATGGTCCCGCGGGCATTCCGGTTCGATTTCACCAGGTCCTGTTTAGTAACGGTGTACCCGCCCGGAGAAGGAGTCGGCATTACAACTCCATTTATGGTTAATAGAGGTTGGCTCAATACCTCACCCCCCTGTTGCTGTAATCATGGAGCCGCCGATCCTGCTGGTTTCTTTTTGCATGTAAGGCTGGATAACCCTCGCAACCTCTACCCCGCCGATCTGGATGATCGTGTCTCCGCCGCCGCGGTTGTTGCCTTGGCCCATTTGCATAGCCGTCATGACAGCAGTTCCGAGTGCGCTGGCAATCTTGTCCGTAAACGATGTGTTCTCGAGAGGGACGATCATTTCCGCACCGGCCTCACCAGCAATGTAGTTGCCCATATTCGTTTTACCGTCCACAATACCACCGCGAGCCAGCTTCTGAATTGGTTTAATATTAATGCCAAACGACTTGCCGCCATACTTAGGAACCCACTCAGGGATGTCGATATGAATGGAGTTTAACGCCTCGATAACCGCATTGATTCCGTCAATGATCATATTGAGCGGGAATTTGACAATGCCCCACAAAGACTCGAAGACTCCTTTAAATATCTGGCGTACTCCATCCCATGCTTTACTCCAATCGCCAGTAAATGTACCTGTGATGAAAGTCATGAGGCCGATGAAGATATCTTTAGCGCCGTTGATGATGGTCCCGATGGATCTGAATGTGTTGTCGAATACACTCAAAAAGACATTTCCGATATATGAAGCGAGTGGCTTCAGCACAGTGTTCCAAACAGTGGTCAGAACATCGCCGAATACGTTGAATGCGGGCGCTGCATTATTAACAATGAAATCGCGCAGAGGCTGCATTACCTTTTGCCATAGGAAGGTAAGTACGGCGGACACCGCTTCTACAGCGGGACCGAACATTTCTCCCAAGGCTTTACCAAATGGCACGAGCACGTTCGTCCAAAGGGATTTAGCAGCCTTCGATACGACATCGAATGCAATTGCCAACACGTCTGCAAGGATGCTAGCCATCGGGCTCAGTACGCCTTGCCACAACGCTGTCATGAACTCCCCGAATGGTACGAGGACATTCTTCCAAAGCCACTCGGCGGCATTCTGCACGGCTTGCCACGCTTTAGGCAGCACATCCATGAGCCACGCACCGAAAGGTTTCAGGACGTTATTCCAAAGGACCTGCATCGCTTCGGAGAACTTGTTCCAGTATTCAACACCCTTTGTCGCCAACCATTCGCCCATTGGAACGAGCGCCTTCTCCCATAACCATTGAGCAGCCTCGCCGATTGCCTTCAGGATCCCGTCAACAAAGCCTTTGAATTTATCATTAGTCCGGTAGAAGTAAACGAACGCCGCGACGGCAGCTGCGATAGCAATGGCAATTAATCCAATAGGCGAGACAAGGAGGGCGAACGCTGACCCGATGCTGGACATAGCGCTTGTTACCCCCTTCACGATGGCTCCCCATTTGCTGATAAGGAATGCCGCCGCGAGGGCTGCGCCGATGCCGGACAGTGCCGCGATAATGATGTCTTTGTGCTCCTTGATGAAGTCAGACATGCTGCCGATAGCAGCCTTGACCTTGTCGGCCATGGCCTTGATCTTCTCGGATACTGCGACAGTAGATTCTGCAAACCCGCCCATATCGAGCGGTGGAATCGTCGTTGCATCAATCCCGCCGCCTGCACCTGCCCCTTTGTCGTCCCCAGCTCCGGAGTCCGAATTGTCATCGAGGTTGTGGGTCTCGTCAAAACTTGCGAGATTGCTCGCAGCTTTCTTAGCGGCTTTTCCAGCTGCTTTATAGGCGTCGCCAAGATCCCCGACAGCAGCAGTCTGTGCCCCGGTTGCTTTCGTCTGAGTCTGTGTTTGCTTAGCTGCGCTCTTGCCGAATAATGCTTGTGAGAACTGTGCCACTATGTTCATGACGTAGAGAAGTCCCTGCGCCAGCTTTGTCAGGATCGGAAGAACAACATTCAATATAGGCAAGAACACTTGCCCGAGCGCCGTCTTCACATCCTTCATGGTTTCGGTGAACATCAGGAGTTTAGTACTTGTATTGTCTGCCACCGTGTCGCCGTATTTCCTTGATGCCTGTTCCAGGATTGAGAAGTATAAGATCTGCTGTTGTGTTTGGAAGCTCAACTGCGACCATGACTTATCGCCAGCAAACCGCTTGAATGCCGCTGTAGATGTCAGCATGGATTGGTTGATGTTAATGCCCAGGTCCTCAATTGCGTCCGTCTCGCCCAACAGGCCGGAACGAATGCGCTCTGTTACGTCTTGCATACTGCGCCCCGTTGCTGATGCGACGACGCCGGCAGCTTTCAGCAGGTCTTGCGTTTTCTTCATCACATCATCCGTACCGCTTGCGAAGCTGCTGATTAGGTTGCCGAATGTCGCGCCGTATTGAATCGCGCTCGTCCGTCCTAATCCGAATGCCCTTGCTCCGCTCTTGGCCCAATCGTCAAAAGCCTTTGCGCTGGTCCCCATCTGCCGGTTAATCTGCTGGACTGCCGCCTCATAGGTCATGGCTTGCTTGGCTGCATCCTTAAATACAGCACCGATGCCAACAGCAGCCAATGTCGCGGTGATTGTCTTCATTGCTCCGGAGACCTTGTTTTTGAAATCGGATATGTTCTGCTGAGCCTTTTTCATTTCGTTCCGCATGCCAGAGAAGTCCGCCCCGGCCCGGATCATTAGGTTTTTTACTACTGCCAAAGTGTCTACCTCCTTTCATAGACAAATAAAAAAGGCGCTCGATTGAGCACCTAGTAAGTCGTGCCGCCGAGAGCCTCGTTTAGACGTTTCACCTCCGCCAGCATATCTGCAGCGGTCTGTTTCTTCGGTTTCTCTTCTTTTCCGGATCCAAACACCTTGTCAGCGCTTGGGAATTTCTTAACGCGGTTGTAATACGCACCCAGGTAGGCCGCTTCGACTAAACGTTGATCATTTTTCTTTTCCCCGATGCTCCACTCCTCAATCATCATGTTGAGCTCATGAGGAGTCATCTCGTCGTATTCATGCACTTTCAAGCCGATCCGGAATGCCATCCGCAGCGACTTTTGCCAATCGAATGGGGAATCATCAGGTGGTTCGTCGCCATCTACTTCCCCGCCGGCTGCTCGTTTCCCTCAGTTGCGAAATCGCCGAACGCATTGGAAAACGCTTTTTGCATTGCTTCGATGATGTCTGAGAACCTAGCAGCCTCATCTAACAGGTCTTCCATTTGATCGAGCTTCAGGTCCTCGTCATTCTTTTGGGCGTCGGATAGCAGGCCGCAGTAAAGGAATTTCTCGACTTCTTCCAGGTCGAAGCTGTTGGCTTCCAAGTCCTCAATGCTCTTCCCTGTGATTGCGGAAAGACGCTTCAAAGCCTTATGACCGTAACGCAGCTCGCGCGGACGGTCCAAATGGATAATGACAACATCGTTATTGTTCTGGTTTTCGTTTGGCATGAATGTTCCTCCTTAAAATATAAAAGCCGGAGCAGAAGCCCCGGCAGTTAATTAGGCTGTCTTAGCGACTGTTACCTCGTATACCTTCGTTGTCTTGCCGGACTCTGTAGCCAAGATCGTCAGCTTCTTACCAACGTTCAAAGTAACAGGGATTGCAGCGGACGCAGATCCGCTTGTGAGAGCCTGCGATAAGACTCCGTCAATGTACAAAGCGAGCGTGTGATTAGCTGCTGTAGCAGTCAGTGTGACACTTGTAGCAGTCACGCCGCTGAAGGTGTACAGATAGTTGCCGTTCGAGAATGTCGGCGTCAGAGCGCCACCTGCGCCTGTCAAGGACAATGCTGTTAAGCCCCCAGAAGGTGTAAGTCCGAGTGCCGGGGCGCCGGAGACTTTGATTGTCGCCTCGAAGCTGACGACGTCCTCCAGTTCTGCGCTAGTAGAAATGCCGGTCGCGATTCCGTTGAGCGTCCACGAGGCTCCGAGGGCAGGCGGGAAGAGTATGGTATACGAATCCAATGATCCTTGGTTAAATGCTTGGTAGACAGCCATTTGACCAATGTCACTCGTATTGAAAAAGCCGGATATACTAACCTCTCCACCATCTTTTAATCCTTGCAGAAATTCCCGCCAGCCGTTGCTGTCGAGCGTTGTTACATCGATCGTGTCCGCAGATAATTCTGGACCGCTGATCGAAGTCAGTTCGGCCACGTAGTTTGCCCCAATTTGAATTTTGGTTCCTGATGCTTTGCTTTTAGGCACTTGGTTTCCCCCTTAAAAGTAAACTTGAAAATCAATTAGGCAGCGGTGGAGTTTGGGAGCCGATTCGTAAAGTTCAACCGGCTTCTGATAAGTTAACTCTTGAATGTAAGGTCCCTCGCTGCCGATCTGCCGCAGTTCAAAAGATTTGAGTATCGTTATAACCGCTCTGGTCAGTTCTTTCATGCTGCTGTATGTTGCACCAATGATGTTTAACTCAACATCGACGCTTTGCCCGCCGATGAAGCCGTCAAGCCCCTTCGTCGGTTCTCCTTCGCTCGAGATGTAGACCACGTACGGCGCTTTAGGAGCGTTAGAGGCATCGAGTGGGTATATCTTGCCTACCAGCTCAGGAACAGCGCTCAATTCGGCTGTCAGAGCCTCCTCGAATGTCATGCAATCCTCACCCTCTCATAACCTTCATGACTTCTTTGCCGGCAACCTCGACTACCTTGGCTTCAATCGCTTTGACGTTGTTTGTCATGGCATTTCGTAAATAGCGGTAGCCGGGAATGTAGCGGCCGTCTTCAGTCATGAACCCGTACTCCTGGGAAGCCGGATAGTAATAGCGGGTGCCGTCTTTGGCGTACTTCACGAATAAATCATTCTTGGCCGGATCCATCATGATGTCATACACCTTCTTGCCGATCTTCGTCCGGCGCTCTGCCTTGAGCACAATGCCTCGTTTCAATTCGCCCGTATCTTCCGGCGCGTTCTTCCGGGCTGCTTTCAATGGGATTGTCGCACCCGCCCGAGCTGCCCTGGTAACAACCGTCTGCGGAACACGTTCCAATTTGTTCATCATCTTGATGAGATTGTCCATGCCATCAATCTTGAAGCCCTTGTCCTTAGCCATCGTCTACGCCTCCATTGGAAAGCGAGAGCAGATTAGCTCCAGTTTCTCGCCAGTCCTCGAAAAGGTCCGAATGATGTGGTACACGGTTCCCTCAAAACACAATTGAGGCTGGGCGGCATATTCCTCCGCCCTCACCTCGAATACAATCTCCGGCTTCATGCCGGACGCTGCGGCTTGATAAAACTCCGACTGCCGGACTGACTTCTTATTAGCAAGTATTGGCCCAGATTTTATCGGGTAGCCCTCAACAACCTCGCCGTACCCATTGCGCCCTTCTGTTGGCTGTATGAGTTCGACAGCATCCCTCCACATCATGACGGCGCCGCCTCGTTCGTATATTCCTGTGAAAGCGTCAGGTGAGCTTTCAGGGATTCATATGAGGATTGGAGCCGTTCTGCATCAGGGTTGTCGAAGCCAAAGTTAGCCTTGCAGTAGACCGTGACTGCTCGTTTAATC
Organism: Paenibacillus sp. JDR-2; assembly: GCF_000023585.1. Lineage (NCBI taxonomy): Bacteria > Bacillati > Bacillota > Bacilli > Caryophanales > Paenibacillaceae > Paenibacillus > Paenibacillus sp. JDR-2. The sequence goes on along the minus strand of NC_012914.1, from coordinate 1,839,039 downwards.
AGCGGATCAGTTAGATCTTCTGTTTTGGCCAGGGAAGCTCCAGCTAGGCGAAGGTCGTTCTTGGCCGCCTCAATAAGATCGTTAACCTCGCCATCAAATAACGTATTGCTCCTGCTGATTCGCAGCGCGGCTTTCATATCGTCCAGTATCGCCACGATTAGCCTCCTCAATGGGACGCATCTATACTGTCAATTCGACATTTACTTGCGTCCCGTTTAATGCGCTACTGAGCGTAAATGTATTGTTTTCCATAGCGACCGCATCTAGCGTAATAGTCGGTGCTGTTGCCTCACGCGCTCCATTCCTATATGCAGCAATTACCGAGTTACGATCCAGGCGATAAGGCAACCCCAGCTTAGTGCCAAAACCTATTGAAGTGGTTGCGCCTGTACCATCATGTGCCGGGATTGTAATTTTAGAAATGGTTTTAAAAGCTTTGTTCCCTGTTACAATTCCGGCTGTATCTACAGTGAAGGCCGGCAATGTTTCTGTAATTTTCTCATCAGCAAAGTTGGTCCCCTCAACCACAACCTGGATAGCCTTAATGTCCGTGGCAGTTCCACCAGCTGTTGCTGTTATATTGCGGGGCCATGCTGGTTGATTAATGCCTGTTGTAATGGTCTTTGTGGAAGCTGTACTCGCGGTTGCCGCAACTGCTCCAGCAGGGGCGGCGGCTGATGCAGCAACCGATGAAACTTCAATGTCAGCAATATGTTTTTCTCTAACAGAAAATCCATTTTGCAAATCCGTTTTAAGCTTGTTTGTACGCGGCCTCTTTGATTTCTTCATTTTCACACCTCCAAAAAAATAAGGAGACTATAATAAGTCTCCTTTGGTCTTCACCTTCTAACCTTTCTTGACGCGCAAGAAGCCGTTTTTCGATACAACGTTGCCGCCGGCAAAGACGGAGCCGCGGTGAGCAATCATGCCTTGTTTAAACTTGAAGTCAGTGGAACGCTGAACGTCAAGATCAGAGAAGATTGTCAGCATATAATTGCTCAGTGGACCATACGCCATTGAATACTGGCCAGTAGACGTTGTTGCATCAGAAACAGCTTTACAAGCACTGTTAATGATGAATGGAACGCCATCGATAGTGCCAGTGTTTCCGTTCGGTACAACATCGTATATTTTTTCGCCATCATCGCCACGGAGAGTTGCAAATGATTTAAGGTCCTTTTTATTCAGAATCAAGACCGCAGCATCTTCAACCTCTTCGTCACCACCATAGGAATATACGATATTATCCAGGGTATCTTCGTCGATGGATACGATCGCTAAGTCTGTGGCCGAATCAATGGCAGTAGCCGCCGCCGAGAAGATACCTGTAAGATGATCTGTAGTGCCGTCACCAACAAGGATTTCACGGGTGATTTTTTTGCGTGCAGCAATACTGATACCCTTCATAACTTCGCTGTCGTAATCGGCCGCTGGCAATTTTTGAATCTCCTCAGAATCCTCGGCGTAAGCAGTAATCTTGGATTTGGACATTTGAGCATATCCAAAGATCGGTTCTGCCGAAGCGTAATCAGCTCCTTCAGCAGTGTAATCGCCCGTACCGTAACCTTTTACATAAGATTGTTTGAAACTTTCACCACCAAGCAACGGCTTAACGGTAACGCGGTCAACCAGACTGGAGACCTCATTGAAAGTTGGGCGAATGTCCGATGCCTGATATCCAGGTAAAATAACCCCGGCAGAGCCAACGGTTACTGAGCGATTTTCTTTAAGCGCGTTACCGCGAGCCGTAGAGGCTTTACGAGCTTCTTTAGCTGGATCCGCAACATCACCAGGAGTAAAAGTAGCCGTTTGACGAACTTCAGTATCTCCCGTATTGATTGCAGCAGCCATAGCTGCGCGTTTTTCGCGCTGACGAATCTCTTTTTCTTCGTCCTGAAGAGCGCGGAGTTCAGTTTGAAGCTCATCCAGATTTACATCGTCGGTACCTTCCAACAGGCTGCGGATCTCTTGCTTGCGGACATCGATTTCTTTGAAGCGTTTTTCTGCATCAACCTCAGCGCCAAACAATTGAAGATCAAGATCAAGCATAAATTTCTTTTTCATATTGAATAATCATCCTTTCGAAATTGGGTTTATAAGTAAGTTTGAAGCAGCAATTTCTTTCTCCGTTCAGCAGCTACCGCCACTTGCTCTTCCTTCTCAATAACCATTTCGAAGGCGGAACGGGCCGAAATTGAAGTTGTATCATAAGCGGGAATATCCACCGCGGAAACATCGTAAACTTTCTTGATTCGAAGAACGGTACGAGTCCGCGTTTCATTGTCATAAGAGGCTTCCTTAACCGTATAGGCGTAGCTCATACGATCGATGTAGCCGCCTTTAATTTCCTCATATAACTTGCGGCCTTCCTCCGTCCCATCCAGACGCGCCCGAATGAATAACCCCTTGTTATCAACCTTCAACTCGAGCGTCTTATTACGCGTCCGCGCCATAACTTTGCCGCCGTGGTTGTAATTAAAGATCACGTCGCTCATATCCGCATCAGCAAGAGCTGTAGGCGCCACTTTTTCCTTATATTGCATGTCGCCATACTCATAAAGGACAGTCGTTTCATTGAACCGGCAAGCATAGCCTTCAACGTACAGAGCTTGTTCTTCATCACCCTCTGTTTCCGTCAATGCGGATGCGCGAATTTCGAATTGGAATTCCCGGAACTCCCGATCTTTCCATCGCGCATTAGGATTCGTCTCCGTCGTCGTCTTCGTCATTTTCTTCTTCACCCCCTTTCGGTGGAGTCTTCTTCACTGGTGCAGCGTTAACCGTTGCTGTATCAAGCCGGCGAATTGGCTCGTCGCCACCTTCAACTGGAGCCATGTTCATGACTTCACGCCATTCATTAGGAGTCATGGCGCCGCGGTCGACCATCTGCATCAGGTCCAACTTCGTTTTCACGCTGGCGTACTGCAGCCGGTTAGCTTCAAAAACAATTTCATTACCGTGGTTTTGTTCGTTGTCGCTGAATACTTTGGTTGTGACCTCAAGGCTGGTCTGAATGGCAAAAGTCGGTTCAATGACCGATTCATAGAACGCATTCCATTCATCCTCGTTATAACTTGAATTGACGATCTTCTCATTTACGCCAAAGTACTTGTAGACCTTCTGTTCAATTAATCCCATTTGTTTGGCGTCGATCATTTTAGGGTCAGCATTTAAAGGAGTGAATTCTGCTTTGACATCCGTTGCCGCGATCCCGCCGCCGTTTTCGGGATTAAAGTAATCACGTATAAAATCATCCGTTTGCTTCTTCCGGTCGGATGGATTCAAATTCTGTGTAAATTTCAATATCCCGCGAACGAATGCGGATGATTTTATTGCATTGATAATCCCCTGATTTGTTGCCTGTATCAGTTCCAAAGTGGGTAGTAGCGGTACCTCGTTACCGCTACCGAAATCCGGGTCCGCATTAAAAAACCGACGTAAATGAATCACGTCGGAATAAGGAACTATATAGGTATGGCCTTCCTTCATCTGGAAACGAATGAAATATTCATTTTCAGTTTCAAGCATTTCCGCTCTGATGCAATCAACCGGATAAAACCCTCGTATTCGGTATCGTTCTAATGGTCCGGCGCGATCAATGATGATAAATGCATTTGATCGTAACAGCAGTTGCGTGAAAACCTTGTACCAGAAGCTATAGGCATTCTGTTTGGGGTTTGGCCTAACGCTTAGCAGCCGCTCGATATTACCGCCCATGTTCTGGACTTTTCCATTTACTCGCCGTACGTGCTTAGCTTTGATCTTTGCCGCATTTCTCGCAATTGTATCGATCGTTGAACGTACTACGTCACTTTCATACGTGTTATCACCAAAAGGCGTGAACACTGGGTTATAACCGCCCAAGAAGCGTATTTTCAATGCACTTCTGACAGCGCCAGCAAATCGACTAAATGTCTTCTGGAACATTCCCAATCATTCTCACCCCCTTCCCAGTCGGAACGCATGTTCCGACTATCCAAAAATATGTAATTTTTGTTAAGCTAGTAGAGTTCCTTAGTGCGAGAAGATTATTCCGATATCCTTTTGTTCCAAACACGTATCCTTATCTCGTCAGAAAAGTGCCCTGCTGGTTCAGCAATGGGCGTTTACTGAATGTGGATTGCAGGTGATTCGCCTGTAAACACTTTTTACCGTTACTACTTTGAAAAAAGTAGGTGGATACGGGATATCTCTCAATCGAAAGGAGCGTGGACGAATTGAATATCAAGATTAATAATTTTGAATTCAGCATCGCGCCGCGGACTATTGTGATAATCCTTGTGTTTATCTCAGCAGCCTGCGGTATAGATGTAACCCTTCCGTAAGGAGGGGTTTTCTCCTTTTATAAGCTAGTTTAGATCAGTCCCATATACTCTTCTCGATGGCGCTCGAGAGCTACATAAGCATCCAATAAAGCTGCTGTGCCATCGATTCGGCGCCGCTGGTTCTTGCCTTTGTGTGGTTGGATGGTCTGGTTTTTCAAATCAAGATCAACATGCGTATTTGATAAACACCACTTATCAATCGGGTTATTGTTGTAGTTAACCTTTTTAGCGCCAAGATCAGCTCCCAACAGTTTCATCGGTCCGGATAGAGTCGCCTTCCCCTGAGCCACCGCTTCCATTGCGCTTGGCCCAAAAAATGATGCCATTTCCTCAACCCAATAAACCGCTGAATACCGGTCATATCCAATCCACGGAATGTAAATGCCGTATTCATTTTGGATCTCGACAAACCATTCCGTAACGTATTTATGATGGACCCTATTACCAGGCGTTGTTCGAAGCAATCCGCGCTCGTGCCAGAGGTCGTATCGTATTCCATCTTCCTGGACCCGTTTCTCAAGCAAATCTTCCGGCAGCCAGTACATCTGGAGGACGTATATGGTCGGATCATCGCGCCTCATTGCGATCACCTTGGCTGCAGTCAAGTCAGTCGTTTCAGAAAGGTCAGTACCTCCGACTCCGTAAGTCAGACCAAGTTCGCGGATATCAAAAGTAGCCTCGTTGTTAAGTTCTTCAAAAGTAAGCCATGCCTCCGTTGATGTCTCCCGAACGTTGAAGTCTTTTGTCAGTAAATTCTTTACCAGCATAGGATTCTTCTTGGCCTTGTTGACCTTCGTCTGCAGTTGGTCGATACGTTTGATGGTTCCAAGCCCCGGGTTTGCTTTTTGCCAGCACTCCGGATCCGTCCATTCACTCCGGTTATCGAGCTCGTAGATGATCGGTAAAAAGTGTTCGTACGGGTCTGCCTCTCCTTCTTCCAGCACATCATTTAAGCTATTGAGCTTTTGTTCAGCTTCCTCATACTTGAGATCGAAGACCGCTTCCCTAATCGTACCGGCTGTAGTGATCATCATAATAAGAGGCTGATCGCGGGAGCTGGTACCGTCTACGATTACGTCATAAAGGTTGCGGTCTTTCCAAGCATGAATCTCATCCATCAGGGCGCCGTGTACGTTGAGGCCGTCCAGCGTCTCGCTGTCGCTTCCGAGCGGTTTAAAGGAACTGTCGTTGGTCTTTCCCACAAGCTCCGATACAAGCGGCTTTATACGCTTCCTGAGCGATGGTGACTTGTTGACCATTCGCTTTGCTTCAAGCCATACGAGTTTTGCTTGGTCCTTCTTGGTCGCGCAAGCATATACCTCTGCGCCAGGCTCGCCGTCAGCGATCTGCAGATAAAGGCCAATGCCGGAAGCAATTGTTGATTTCCCGTTTTTCCGGGCAACGACTAATAGCACCTCGCGGTATTTGCGGGTGCCGTCAATTTTATGGATGAACCCGAATGTTGCCGCAATAAAAGCCTGCTGCCAGAGTTCCAACTCTATCGACTTGCCGCCCCACTTACCTTTCGAGTGCTTGCAGTAGTTCTCAATGAACTCTATGGCGTGGTTGGCATGTCGTGGGCTGTATTCGTACTCCGACTTTTGATCATAAACATCCGCAGCCAGCTTGCGGTAAATTCGTCGGACTTTATCGCTAACCGTCACTTTGCCGCTCTCAATCTGAGCCCAATAATCGAGAACCGGGTTGTAACTTAATGGGTAAAGCTTGAGTGCAGCGCTCATCGGCTATTCACGAATCCATCGAATCCGTCATCTTTGTCCTTATCTGCTGCTGTCATATCAGGATCGGGCTTCGGCAGCATGTCCGTGAGCTGCTTAATGATGCTTTGATAGTTCTTGTTGAGCGTGTTATATAGCTGTGCTACGGGTCGAACACGCTCATAAGGAGCAGCTTGAGCCGACTGGCTGAACATCTCAACAGAACCTTTGTCACCAAGGTCATCTTCATAATCCTCCAAAGTCACCCGCATGAAAGCAGCTCTCCGAATTAGGCCGTCAGCGATCGCCATTTGATCTTTCGGCAAAATCTCATAAATCTTTCGAAGTCTCTTTTCCTCAAGCGTAATCTTCCTTTTCTTCTCCGATTTCTTCTTATTTGCCGCTTTCTGTTCGGCGGTCAACCTAGCCATATTCATCACCTCATTTCATGGGGGAGGGGGGTCATGCGCGCGCCCTGTGTGTTATTTGAAGGGGGCACATCGGTCTTAGCCGCGTCCTACCTCGATTTTCGAAGGGGGGGCCTGATCCGAAAATTTTCGACAATTCGACAAATGTCGACAAACCGCGAAAGTCAACAACTATTTTTCTTTTTTTCGAAAGTTTTTTCGGAATAATCCGAACTCTCCAATCCAAAGAAACATTCATCAAAAATGATAACGTCAGGACGAAGCCCGTCCGGGGTTTCCAGTTGTTCCTGCTTGAGCGGTTGGCATGATATCATTTTCGTTCAAACCCTCTTCCTATTGAGATCAGATTCCCTTCATCATCAAACGCAAGCCCCTCCATTACTGCTGCATTGTCATTGCCATGATGCTCCTTGTTGTGACAGTCCTGACAAAGGTACTCAAGATTCGCATGATTAAGCGATACATTCGGATCGTCAATATTCAGAGGTGTAAGGTAGCATTTATGGTGAACGATCTTACCAGGACTACCGCAGCGTTCGCATAATCCGAATACATTGGCGATATAAGAATCCCGGCATAACTTCCATGCTTTGCTGTTGTAGAACTTACGGGCCCACGGTTTCATTTTGAACTTGTCTGCAAATCGATATCAGGGATAATTGATTCTGGACGAAACACAATACGATAATGAAATGGATCTACATCGATTGCATCAGTTTGTTCCACAAGGTAGCTAACATTGTCGCTTAATCCTAGATAGTGCTTTTTATATGTGTTTTCTCCAACCTTGCAAGTTACACTCAGTCTTTTTGGATCGTCGTTGTTTCCGAGCGAACATAGTCCTTCAATGGTGAGCAAGTATTTATCAGTGATACCGTTGAAAAACACAACCCTTCTTTGCACCTCAAATGAATCAGCAGACTTTGAAATGTTTTTTGACACAGTATCGGCCTCAGTACATGCAGACATAAGAATCACCATACTTGCAAGAACGATTACTAATTTCTTTTTCATATCCATCTCCCTTTCTTGTTTCATAAGTAAGTTTCAGACATCAAGGCAACAAAAAAAGCCACTCCGCAATGTGAGTGACCCTGTTATACGTATATAGTTACAATGTGCGTTGCCTTTAAGACCTTGGAACTCACCGTCGTTCCAAACCTCCACTCCCCGCCCCTCACTATCGTTCGGCATTTCGCTATCGCAAAATGGGGATGTTGTTTTTAAACCATAATATGAATTGCCTTTAGATCAAAGGCACGGTAACACTTCGCTCACCGCAGAGCGCGCGTAGAACGCGCCATTACTTAAAAGCATACGAACTTTGTAACTTTGGAGATAAGAAGACAAGACCATTATACTGATGTTCAAATTTAGTCGTCAAATTCAAAATCAGCCGTTTTCGACCATAAACACCGAACATATGTGCCTATTCTTTACCTATCTTTATCAATAGAGTTTTTTCGAGCTTTTTCGACAGCATCTAAAAGGCGGTTAACCGTGCACACGTGTTTCTCCAAATAACCCTTGTGAAATTTCCTCATACACACGTTGCAGCGTTCTGTCTTAACCCGTGTCTTAGAGCTCTTCAAAGGATTAGCGAGCTCATTCAAACGCCTATCAACTCCTTAGATAAAATAATAAAAGCCGCTCGTGTGAGCAGCTTTATTCGTAATACCCTTTTTTTAATTCAGCCTGCAGATCAGCTCTTACTTTTGTTAATAACCGATCAATTTCTTCTTTCTTGGCACTCATTGCTTTACGTAGCTCGACCCCATCAGGGCCTTTCATTTCATCTTCAAATTCAATATCAACTAAATAATGGAGCATGTAAATACTTAATTGATGCAGTTCCTCTGCAATATTTTCGGAGAAATACAGCCATTGAAGTAATGTTTGATTTCTTGCCTCAGTCACAGACATACGTGCCTGAACGATTTCAACCCTTTTAATAAATTTTCTCAACTCAACGTATTGATGCTCCCTGTCTTCAGTCTCCCAAGAAGCAATAATAGGATCTAAATAAACATTATCGAGTTCATAAATTTCCTTTAGAGTGTGCCGCAACTCGATGCTGCTCATGTTTTTATAATCCGGTACTCTACGACCACCTCTCAATTCATTCAATCTTCCCTGGGCATTTAGGAACAACTCATACACATTAGGATATATCGCATGTTTTTTTGAATTATACAAACTGAAATCATGCATTTTCCGTTGCAAATCGAATTTGTTATACTCTTGTAAACTTTGCAATTCAGACTTATGGTTCTCTAACTTTTTGTTGAATATATGATCAACGTTAACCTTTGTGAGATATTTAACCCCCGCCCAAACTGTAATAATTAAGACGGCAACTGAAATTGTTAATTGTCCATATGTAAATGTAAACAAATTTTTTCCCCTCTCTGTCGAAAAAGAAATTCGCCATTTGAAAGGAAATTCCTTCTATTCTCCCGAAATGTAACCAAGGAGGCGATTACGTGCAACTCGAACTCATAACCGATGAAGACTTTAAATTCGCAATCGAAAGCGGCCAGACCGTTTCTTATCTTTCAACTGACTTCATTGGCAGCGGCCCGATCAGTCGCTACACCAGCGATTCTGTCCAGATCGACGGCAACCTGTTCCTTCGCTCCGAATTTAAGTTCTTCATAGAAAAAGCCATCCTTCATTGAGTGGATGGCTTAAACATTCCTGCTATATAATTTCCCAGCCGCATGCTCATCTCTGACTTAACGAGCATCTTCATGATGCCGAACTCTTCGCGATAACCCCGCAGCCTGAACTCAAAATGAATGGCAGCCGGATCGTAACGGTCCAACTTGTTCACCTTGCAGCCGATCCGTTTCAGTTCCTTCCGGATTTCATACAGGTCCGCGTGAATCCTTTTCCACAACGCATCAGCAGCTTTAATATATAACGGCTTTAGCGTATGGTCCGTGAATTCCATGTCCTTCTTGTTCTTCTCCACCAAATCGAGAAGCAGCGGCATGAGACAATAATCTCGAATTAACTCAATCTCTTCCTTGCTCGGAATATTTGGTTTTTGTCCGTCCAATTCAATCACCTCATGGCGATTATATAGCGAACAAACGTTCGAATCAAGTATTGACATATCCAGAGCCCGCACGATACGTAGTGAACTCAAGCCATGTCCCGGTTCAGGCTTTTTACGGGGAGAAAACAGCACCGGAAACGCGAAACTCCCATAGTAAAAATCGTGGGCATGGATTTGCACCATACATAGCACCATTTGACCGTCGGATTAACCGGCGGCGGCACCTTACTGGTAAGCGTCTACCTATTCCGCCACCACGATATCTCCGCAAGCTTGTGTCATTAGGCGAAGGCCATCGCCCCTTTTCTGTTAGTCGGTTGCCAACCGAGAGTGCGGAGTAAGCTAATACATCATCAGACGTTCTACAAGGCGATCTCAGACGTTGCAGGCTACCATACACAGATATACCACCACTACTCAGAACATATGTTCTGTGACCGCCTGAGAGCGTCAGATGACGAGATGCAAGGATCACCTCCGGCACAATGTCTGCCTTCAAGATGATTACTAAGGACAATCGCGATTAATCCCCGCTATGCTACCCTTGCGGTCATGCCGGAATGGGTACTGTGTTGTGTCGGGCAATGCGTTTTGTCCTCTCAACTATAAAGGGCATTTGTACGGCATAAAAACGCAAAAAAAGCCTCCGAAGAGGCTTTAACATTAACGGCTATGTTCACGATGCAATTGTTTCTCGAGCACCCTATTTGATGGTAGTGTTTTCGACTCATCCGCTCTCCCAGCTGAGCTATGGCCCCGGACAAGCAAAATAATAGCACAGACATTTCCACACTGTCAATCATTTTGCTCCTTTATTTTTACAGTCACTTCACATAGCCGAACCCTAGTATCGTAAACCTCTTGTCTTCCTGTCCGGAAGCCATTCTTATCTCGACGTTGTGCTCTCTTGTCTGCTGTTCGTTATACAAAATAACCGCATTGCAATGCGTCCAATTGTTCACATGCGGATCTGCGGTACTCACCAGTTGACCGTCCACCCAGACCTCGGCACTGCCGAAATCCTGACTGCCCGAGTCCTTGAACACTAGTAAAAGGCGCTTGCTGTTGATGGTCATTCTGAAGCCGCTCTCTCCCGACTCAGTCGAATGCATCCAGTTATGAGGGAACTGCGGCGTTCCGAAGGGATTGCTGTCCATCTCAACGAACTGCAGGTCGATGTCGCTCTGATCGAAACCGCCCGTTTCTATCCAAGCAACACCTTCATAGCTGCTCCGATCCAGCAAGCGCACGTCCACGAAATCATTCCCGATAACCGGAAGCATATCAGTCACTATGTCTTCTGCATTCGCCACTGAACGATCCGTCTCTTCGAATAAATAGGCCAAACAATCTGACATGACGGTATGGCCAACATTCGTCGGATGATAGATATCGTAGAAGAATTGCCTTTTTGATAGGATATTGCCTTCGACCTTAGCCAACTTGAACTGGTCGACTACCGCATCCTTTACGCTTACCATTGGAAGATCATAATGCCAACCGACAGGGGAAAGACGGTCCTGCAGGTTCCAGTCGTTCACAAATACGCTGAACAATAAAATAACGGCCGGCGCGTTGTCAGCATTGAGGGCTTTGAGCACCAGACTTTCATAACAGTTCCCTTTTGTCTCGTCCCCTTCATCATTTACGGCAAACTCAATGATAACGATATCCGGATCGATATCTCCATTCCGCAAAACATCCCGATCGTAACGTATCATTCCAAGTTCGGAAGGCGTGCCGCCAACCCCGGCTTTAATCAGATGGATATGCTCAGCGCCGGCACCAGCCTGCCCATACATCCTTTTAAACCGCTCATAAGCTTTGAACGCATAACACTCCGTATGAATCGGTTTCGCCCCGGCTCCTTGTGTAATGGAACCGCCAATATAGGCAATGGTAACATCCTCGCCTCGTCTTGCCTTCTCAATAGCGGCCTTCAACCGTTTGTTATTACCTTTATTCAGTAACGATTTGGCGATCATCCCGCGATAAACATCCGTCCCGAATTCAACAGGAGGTTCAACTTCCTTCTCCGGAACTTCAAATCCATCATTCAAGTACAGCTTTATGCTAACTGTCGCAAGCATACCGGCTTGGTCAAATTCAAATGCAAACTTGCCGGGCACGTCATCATCCGTTGACCATTCGATATCTGCTAGAACAACTACGGTCTCCGATCCGTCATTCTCGCAAGGAATCCGGATCCTGGTGCCAGACTCATATTTGCTTGTTTTCCCCCAATTCTCCAGACTGAAGAAAACCTCTGATCTGCAGTTGCTTTCATGTACGTTCACCGTTATCCCCATGCTATGTACCAGCTTGCGGAACCCTTTGCAGCTAGATAGAAGCGCCAATATTTCTTCGTCCTCAACGCCTCCGGAGAATTTTGCTTTCTCGCTCAGCCTTCCTTCCAGGTAGATCTCTTGCGTGAAATTCCCGTCCTGACGGGCACTTGCTTCTATTATGGTATCAAAAAGAATAAAAAATCCGCTTCGCTTCCCGGCCGGATCTTTAGGTGCTGCCGGACCTGTAAAGTTGCTATTCTGCAAATCTATCGCCTCCTGCTCCGAGTATCTCTCTATTCATTATAGAGAACGACCAAGCGAGCCCGCGCGGTAGAAATTAAAGATGTTATAGCAGAAATTATGTATAATTGGATACTTCCACGAGATTAAAATCCGGATCGCGAAAGTACACCGATACTATTGTTCCAACTGCCCCTGTACGGGCGACCGGCCCTTCTTCGACCGGCACATTGCAAGCTGCCAAATGTCGGATGACCTCATCCATCGATGTCTTCGTAACGAGACAGAAATCCGCAGAGCCCGGACGCGGGTTCCTTGCCTTTGGTTCAAATTCTTTACCCGCTTCATGCAGGTTGAACTTCTGCTGGCCGAATAGCAGCGCTTTCCGGTTATCGCCAAAGACGATGACCTCCATATTCAGCACCTTTTCGTAAAAAGCAGCTGTCTTCTCAATATCAGCCACAGTCAACACAAGATGATCCAATGCTTCAATCTTTACCATTTCCCCACTCCTGACTTGTATAGATGATTAGATGCAAAAATAGTCCTTCCCACAAAGGGAGGACTATTCACGTGCAGAATTAATTGTTCATTGGATGTTTGGATAACAAGCTGTTCAGTTCCTTCATGAACATGTCGATGTCCTTGAACTGTCTGTACACGGATGCAAAGCGCACATAAGCCACTTCGTCAACCGGGTACAGCTGGCTCATCACGATCTCGCCGATCTCGCGGCTTTCGACTTCCGCGAGCGCTGTTGTCCGGAGCTCCTTCTCCACTTCGGAGACGATGACCTCGAGTCGTTCAACCGAGACGGGACGCTTCTCGCATGCACGGATCAGACCGCGCAAAATCTTGTCGCGGCTGAACTCTTCCCGGCTGCCGTCTTTCTTAATAACAATAAGCGGTGTTTCCTCAATCATCTCGAAGGTCGTAAAACGGCGGCTGCATTTTTCGCATTCACGCCGTCTGCGGATGGACTTGTTCTCGTTAGCTGGCCTAGAATCAAGCACTTTCGTACCGGCAAAATCGCAGTAAGGGCATTTCATTTTTTTCACTCCTTCCGAATCCTGTTTTTATCTTTTAGGAAATTTCCAATCGTTACCTGAATGAAGTTGCGAATTCCGCACATAATACATTTACCAACCGCAAGGAGGTGAACATCAATGAGCAATAACAGCAACCAAGTACTTGTACCGCAAGCTACTGCAGCACTGGACCAAATGAAATATGAGGTCGCTCAAGAGCTGGGCATTGCGTTGTCGCAAGACGGTTACTACGGCAACCTGCTTACTAAAGACGCAGGCTACATCGGGGGTAACATTACTCGCCGCCTAGTGCAAATTGCCGAACAATCCCTTGCTGGCCGCCAATAATGATTTCATCAGTCATGTATAACAGATGCTTTGGCTGTTCCGTCCTGAAGCGACGGACAGCCAAGGCTTCTTCTTGTCCAAGTTAAATAACAGGATAAAGATCTTTGTACTTATTATAATAATAAATAACGCGTTGTACATAGTGACGTGTTTCCCCATACGGAATTTGATCCGTTGTGTCCAGCTTGCCATCCCATTTGCCCGTATCCAGCCACTTTTTCACATTGCCGGGACCGGCATTGTAAGCCGCAATTACGGCTACCGTATTCTGCTTGAACTGTTTATGCAAGGACTGCAAATACCATGCCCCTACTTCAATACTGACATCCGGGCGGTTCTGCAGCATATCTCTTGTGACATTGTTGAAATCTGCCTGCTTCACGATCCAGTCAGCCGTATCGGGCATGATCTGCATGAGGCCAAGCGCCCCTTTTTTGGAGACTTGTCCGGTCGAATAATTCGTTTCCGTCCGGATAATTGCCGCAATCAGATGCGGGTCAACACCATAATTTGACGCGCTTGCGCGTATGTCTTCCTTATATTGAATCGGATACATCATCCGGGCAAGCCAATTGGAATTAAGAAATAAGACGCCAATGAAGCCAATGAGCAGAATTAGCAGCACTCTTTTTCGAACTAACCACTTCATGGCAAACCCTTGCTCTTCCAAAAATCGTCTACCTGCCGCCTAGTCTCGTCAAGTGAGCCGCTATTATCAATAACCCATTCCGCATGGCTTCTCTTCTGCTCAATGTCCATTTGAAGTCCAATGCGTCTCTGTGCTTCATCTTCTGCTAGTCCGTTCCGTTCCATTAGCCTTTTTAACTGTAGCGTCCGGGGAACATACACGACCATTACCCCATCGTACAGCTTTTCTTGACCCGTCTCATACAAAAGAGGAATATCCGCAACGACCAATTGCCGGGGGTTCAGCTCTTCATACTGTCTGATCCGCTGCTGCATACGGTTGCGTATTGCCGGATGCAGGATATTCTCAAGCTGCGCCAGCAACTCTCGGTTGTTGAACACGATGCCGCCAAGCGCCTTCCTGTCCAATGTTCCATCCGTATGTATAACAGCTTGTCCAAACGCGGAGGCGACCGCCTCTAAAGCCGGTTCGCCGGGCATAACAACTTCTCTCGCAACCTGATCAGCATCGACCAGCATCGCACCGCGTTCTACCAGCATGGCAGCCACGGTGCTTTTGCCGGTAGCGATTCCGCCGGTTAAACCGATCTTCATTAGCTTTCACCCCGTTCGAGTAAATCCTGCGTGTTGCTCGTAATTTATAACAGCTTTAATATGCCGATTATGATTAATAAAATGCCCGGAAGCACCGATATCGCCCGCATGCCCTTCCAGTTTGAGAACCGGAAGCCAAACCGCATCCCGCCAAGCAGGAATAAAGCACTGGCTGCAGCAATCATAATAGGTGTTAATAAAGGAGATAATCCGATCATAGCCGCTCCGATTCCGGCGCCAAATGCGTCAAACGACAAGGCTACGCCAAGCATTAACGCTTCGGTTGCGGAGATCGTACCCGACTTATCCACGTCGGCGGCTTGCGGAGTCCGCAATATTTGTATAACCAATCCCAAGCGCTTCAATTCAACGATCACGACAAGAACCGGATGCGTGCGGTCAATCTGCTCCTGATCGGACCCCGCCGAATGATCCGCATCACCTTCAGCCTGGCCCTCGGCAGCTCCCGCTTCCCGGCCGCTCCGCCGAAGCTGCAGCAGCGCCCATGTGCCAATGCCCACAAGTACAACGGCTCCAATCAGCTTAGCCACAAAAGGCGACAAATACCCCGTAATCCATGAACCCACTATCATCGATAGGAAAATGACCAAACCTGAGCAACAAGCGATAATGACAACCGACAAGAGCGGTATTCTTATTCGCCGCAATCCGTATGTCACGCCTACTCCGAAGCCGTCCACGCTGACGGCAAAAGCAAGCACCAGCAAAGAAGCAAAATGCGCGAACAACCCGCAGCCCTCCCCGCATACCGGATGTCTCTAGCTGCGCCGACGCGCTTATCTAGACATCCGCCTATTGTTCGTAACAACAATAGCATATGCGGGGAAATCGTTACGGTGCATTAAACCTGCGGGACAGCCTTTTTGCGTGCCTTTGGCAAAGGCTGGCAGCTCGCGCAGGTATGCGTTCCTCTTCCGCCTACAACCGATTTCTCGATTAATCTGCCGCAGCTTGCGCAAGGCTCGTCTTTCCTCCCGTACACCAGCAGCTGGTGCTGGAACATCCCCATTTCGCCTTGTCCGTTTACGTAGGATTTAATGGAAGAGCCTCCTGCCGCTACAGCCTTCGCAAGCGTCGATACAATGGCCTCATGCAGACGGATCCATTCCGCTTTCTTCAAGGAATCCGCTGTCCGCTCCGGATGAATGCCCGCTAAGAATAAAGCCTCATCCACATAAATATTGCCAAGCCCCACGACATATTCCTGATTTAACAGAAGCGGCTTGATTAAACCTGTTTTTTTCCCAAGCAATCCTTTCAAGGCATCCGCTGTAAAAGCCTCATTCTCCAGCGGCTCGAGGCCAAGCTTGCTTAGCGGCTTCATCTCGAATTCCGTCCCCGGCTCGAACAGATGCATGGTGCCGAATTGACGTACATCCTTATATCTCAGATCCGTTCCGTCATCGAAGTGGAACAGGACATGCGTATGAAGCTCGACAGGCTCGTCGCTTGGAAATACGCCGTAGCGTCCTTCCATCCGAAGATGGGAGACCAGCACAAGACCGTCCATGACTACTCTCAAAAACTTTCCGCGGCGCTCAACCGTTTGGATCGTCCGTCCGGCAAGCGCCATTTCGAACGCCTCCGGTTCAGCCGGGCGTTGTATGATACGCGGCAGCTTCACTTCTACCGAAGCAATTCGCTTGCCTGCGACTAATTCAATTAATGTTCTTCTTACCGTTTCTACCTCTGGCAATTCGGGCATTATTATTCACCTCAAACCCATTATACCTGATTCGGATGGGCTGCGGGACGGGATTAGTTGACAATCCCGTTGCTTAGGCGAAACTTTCGCCATCTCCTTACTTCGCCTCGTACCAGTTAACCCCGTAGTTGACATCCGCCTTCAGAGGAACATCGAGAGTCAGCGCCCCGGCCATGGTGCTTGGCACAAGCTCCTTCATGAGCTCAAGCTCCTCTTCCGGAACTTCGAATACCAATTCGTCATGTACCTGCAGCAGCATACGGCTCTTCAGCCCGCGCTCGCGGAGCGTCTCATTCATGCGCACCATCGCCAGCTTAATAATATCGGCTGCCGTGCCCTGGATTGGCGTATTCATCGCCGTACGCTCTGCGAAGGAGCGCAGATTGAAGTTGGAGGCTTTAATATCCGGCAGGTAACGGCGGCGTTCCAGCAAGGTTGTCACAAATCCATCGCGACGGGCTTGCATAACAATATCGTCCATATACTTGCGTACGCCCTGGAACACCTCGAAATACTGCTCAATAAATTTCGCGGCTTCCTTACGGGTAATATTCAAGTTCTGGGATAAACCAAAGTCGCTGATGCCGTATACGATACCGAAGTTAACCGCCTTCGCCGAGCGGCGCATATTCGAATCCACTTGATCAGCCGATACGCCAAATACGTCCATCGCTGTTTTCGTGTGAATATCCATATCGTGAATAAAAGCTTCCTTGAGCCGCTCATCGCCGGAAATATGAGCGAGAACGCGCAGCTCGATCTGAGAGTAGTCCGCCGCAAGGATGTACCAGCCCGGTTCGGACGGGACAAACGCCTTGCGGATCTGCCGTCCTTCCTCAAGCCGGATCGGGATGTTCTGCAGATTCGGGAACTGGCTGCTGAGACGACCGGTTGCCGCAATCGTCTGGCGGTAATAGGTATGAATTTTACCCGTTTCCGGGCGGACCTCTTTCAGGAGACCTTCAATATACGTTGACTGCAGCTTGGACAAAGTACGGTAATGCAGAATCAACGGAACGATCTCATGATAGGGAGCCAGCTTTTCCAAAACTTCCGCATCTGTCGAATAGCCGGTCTTCGTCTTCTTCTGAACGGGAAGTCCCAGCTTTTCAAACAACACCTCGCCAAGCTGCTTAGGAGAGCCGATATTGAACTCCATTTCAGCCAAGCGGTAAATTTCGCTCACGGCTGCCGACAGCTTGGTCTCCAGCTCGCTGCCAAGACGCTCCAGCTCAGCCTTTTCCACCTTGATCCCTTGGCGTTCCATACCGGCCAATATAACAGACAACGGCTGTTCCAGCTCGAAATACAGCTCGTTCATGCCCCGCTTCTCGAGATCGGCACGCATCAGAGAAGTAAGCTTGCGGACGGCGTCCGCCTTCGCGGACAGATGACGATGCAACGTTTCGTTATCCGGCACTTTGAATTTGGCGCCTTTACCGTACACCGCTTCGTCATGAGGCACCGAAGACTGGCCATAACGGTCGCATAACGCATTTAGCGTCAGGTTCGTATCGGTCGGATCGAGCAGATAAGCGGCTAACTGCACGTCAAAAGCTGCACCGTGCCACTCAATTCCTCTCCATCCAAGCGCCAGCTCTATTTTATGCGTATCAAATCCGTTTTTAGGCTTGTCCGCATCCTCCAGCCATTTCCGCAGCTCCGCCGTGAACGGTTGTTGCAGCGCCGCTACAGGCACTACATACGCCGTATCGCCTACTGCTGCAGCAAGTCCCAACACTTCCGCCTGATGAGGATTCTCGCCGATTGCTTCCACGTATAAGCCATGCTCCGTGCCCTGCAATGCAGACAGCATGTCCTTCAGCGCTTCACCGTCATTATCGGATTCAATAACCACGATGTTAAGCTCTACTGCGGGAGCTGCCGACTCGTTGCTCCCCGCACCTGCTCCGTTGAGATCCAGCCGCTCGATAAGCGACTTGAATTCCAGCTTGCGGAACGCATCCGCAAGCGTTGCCGGCTGGTAGCCTTCGTAACGGATATCCTCCGCGCTATGCTCAAGCGGCACCTCGCGGAAAATCGTGGCCAGCTTTTTGCTCATGATCGCATCGTCTTTATGCGTCTCGACCTTTTCTTTCATTTTGCCTTTGAGGCTTTCCGTATTCGCCAGGACTTCCTCGACCGTGCCGAACTCATGCAGCATCTTCAGCGCCGTCTTCTCGCCTACGCCCGGAATACCCGGAATATTATCCGATGCGTCGCCCATCAATCCCTTCAGGTCGATGATCTGCATCGGCTTCAGCCCGTACTTCTCGTCAATGGCAGCCGGGGAGAAGTGCTCAACCTCGCTGATCCCTTTGCGTGTAATCGCAATCGTAACGTTATCGGAAGCGAGCTGCAGCATATCCTTGTCGCCCGTTACCACCAGCGTCTCAACCTTCTGCTCATCGGCCAGACGCGTCAGCGTTCCGATAATATCGTCGGCTTCGTAACCGGACAACTCGAATTGCGAAATGCCAAATGCCTTCAGCAAATCCTTCATTACCGGGAATTGCTCGGACAACTCCGACGGCGTTTTCGCGCGGCCGCCTTTATATTCTGTATAGCCTTCATGGCGGAACACCACTTTACCCGCGTCAAATGCAACCAGCACATGGGTCGGCTTCTCGTCTTCCAGCAATTTAAGCAGCATAGTCGTAAATCCAAATACCGCGTTTGTATGTAAACCTGCTGAATTCGTAAGCGGCGGCATCGCATAAAAGGCACGGTTTGCGATACTATTGCCATCAATTAATATCCACTTGTCCATTCCGACACCTCACCTCATTGTTCTACCCTCTATCATACCATATTTATGAAGCAATCTCCTTGCCGGCGGCCGGGCAACAATAAAACCGCCAGGGCATCCGCCCCGGCGGTTCACACTTCAACTAATCGGTTTATTTCGTAAACGTCAGGATCGACAACAGTCTGTACAGCATAGCCACGCTTTCGGCGCGGGTAGCTTCACCTGCGGGGTCAAACTCGTTGCCCGGTTTGCCGTTTACAATACCAAAGCCTGCAAGCTGGCTGATCGCTTCAGCTGCCCATGCCGGAATATCGCTTTGGTCAGTAAATGTTTCAGAGCCGGCAGCATCGCCTTTGTACCCTGCGAACGCCAGACCGCGAGACAGAATGACTGCCATTTCCTCGCGCGAAATCGTCTGATCCGGTCTAAACTCGCCATTTTCATAGCCATTGATAAGACCGGCCCCAGTTGCAGCAGCTACAACGGATGCAAACCAATCCTCCGCCTGAACATCGCCAAAATTGCTGTTTCCTGCCGCAGCCGGTGTAGCAAGACCAAACAGGCGAACGACCAGCGCCGTGAATTCGGCACGTGTAATGGAACGGTTCGGATCAAATGTTCCATCGCCTACTCCGTCAACAATCAGGAGGCTCGCGAGCGCATCAATTTCTTTTTTCGCCCAATGGGTCTGCGCGTCGGCAAACGATTTGTCTGTCTGCACGATCAGGAAGGTCCCATCGGTACGGCTCATCACGGAAACTTCGGAACCGCTGAGCGTAAACGGCACTGGCGTGTAGACGGGATTGCCTTTTGCATCGGTATCGACGCGGACAACCGCTACATGTCCGGCAGCCGGCTGGCTGCCAAGCTTAACCGTATGTTTGATGTAATGGCCAAGATCGTTAAGAACCATCTCTTGACCATCCTTTTTCACAGCTTTGAGCTTAAAGCTAGCTGAACCCAGAACATCAAGACCTGTCTTTTCTGCAGAATCGGCTGCCGTCTGGTCTTTTGCTACCTCGAGCTTCAACTGCAAGTCGGTCAACGAAAGACCAAGTAAACCGGCGAGCTTGCTCCAGTCGTATTGACCCGGATTAAAGCTATACGAGCCCGACTGCGATTCAAAGACGATTGTCTCTACTTTGTTCTGAGCGAGGAACTTCGCAAGTTCTGCCGCGCTGATAGCAAAGCTTGTACCCGGTACCTTCACCGTAATCGTGGAAGAGGTCGCATTGTTCAAGGCTTCCTCAAGCGGGCTTGAAGATTCAGACGCGCCACCGCCACCTCCTCCGCCTACAGGTGGAGTTACGACGGTCTCATCCTTTTTCGTAACCGTTAACGTGTAGGTCTCGGTTACAGTTCCATCCGGAGAAGTGACTTTAATAGTGAATACAGTGGTCTTGTCGGGGATACCATAGAAAACTTTTATTGGCTCTTCCGGATCCTGGACACCCCCCGCGATAGTTAATTGGGAATCCTCATCAGTCGGAATAATGCTCATCCAAAGCTGCTTTGTATTGCTTTCCACCTCGACAGAGTAGTTTTTTTCATCAGGATTTAGAACCGGCGACTTATCTACATCGTTCGTATTATCATACACGCCCAATCGCTTCAGTGAAGCATCCTTCTGATTGGTGCGTTTAACAATAATCTGGTATGACGCGCTTTTATCGCCTTGATCAACATGCACATGAACGATATAAGTTTTGCTATCCGGGGTAGCAAGCGTTACACTACCGCCTGTCTGTGATACAGCACCTGAGTAAGTGATTACCGCACCTTCCAATAAAGGCGTTGCTTCAAATGATAACTGAGTTACGGACGTGTCTACTACCAAGTCATAATTCCACTGCCACGAATCAAATTCAGGCGTAAGCAAATATTCATGATTGTCCTGGTCTTTAACGGTTAGATTCGTCAATCCATGTTCTGCATTGCCTGCAGCCTGCGCTGTTGGAATTCCTATACCGGACAATAATCCTACAGCCAACAAAACAATCAGAAGCATGCTTATCCATTTCTTTTGTTTGTCTAAAAAATTTAACATAACCCACTCCCCCAAACTAAATTGTAAAATCTCTCAAAATTTATAATAACTTTAATAAATATAACGATCTGAATCCTCCGTTGGCAAGGATATTTATGGAAGCAACGCAAAAAGCCCGTTACCCGAGTCACTCGGATAACAGGCTTCTTTTTAACCTCTTAAATGCTATGCTGAGTATTCAAATCAGGACGCTTGTTCGTTACGAGGTACACGACGCTTTCGCCTATGTTGGTTGCATGGTCGCCAATCCGCTCGATATTGCGGGCTACGAAGTTCAGAACCGTCGCCTGCGAGATGTTACGCGGGTTCTCCATCATAAGCGACAGCAGCTCGCGAGAGATTTGTGCGCATAGCGCATCCACCTGATCGTCCTCCGTCGCCAGCTTGTAAGCCAGATCCACGTTTTCCTGCACAAAAGATTGAATCGACTCGTACGTCATCGTCTGTACGATTTCCGCCATACGCGGCAGGTCAATCAAAGGCTTGATAAGCGGCTGGCCTTCGAGACGGATAACAAACTTCGCAATGTTTACGCAAAGGTCGCCCATTCTCTCCAGATCCGATGCAATCTTGAACGCGGCCAGAATCCGGCGAAGGTCCTTCGCAACCGGTTGCTGCGTCGCAATCAATTTAGAGCCAAGATCGGTAATCTTGTCCTCTAGATTATTCAAATGCTGATCATTGTTAATAATTGCTCTTGCCTTTTCCGTATCCGTGCCGCTCAGCGCCTTCATCGAATCAACAAGCGCTTCCTCCACGAATGTTCCCATTTCAACCAGCAGATTATGAAGCTGCTCCAAGCCATGGTCAAACTCTTTTCTTGTAGTCATCATTGTACACTTCCCCCTTGTGTTAGCCGAAACGTCCGCTAATGTAATCTTCCGTGCGCTGGTCGCTAGGATTGGAGAACAGCTTCTCCGTTTCCGAGAACTCCACAACCTCGCCGTTCAAGAAAAATACCGTTTGATTCGAAACACGAGCCGCTTGATGCATGTTATGCGTAACCATAACAATCGTATAACGGTCTTTCAGCTCTTGCGCCAATTCTTCAATCTTCAGCGTGGAGATCGGGTCAAGCGCCGAAGTCGCCTCGTCCATGAGCAGAACATCCGGATTAACGGCAATTGCCCGCGCAATACAAAGACGTTGCTGCTGACCGCCGGAGAGGCTAAGGGCGGAGCGCTTCAAATAATCCTTCACTTCATCCCACAGTACAGCCGACTTCAGACTTGTCTCGACAATCTCGTCCAGCTGCTTCTTGTTCGTAATGCCATGGAGACGCGGACCGTAGGCTACGTTGTCGTAGATGGATTTCGGAAAAGGATTCGGCTGCTGGAACACCATGCCAACCTTCTTGCGAAGCGTCTCGACATCTACATCGTTAGAGTAGATTTCCGTTCCGCCAATCGCGATGCCGCCTTCGATTCTTGTGCCCGGGATCATGTCGTTCATCCGGTTAAGCGTCCGGAGCAGCGTCGATTTGCCGCAGCCGGAAGGTCCGATAAAAGCGGTGATCGCTTTCTCAGGAATCGTGAGCGATACATCCTTCAAAGCATGGAAAGCTCCGTAATACAAATTCAGTTTGTTAATGTTAATTAAGGGTTGCGTCTGCAATAAAGTTTGCATGATCGTTCTCCTCCGTATATACATGGATAATGAACGGCAGCCCCAGATGAACGAATTTCATACTGAGGCTTGGCCATTCATTTCGAATCATAACCGTGAGTATAATGGGTAACCTATTGGATAATCGTAAATCACGTTTTTTTGCTCTGACGTATCTATCCTACTAGCCGTTTGTAAATCGGGTATTGTTGTTTTGTAAATTCCGTGTTAAAAATAGGACCCCAGAAGCTTATCGATCTCCTTGGAGACATGTACCGTCTGCTGATAAGCCTGTTCTGACAGCTTGCCAATCTGCTCCGAGCTGTTTTTGCTGTTCGCCGATGCCTGGAACAGGTGACTGAACACGCTGCCTGCTTCTTGAACGCATGATTCGCTGACTACAGCTTCTTCCCGGCCTTCGCGCGCAAGCGAAGCGGTCTGTTCAATCGCCGCAACAATTGTCTTCGTCAGCGTTGTAATCGCCTCGGCGGAACGCTTCGTTTCGTTGGCCAGCTTCATCACTTCACCGGCTACTACCGCAAAACCTCTTCCATGCTCGCCTGCGCGCGCCGCTTCAATAGAAGCGTTAATGGCAAGCAGGTTACTCTGCTCGGCCAGCTCTTTGATCAGCTTGGAGACATGGCTGATGGAGCCCGCTTCAGCCTGCAGCTCATTCATCCGCTGCTCCTGCTGCATCGAATTCGCGGCAAGCTTGCCGAAGGCTGCGGTCACCTTGTCCAACTGATTTTTGCCGCTTAGCGTCAGGTCCACCATATCCGCGGAAATCTGCTTTCCTTGCAATGCCGATTGACGCACCGAGCTTACGGCCTCATCGATCTCTTTCACCCGGCCGCCAACGCTGTTGATTGTCTTCACCTGTCCGTCCACCGCTTCCTGCTGAAGCTGTCTGGACATCCGAAGAAGATCCGATACGGTCAATATCCCAATAATCCGTTCTTCTCTGGTTACAATTACGCAGTTATATAAAACGCTGTCGTCGCGTTTTAGAGCATTATCGATTAATTGCTGCGGGGAATACGATTGATCTACGATTAACGGGGATGGGTCCATCAGTTCCGATATCGGCTTTTCATAATACAGATCTACGCCAAACCTCTGACTGAGCCGCATAAAAAATTGATTGCGCATCATAAGACCAACCGGCTTGTCCTTTTCGATCCCCTCACCGGCTATAACTGCGCATTCACTGTCCGGATATTGCTTGAATAACGCAATGGTATCTTTGCAGGAACAGGAGGCTGCAATAACCGGCGCCTTGCGGATATACTCCAGCAGGCGGGTTGAGATTGGGGCAGCAGCTTCAACTTGTCTCTCTTGCGGTTGACGATCCAATACAGCAATGGTCATAGTCTCTCACCTTTCTCTGTATGAACTCCTTTAGCACTACTATAGGGCTTAAGCATCAATTCCATTTCATAGAAATGTTTTCGCAGCGTAAAAAGTTGCCGAAAAATACCGGATTATTGTCGAAGCTAGCCGCATAGGCCAAAATAAAAAAACGGCGCATCTATGCGCCGTTTTTTGTTTAAACTTCCCTATTTAGTTCCAGGCCGCTTCCACCAATACGCCTTCCGGCTTGCCCGAGTGACGGATGAGCAGAGTTCCCGAGGCTTCATCGTATACATGATCCGCCGCAATTCCATCCACCGTTACTTCCTTAGGAGCCGAAGCGGCTAATAAACGGGTGCTGACCGTCATATCCGACGGGCTCTCCGAACGGAACGAAATCGCCTTCGCATCCGCCGTTTCGTCTTCGATACGCGAAGAGCTGACCAGAACCTTGGCCGATTTGCCGTCGCCGGCTGGCCCCGCAGCATCCAAATCGTATAGCAAGCAATTGTCACCCGGCTTTAGTTCCACGTTACGGACAATCGGGAGGTCATCCTCAAACAGATCAATATAATTCCCTTCGATTGCACTGCCATCGGTAACCTCGGACTCATCCAGAGCTTGCGCAATGACATAAGGTCCGCGCTTGATGCGGAGGATCCCGCTTTCCCGGTAAGCATCCGCTTCGCCCCTGAGCTTCAGCGCCAGCTGCACGCTGCTCCGGACGGAATCCGCGCCTTCGCTTGTACGCGACAGAGCGGCCGGATGAACGCGTCGCACAAGGACAAATCCGTCTCCGCAAGCATACTCGCCATCCTCTTGATTGGCCGCTAACCCCAGCGTTTCGAACAGATGCTGGTCCGGACGCTCGTAAGAGCGGCGGCTTCCTTCCCGGTTCCACCAT
The DNA here is from genome assembly GCF_000023585.1 of Paenibacillus sp. JDR-2. Classification (NCBI taxonomy): domain Bacteria; kingdom Bacillati; phylum Bacillota; class Bacilli; order Caryophanales; family Paenibacillaceae; genus Paenibacillus; species Paenibacillus sp. JDR-2. The sequence goes on along the minus strand of NC_012914.1, from coordinate 1,813,980 downwards.
TCGCGTACATCGTGGAAATCATCCGATCCGTCCCCAACGTAGATAAGCACGCCGCCGTCTCGGACCCATCCCGCAATAGCTTGGTGCAAGCCCGCATGCTCAGGCTTCATGAACTCATAGCTGAGCAGCAATACTTTGTAGTCATCCAAGTATCCCGGGAAGGTCAGCGCGTTATCCAGCTGTACCGGACGCAGCGGAACACCATGCTTCACAAGCGGCAGCGCCAGCCCGTAAAAGGCCGAGAAATCGAGCAGCTCACGTTGTTCCGGTGACAGCATATCCGAGGTTGTCACGCCGCCTTCTTTTTTGCCTGCCGAGATTTCCGGCTCTTCCGGCAGAACATCGCCACGCTGGTACATGGCCGAATTGGACAAAAGCAACCCGATCCCGCTTGTATAGACGTCAGTCTGCTCTTCCTCGTGATGATGAAGATCCCGGAGTACGTTCATCACCGTAAGCAGAACGGTTTTGTAGCTCGCCGGTATCCCTTCCTTACCTTGACCGTCCTCCGTCGGATAGCCGCGTGTGAATACCCTCCACGGCCAAGGACAGACCTCAAACTTCGATACGCCTGGATGAAGCAGGGAAGCGACAACCGTCGCACGGTAGTTATAACGGTAATCGCTCCAGCTATAGCGGGGATTATCCTCGATCGGATCGTGGAGGAACCACATGTCCCTTCCCGTACCGCGGGTCAGCTCCTGCATGACGCCGTATTCCAGGAACGCCGTCTCGAAGGTACGCTCCCGCCGGACACCCCGGTATACGTTCGGCGTTCTTGCCGTACCCGTCCAGATCTGAGCGATAAATCCGTCGCAGGACGGCATCGACACAAGCAGCGCCTCCGGGCTGATAATGCGCCATTGCGTGTAGTTAATCAAGCTATGAGTAGGAACATAGAACCGAACTTGGCGGTTATACGTAACAAGCGCGTATTCCTTCATCTGCGCGCAGAGCCGGTCAAGCGCACGGTAGTACAGATACGCCTTCAGCTTAGAAGCACGGTATTGAGCGTCCGGCGATAAGTGAGGAGCCGTCCACGGCTCCCCGTAATAAGTCAGCCACTCGCGCTTGAACGCCTCGGAATACCCCGATGCCGCCCAGTATTCCGGTTCCTCCAGATGGATCGCTTCGACGCCGCAGTCAATCGCCTTCTTGATATAAGTCGCCAAATATTCGGAGAAAGCGATTGTCGGGTCCATATACGGCACGTCTTTCCCATGCTGAATGTAGTTGCCGAACCGGTCCATCTGGGCTTCGTCCCAGTGATTTCTTCCGTCGAATTTCTCGTACAAATAATCCTGGTACTCGCCCCACGAGACGCCGGTCATGAGATGAATCGTATAGCCGGCTTTCCTCCAGCCCTCGATTCGCTCCTCCAGCTTATCCGACAACCCGTACACCATGACAAAATCCGTTCTAAGATCATACTTCGGGCCGTAAGGACGAGATTCCTGAAATCCCGTCCACTCGGCACGTTCATGCTGTTTCCCCACTCGCATGATGCCTCCTTTGCAGCCGAACCTTAGTTCGGCCTGTCGTCTTCATTTGATTGTGAAGGTCATTAAGATGATTCGGAAAATCAGAAAGTACAAGAAGTAGTTCTTGCCACACATATTAATATAAATATTAGATATAATCAATATTTCATTATTAGACCGATAGTGAATGATTCGACATAAAATGTCACGATTTTAAGATAAATTCGTCAAATTTCGAACCATTTCGCGGATTTTCTCTTCTTTTTGACCCATTTATTATATTTAATATTATTAAATTATGTTCTTATTTTATTTTTCTCTATTAGCCGGCCAAAAGATAGGACGGAAGAATCAATTTTCGAGAGCAGCAGCAAAAAACCGCAAGCCAAAGCGCATAATGCGCTTTAACTTGCGGCTTTATTGGCAAGACTGCTTTTAAAACAGCCAGCTCATTCACGGGAGAGTGCTAGAACGTTTCCAAAGGGATGCTTAACACATTGATTTGCGATCCGTCCTTCGCGCTGTTTTCGAAAAGCTCGAGCGTTAGCGTCCCGTTAGCAGGCAGCTGATCCGGCGGGATTGTTATCTTCAAAGAGAACGGCGACCAGGCAGGCGCTCCCTCGCCTAACGATTGATGACCTTCGAGCAAATAATCGTGTCCGTCTTCTACCGCGTATTGCATAACCCCCTCGAATACCCTACCCTTTCCGGTCACGGTATAATGACCACCCGAGCCGGTGACCAACACATCGCAGAACGCATTATTGCATGGGGCGATCACGGCTCCCGAGGAAATGACGACCTTGCCCAGCTTGTCATTCCAGGCCACGGAAGCGCCCAGCATATCCCCCATCGCCCGGAGCGGAACGTAAGTGTTGCCTTTGTAGACGAGGGCAGGCAATCCCTGCCCGGTATAGACCGAGCCGTTAACTTCGATTGGGTATGCCGCTTCCGTCAAAGAATAAGCCGTCTTATTCGTAGCCGCCATGGACGGAAAAGCCGTCATGAGCAGACCTCCCATTACTAAGCCAACCATAAAGCCTTTATATCCTCGAAGCATGTCTACACCTCATCTCAAGAATTCGCCCACCTGAACCGCTATATTCCATTCTATGTGGACAAGCATGCCGGACATGCCTATTGCCGCAACGAATCTGATCGACAAAAATAAAAACACCCCTGCCTCCTCCCAAACGGGGTAGAAGCAGGGGGTGCTATTTCAATCAGCCTTAAGCCATCTTCACCAGACTGTATTTCTTCTTGCCCTTACGGATAATGATGAACCGTCCTCCAATCGCATGTTCCGAGGACACCTCAAGCGTAAGGTCGGTTACGCGCTCGCCATTCATGGAGATGGCACCGTTCGTAATATCCTCCCGTGCTTGACGCTTGGAAGGCTCAATGCCGAGATCAACCAGCCAATCAACGATGTTCTTCGCTTCATTCGTCGACTCGAACGTCGGCATTTCCTTGAAGCCCTGCTCGATCTCGTCCGCGCTCAGCGACTTGATATCGCCGCTGAACAACGCAGCCGTAATGCGCAGCGCTTGCTGCAGCAGCTCTTCGCTGTGGACAAAGCGCGTCATCTCTTCGGCAAGCTTCTTCTGAGCTTCGCGTTTATGCGGCTCCGTAGCCACTTTCTCAGCTAAGCCTTCAATCTCTTCCTTCGAGAGGAACGTGAAGTATTTCAAGTATTTAACGACGTCACGGTCGTCCGTGTTAGCCCAGAACTGGTAGAACTCGTACGGTGTTGTCTTTTCCGGATCCAGCCAGATGGCGCCTCCTGCCGTCTTGCCGAACTTCGTTCCGTCAGCCTTCAGCATGAGAGGAATCGTAAGGCCAAACGCCTTCGATTCGCTGCCTTCCTTCTTGCGGATCAGGTCAAGGCCGCTCGTAATATTGCCCCATTGGTCGGAGCCCCCGATTTGAAGCTGTACGTCCTCTTCCCGGAACAAATGCAGGAAGTCGAGCGATTGCAAAATTTGGTACGAGAACTCGGTAAACGAAATGCCGCTCTCAAGCCGGCTCGATACGACATCCTTCGCAAGCATCGTATTGATGCTGAAGTTTTTGCCGTAGTCGCGAAGGAACTCGATAACATTGATTTTATGCGTCCAGTCATAGTTGTTGACCATTCGCATATTGTTGTCGCCTTCGGTGAGGAAAAGCTTGCGCAGCTGCGCACCAAGCGCTTCCACATTCGCCTCAATCTGTTCCAGCGTCTGCAAAGAACGCTCGGATGTGCGGCCGCTTGGGTCGCCAATCGTACCGGTCGCTCCTCCGATCAGAATAACCGGACGGTGGCCCGCCAGCTGGAACCGCTTAAGCACCATAAACGGGATCAAGTGGCCGATATGCATGCTGTCTCCCGTCGGGTCAACCCCGCAATAGAGCGAGACAGCCTTCTCGCTTGTCAATTCGCGCAGTCCCTCTGCGTCGGTTTGTTGGTTAATGGCGTCGCGCCATTCCAGTTCGTCAATAATGTTCATCCGTTTGCACTCCTTTTTAATCGTGGTGAAGACAGAAAAAAACGCCCCTATGTCTAAATAGACACAGGGACGATTGTTTACCGTGGTACCACCCAAATTGCATGAAGCCGCCTTGCGCAAGGCTGACCTTCATACCGCTCTAGGCGAGATATCGTTCGCCATAACCGCCCGGCATTACCCGGGATGCTCCAGAGTGTATTTCGCGGGACTTAATGTGTGCCGGGTTCCATCGCCCCCCGGCTTTCTAGAACAGGGATTAAGCCGCTACTGCGCTCTTTCGCCGCATAAGTTATATCAAGTTACAGAAATTATAGAGAATGGCGCAATAAATGTCAATCGCCTTTCGCCCGCAGCAGGCTTACGAGTGGAAGCTTGCTTTTCTTTTCAGAATTCGCACTCCGTTAAGCGGAAGCTCAAGCTCATTGCCCACCTTGCCGCCGGCAAGAACATCCTCGTACTCCTGCTCGTCAAGCTTCACTTGCTGTGCCGACTCGCTGAAATTCAGCACGAATACGTAATCAAACTCGCCGTCTGAACGCAATTGAGCCGTAACGCCTTGCGGAAGCTCCGTCTCAACAACGCGCTTCAGTCCTTCCTGCTCGACCAGCTTCTTGAAGAAATCGGTGAAGAACGGTTCGGTATTGCGGGAAGCGACATAATACGCTTTGCCTTCGCCAAGCTGATTCACCGTCAGTGCCGGGCGGCCTGCGTAGAAGTCATCGCCGTATACCGCCAAAGCTTCCGCGCCTTCCAGGTGAATCAGGTCGCAGAGTTCAATTGCATCATAGGAGCCAACAAGCCCCAGCTTGTTGCCTTCCGACATCACAACGCTGTTCTTTTCCCCGTCATACAGGGAGTCGATCTCTTCGGACCAGATGCCAAGCGTCTTGCGGAGCGGTCCAGGGAAGCCTTCCAGGAAGCAAAGATCGCTTTCGTTAACGATACCCGACCAGTAAGTCGCAACAAACGTACCGCCATTTTTCACAAACTCCTCAATCCGCTCGCCAACGCCCGGGCGAACCATATACAGCATTGGCGCAATCAGCAGTTTGTAAGAATCAAAGCAGCATTCCGAATCAATAATGTCCACAGGCACGCCCATATCCCATAGAGGACGGTAGTGACGTTTCAACGTTTCTTCGTAATGAATGCCGCCGTTGCGCGGTCCTTGCGAGTCCTTCACCGCCCAGCGATTCTCCCAGTCATTGATAAGAGCGACCTCAGGCTTAACGGAAGAACCAACAACCTCCTGCAGCTTCTCAAGCGCCTGACCGACATCCGTAACATCCTTGAAGACGCGGGTATTCTCATGGCCGACATGGTCTACGACGGCACCGTGCAGCTTCTCGCTGGAGCCGCGGCTTTTGCGCCATTGGAAATATTGAACCGTATCCGAACCGTGGGCAACCGCCTGCAAGGAAGCCAGCAGATGCATACCCGGCTTCTTCAGCTTGCTGATCGGCTGCCAGTTCGTCATGCTTGGCGTGCTCTCCATCAGCATAAACGGCTTGCCGCCTTTGAGCGAACGGAATACGTCATGGTTGAAGCCGATCCACGCCGCAAGCTCGCTTTGATCCTTCGCGTCATGCCAGGTCGGATAAGCATCCCAGGAGATAACGTCGAGAAGCTCGGAAAATTTCCAGTAGTTCAGCGGCTCAAAGTCCAGCATGAAGTTGGTTGTAATCGGCAGCTCCGGATTAATCCCGCGAAGCGGCTCCATTTCGTTGCGGCAGAAATCTACCGTTTGATCGGTGACGAATCTTCTCCAGTCCACGTTCATGCCGTGTACGGCCTTTTCCCCGCGGTAGGTTGGCGTATCGATCTGGCTGAAGCTTGTATATTTGTGAGCCCAGAAGGTTGTCCACCAAGCATGGTTCAACGCTTCAATCGTACCGTAGCGCTTCTCCAGCCAGTTCTGGAAAGCTTCTCTACAGTAGTTGCAGTGGCATTCGCCGCTGTATTCGTTGGAGATATGCCAGCCGATTACAGCCGGATGCTGCGAATAACGCTCTGCCAGCTTGCCGTTCATCTCCTTCACCTTCGCGCGGTATACCGGCGAGGAGAAGCAATGGTTATGGCGCGCGCCATGCATATTCCGGATTCCGTTCTCCTCTACGCGGAGAACCTCCGGGTATTTCTCCGACATCCAAGCCGGTCTTGCGCCGCTTGGCGTGGCAAGCAAGGCATAAATGCCGTTGGCCGCGAAACGGTCAATCAGCTGGTCCATCCATTCAAACGTATATACGCCTTCTTCAGGCTCATAAGCTGCCCACGAGAAAATGCCGACAGACATCACGTTGCTGCTCGACAGCTTCATCAGGCGAATATCTTCTTCCAGAACATGAGGATAATCAAGCCATTGGTCAGGGTTATAATCCGCTCCATGGAGCATTTGCGGGAATTTCGGGCTGATTGGCGGGAACTTCAAGGTCATGGGTGTTAACCTCCATACAAGTATATTGTCTATTACGATATTAATATTGTAATACGCTTTCAGATCCAATAAAATCACATTATATTCACATCACTTTAAATATATGAAACTGGAAGTGGCTCCATTATGGATAAATTGGTATTTCCTATTCTGGCCGATTCCGACCGTAAGCTCCCCATCTACGTGGACATTATCGGGCACTGGAATAACCAGGAGACGATCGACCGGCAGCAGGGCTTTCCGCATTATCAATGGCTTCAGTCCACCGGCGGCGAAGGCGTGCTTTGGATCGGTGACGAGAAATATACCGTAAAGCCCGGGCAGGGCTTCTGTTTATTCCCCGGCGTTCCCCACCGTTATTACGCGGTCCGGGATCCCTGGGATGTTTATTTCATCAGCTTTGGCGGCAGCCTTGCCAAGGACTTGCTTAACCAAGCGGGCATTAAGGAACCCGGTCTGTACTCCGTTACCGACAGCGAAATGATCGTTGCCCATCTTCGAGGCATTTCCGCCATGGCGGAGTCGGGGCTTCCATTTCTCGGCCTTGAATGCTCGAAGCTGTTGTATCTGTTCCTGCTCGATTTGATGAAGGTCGTACAGGTCAGCACCCAATCGGCAGAGCAATATTACATGCGGCTAAATCCGGTCATCCGCTATATCGAGGAGCATATCGACAGCGTCATGACGATTCAGGATTTGTCTTCGCGCATTGGCGTTACCCCGCAATATTTGTGCCGCTTGTTCAAGCAGCTGATGGGCATGCGTCCGATGGAATACGTGAACCGTGAACGGATTAACCGCAGCAAAGAGCTGATGTTTCTCGGCCGGGAGCATAAAATGCAGGAGATTGCGGCGAAAGTAGGTTTCGACAGCGCCAGCTATTTCAGTACCGTCTTCAAGAGAATGGAAGGGATGAGTCCGGAGCAGTTCAAGAAGATGCATGGCTTCCACTAAGCAAGACCGAGCTTCTTCACTAGCAGGCACTAGCAGGCAATGATGCGGCTTATCGGTTATAATGGTGGGGATAAAGTTTGATAGAAGGAGGCTTGTCCATGACAAGCAGCAACAAGCAACTCGTAATTGACATCATTGAATCCCATGCGGAATCATTCAAACAAATCTCGCGAACGATTGGCGCTAATCCGGAGCTGGGCCACCAGGAGTTCAAATCCGCGGCCATGCTGATCGAGGAGCTGGAGAGACAAGGCTTCTCGGTTGAAAAGGGAACGCTTGGCATTCCAACCGCTTTTATCGGAACCTATACGACCGGCAAGCCGGGTCCTACCGTTGCTTTTCTATGCGAATATGACGCCCTGCCGGAAATTGGACATGCTTGCGGTCATCATCTCATCTGCACGATGGGAATTGCGGCAGCTGTTGGGCTAAAGGCCGTCATGGATCAATTTGGCGGAACGATCCGCGTCTACGGCACGCCTGCCGAAGAGACCAAAGGCGCCAAGGTGCCTATGTCCGAAGCCGGGCTGTTCGACGATTGCGACTTCGCCCTGATGGCGCATCCTTATTATACGTTTGAGAAATCCGGCGATTCGCTTGCGCTTGACGCGATCCGGTTCGAATATTTCGGCAAGCCGGCCCATGCGGCGGCAAGCCCTTACGAAGGCGTGAATGCCCTCGACGCGGTTCTGCAGCTGTTCAACAGCATTAACGCTCTGCGCCAGCAGACCCGGAGCGACGCCCGCATTCATGGCATTATCGATAACGGCGGCAAAGCTCCTAACGTCATTCCAGACTACGCTTCCGCCCAGTTTTATGTCCGTTCCGCTTCCCGTGCCTACACGAACGAGCTTGCCGATAAGGTTCGCCGCTGCGCCGAAGGGGCCGCTTTGCAGACCGGCTGCAGGCTGGAGATGAGCAACTACGAGTTTTCCTATGACGAGCTGCTTACGAATGAAGCTTTGTCCGAATGCTTCACCGCCAATCTGTTTGAGCTAGGCGTAAAGCCGGAAGAGATCGAGACCGGGAAGGATCATGGCTCTCTGGATTTGGGCAATGTTTCCGTCCGCTGTCCTGCCATTCATCCTTACGTAAAAATCGTCGAGGAACGTTTCCTTCTCCATACCGTGGAATTCCGTGACGCGGCAATGACGGAGCGTGCGCTCGAGCGGATGATTTTCGCCGCCAAGACGCTGGCTGCGACCGCTTACGACGTGGTTTCCGATCCGGCCCTGCTTGCACGGATTCGCGAGGAATTTGAGCTCAGAACCCGGAAATAAACGCTGTATTCTGAACATACTTTCATGAAAGGCTTCTCTTCGCCTGAGCATTGGTGAAGGAAGCCTTTTTGCTTACGGATGAAGCAGGATTAACCGCTAATCCTAACGAATAGACATTTCAAGACAATCATTCTGCCATCCATTTCCTATTTCCCAAAAAAACATTGATCAAGAGAGGACAGGTGTATCCCCGTGAAATTTAATGAGTATCGTTACGAACGTCCCGAAGTAGCGTCTTTCGAAAAGCAGTTCAAGGAGCTTCTATCCGCCTTTAACGCGGCAAGCCGTTTCGAGGAGCAAGACGCCGCGATGACCGGCCTGAACAAGCTGCGGAGCGAATTTGATACGATGCAGCAAATTGCGAGCATCCGTCATTCGATTGATACCAACGATGAATTTTATAAAGCCGAGCAGGATTTCTTCGACGAGAACGGACCTGTCGTTCAGGAATACATAACGGATTATTACCGGGCGCTTGTGAATTCGGCATACCGCTCGGAGCTTGAAGCCAAATGGGGCCGTCAATTGTTCCAATTGGCCGAACTCTCGCTGAAAACTTTCAGCCCGGAGGTTATCGAGGATCTGCAGCAGGAGAATAAGCTGTCCACCGAATACACGAAGCTTATCGCTTCCGCCAAAATTTTGTTCGACGGCGAAGAACGGACGCTTTCGCAGTTATCGCCGTTCCAGCAATCGACCGACCGCTCCGTCCGCAAACAAGCGTCTGAAGCTTCTTCCGGTTTCATGAGCGGTAATGAAGCTGAATTTGACCGGATTTACGACGAGCTCGTCAAGGTGCGCACCCGCATCGCGAAAAAGCTGGGCTTCAAGAATTTCGTTGAGCTTGGTTATGCCCGCATGAGCCGTACCGACTATACGGCGGAGATGGTGGCGAATTTCCGCAATCAGGTGCTTGAGCATATCGTGCCGGTGGCGAGCAAGCTGAAGGAACGCCAGCGCGAGCGCATCGGCGTCGACCATCTCTACTACTACGACGAGAATCTTGCTTTCCTAACCGGCAATGCGAAGCCAAAAGGCAGCCCGGATTGGATCGTTGAGAACGGAGCACGGATGTACGCGGAGCTGTCGCCGGAAACGGATGAGTTTTTCCGGTTTATGCTGGATAACGGCCTGATGGATCTCGTTGCGAAAAAAGGCAAGCAAGGCGGCGGATATTGCACCTATATCAGCGAATACGGCGCACCGTTTATTTTTTCCAACTTTAACGGTACCTCCGGGGATATCGATGTGCTGACGCACGAAGCCGGCCATGCCTTCCAGGTGTACGAGAGCAGAAGCTTTGCCGTGCCGGAATACGCCTTCCCTACTTATGAAGCCTGCGAGATTCATTCGATGAGCATGGAGTTTTTCACCTGGCCGTGGATGGAGCTGTTCTTCAAAGAAGACGTGGATAAATACCGGTTCCAGCATCTGGCGAGTGCCCTTCTCTTCCTCCCTTACGGTGTAACGGTCGACGAATTCCAGCACTTTGTCTACGAGAATCCGGATGCTACTCCGGCTGAACGGAAGGCTGCATGGCGCGAAATCGAGAAGAAGTATTTGCCTCACCGTGATTATGAGGAGAACAGCTATCTCGAGCATGGTGCTTTCTGGCAGCGTCAGGGGCATATTTTCGGCAGTCCGTTCTACTATATCGATTACACCCTGGCGCAAATTTGTGCCTTTCAGTTCTGGAAAAGAATGCACGAGGACCGTACCTCGGCATGGGCCGATTACCACAAGCTCTGCCAGCAAGGCGGCAGCCTCTCCTTTACCGAGCTCGTTAAGGTGGCCGGCCTGATCTCGCCGTTCGAGGATGGCTGCGTTACTTCCGTCATCGGCAGCATCGACGGCTGGCTGGAAAGCGTTGACGACAAAGCTCTGTAAGGAGACTGCTGCTTATGAATGTGACATTCCAACCTCTCAGCGAGCTTCCGGTCAAGGAAATATCGGAGCTGTGGAATCAGTCCTTCGAAGGTTATTTTGTTCCGGCTGCGCTTCCGCTTGAGCGGTTCGTCGGCCGGGCCGCCTCCGAAGGCCTCTCGCTTGAGTATTCCCTCGCCTGTTATGTCGACGGAGAAGCAGCCGGACTTGTCATGAACGGCTTCCGTGAATATGACGGCCGAAAGCTGGCATGGAACGGCGGAACCGCCATCAAGCCGGCCTTCCGGGGCAAAGGCATCGGCAAGGCTCTTATGCTGAGGAACCTGCAGCTATACGAGGAGTTAAGCGTTGACCAGGCAAATCTCGAGGCGATCTCGCAAAATACGAATGCCATTCGGCTGTATGAAGCAATTGGTTATAAGCAGATCGACCGCCTCCTCATCCAGTCCACGGATCAGCCGATTCCGGATATGGACGACACGTACGAGCATCCATACCAGATTGAGCTTGGCATGGCAGCGGAAGCCGCACGGCTTCCGTTCTACACCCCGGGCGAAGTCTGGCAGGCTGGTCTGCCTAGCCTGAAGGATGGCGAGAGCGTTGCCGTCTTCGACGGCGGAGAAACAGCCGGTTATGCCTTGTACAGGAGGACGTTCAGCCCGGACGGCGACCTGACGGGCATTGTCCTGTACCGGGCTGAAGTCGCTCCGGGACGTACCGACGCCAAGGATGTAATGTTGGCCGCGCTGCAAGAAGTCTGGCAGCCCAGCGAGACTTGCCGGCGCTCGGCCTTTAATATCCGGGCATCCCATGCGGTGCTGGTCGAGCTGCTCGCAGAGATGGGGCTTGTGACCACATTGGAGCAGGTGTTGATGGTGCGAGAGATGTAGCTGGGTATGGTTAAGATCCCTAAGGGACCTTAACCATATCAAGCTGCTCCGTTTACTTCCTGTTAAGGTCCCTTAGGAACCCTAACAGGAAGCACCCCCCTCGTTTTCAACTATTCTAGGCTGTCCGTTCGTGATTAAGGCCCTTTAGGGACCTTAATTAAGAAATACGTTGCCTTAAGATGTAAGTTAAGGTCCCTAAGGGACTTTAACTTACTATAGCGGTTACGCAAAAAGACCCCGACGGGGTCTTTTAACTTGCCATCAGCTGTCTACTAACAATTCAGTAAATAAGACCCCATTAGGGTCTTATTCCGTGTTTGGCCCGCTTCTGCGTGGCACTTTTCAACTACCACAAATGCAATAAGACCCTCAGAGGGTCTTATCATTGCCATTTAGCCCACTGGGCTTATCAATAAGACCCCATCAGGGTCCTATTCCTATCCATGCTCAGCGCTCGGCCCTCCTATACAAAATGACTCAACACAAACACGGCAGGAGAATTCCAGTAGATCGTTACTTCGTTTGTCGAGTAGCTTTCCATCACATCCGCGAAGGAAGCGGCTGGGGCTCTGCCAGCCAGATGCTCCCGGGCATAGTCATCCTGAATGCCAAGGTTTGGACCGCCGGATACAAGCCCCGGAACCGGATCGTCCACGCCGTCGCCTTCCGATGGACGATGATGCGGATGTTTGACCGACCGGCTGCCGAACCCCGTTACATAACTGATGCCCATCACATTCATCCCGAATAGGTAATGGATATGATTCAACGCCAGATCCGCATACGTAACTGTTCCAGCCACGCGATCAGCAATTAGCAGCAGCATCGCATGATTGAGTACCAGCATATTGCTGCCCCATTTGTACTGCTCCGGCTGTAAAGATACGCCGAATCCATCCTTCCGGCTTACATCAGCAAGCCGCTCGGCTCGTTCCAACAGACCGGCCCGAAGCCGTTCTGTAACAGCCAGATCCCCCCGACGTTCCGACAACAGATAGGAGATTGTCCCGTAGCCGCCCATATCGGCCCAGCCAAGTTCGTACTTGTCGAATTCCCGCTCCGCCAACAGGAGAAAAGCCTCGTGATACCGCTCTTCTCCCGTTGTACGATACAGCTCGGCTGCTGCCCAATACCGCTCATCAATGTCCAGCTTATCGCCATATTCACCGGTTACAATCTCCGGCGGATTACGGAAGCCCGGTACTTCCGGATGCCGCTCAAGCCAATCCCATGCCCGCTCGGCGGCAGCTTTGCAACCGGCGGCAAGCCCTGCATCAAAACGCCCGTACACGCGCGCAGCCATCGCCATAATGGCGGCAAAACAACCCGTTGCCGTGGCCGATACCGGAGAAACGTACAGCTCGTCCGTATCGTCCTCCGGCATTGTATCCGGAGCAGGGAAACGCATAGTCGTCAGCTTATGGAACACGCCGCCGGACTCCGCATCCTGCATGCGTTGCATCCATTCCAGCTCATACCGGCATTCATGGAGCACATCCGGCATCACGCCGTCTGATTCAGGCAAAGGCAGCACACGCGCAAACGCATCCGGATAACATTCATAAGCAAGCAGCAAATCCGCAACGGCTTTTGCTCCCGGCCCCACGTATTTGCCATAGTCGCCGGCATCATGCCATCCGCCCCAGGCATCCACATTCCTCGATTCGTCTCCGTATACAATCGCAGGCGTCAGATGGCAAGCATCATGCTTCCACGCTCCCGCGTACGACTCCTCCAGTTTGATTCCGCAGCGGAAATAATAAAACGCTTTCAACAATGCCTGATGAGCAGCCCTATATCCCTCATCTCCGATAGCAAACCAATCCGAGACTTGCCCATGCTCCGTCTCCAGCTTGTAAATCCCGGCTTGCTGCACGCCGGAAAAATCCGCCCTGCTAACTTTCCTGCCGCTGGATCTGTCCCCAGCTGCAGTCCCGGTTTCCCCCTCCAACACCACTTCGCCGGTTTCCTGACTAATCAACCTGAACGTTCCGCCTTCTCCTTCTATAACAGCCGTCTTCCGGTCCATTCTCCGGAACCCAAGCTGGTTAACCGCAATCCTATTCCGCTTCCCCTGTTCCATAAGCAATCCCTCTTTTTCTCAGAAAATCGATATGCCGCTACAGTATAGCTTATCCTCTCGCGAATGGAACTACCGAAACTAAAGAACATCCTGAAGGATCTATACATTCCCCCATTCCTACTACAATCCCAATAAAAAAAGGCCCTCATCGCTGAGGAGCCTTCATAATCAGTCGCTTCCATTTTCTATCGGAACAACACCTTGTCCACGTTATACTTCGCCCGGAATTGATTGATCAGGTAAGTCTCGTAAATTTCACGCTCCACCGCATCCTCATTCACGTAAATCTCGATCTTGGTCACTTCATCGCGGTAATTTTTCATTGGGGATACGCTGTCTTCGAAATGCTTCTTAATGCGTGGTCTCAGCTTTCTGGCCTTGCCGACAAACAGCACGTCTCCCTTGAAATTGTAAAAAATAAAGAAGCCGCCCTTTTCACGCGTAATCAGATGGAAATCCGTAAAGTTGTAAATATGGCTGAGCTGCGGGTTCGTCTGTTTGTAAATCGTAACGTCCGGTTCCGGAATCGTAATGGTAATCAAAAAAATTCACTTCTCTTTCCTTAGTTAGGTCTCCATCGTATTGTATCACATCTTAAGGGAGCCAAGCCTTGCGCAGCAGAATAATTCCTTCGCGGATTTTCTGTTCGTTAAGTCCGCCAAAACCCAGCATGATGTACGATGGCGGACAAGCCTCCGGATTCAGCCAATGCTTCCTTGGCGTGTAAGTTATGACTCCATACTCCAGTGCCTTCTCCACAAGTTCATCGCCGGATCGTCCATAGACATCAAGCAGCAGATGCATGCCCGACCGCTCCCCGATAATGCCGGCATGGCTGCCGAGCTGTTCCTGGATCGAACGGAGCAGCATCCGGTGGCGGGATTGGTACAGCTTCTTCATCTTGCGGATATGACTTTCGAAATAACCTTCCTTCATGAACCGGTACATGGCGGCCTGAATAAGCGGCGATACCGATTGGCTGTATGCCTGCAGCTTGCTTCTGAAATCTTGCGCAGCCCGTTCCGGCAGCACCATATAGCTTAAACGTATTCCCGGCAGGAACGATTTCGAGAACGTACCCAAATAAATAACCTTGTCCCCGGTGTCCAGCGCCTTAAGAGCTGGAATCGGCTGCCCCTGATAACGCAGCTCGCTGTCGAAATCATCCTCGATGATATAGCCTTCCTGCTCATAAGCCCATTGAAGCAGCTTGATACGGTTCTGGACCGGCATGATCATCCCTAGAGGAAACTGATGGGAAGGCGTCACGTATACCATACTTGCCGCGCTTCCTCTCAAATGCTCGACTGAGATCCCGTCATGCTCGAGCGGCATAGGTATGATTCTTCGCCCCATGTTCATCAGTACCGTTCTAACCCCGTTATACCCGGGCTCCTCCATCGCAATCGCCTCAGGCAGAGGCAGCAGCTGGGCTAGCAGGCTGATCATTGTCTGAGTCCCGGCGCTCAAAAAAATTTGATCCGGCGCGCATACCACCCCGCGTGACTGGTACAAATAACGGGCAATCTCGGAACGAAGCCCCTTATGCCCTTGGCGATCGCCGTAGCCATATACCTCTGTCGTACATTCCTCCAGAGCATCGACCAGGCATTTCTTCCACAGCCGCACCGGAAAATGCTCCAGCTCTACATCGCCATATTCAAAGTTGATCGCGTTATGCGGCAGCGAATCCAGGCTTAACTCGACTTCTGATCTGGCCGGCTTTTTCTCCTTAATCCCCTCAAGCTGATCAAGAGCATTACGTATAGGCCGCTGCGAAGCCGGCTCTGAATATAGCCTTCCGCCAGTAGCTGCTGATAAGCGGATTCGACGGTATTTTTGCTGACGGACAAATAAACGGACAACTGCCTGATCGAGGGCAGACGGTCATTTTCATGCAGCATGCCCAACTCGATCTGTCCTTTTAAATAAGCAAATAGCTGCTGATAAAGCGGAATCTCGCTCTGTTTATCCAATTCCGGCGTTAAGCTGATCATCCTGCACCTCAATCTGTACCCTTTGTTTCGAATAAAACTGTACCTTTTGGCAGGGACAGATTCCTTCTACAATGATAACACAATGAACCGAAAGAAAGGCAGTGAAGTAAAATGTTTCCCATCCGCTTGCAAAAAAGAGCCTGTACCGATGCAGGCAAAATCGAACGTTTCCTGGGGCAGGCCCGGACCGGATTCCTTGGCCTCTGCTCGGATAATGTTCCTTACGTCGTGCCTTTAAACTTCGTCTGGAAGGATAACGCCATCTACTTCCACGGTGCATCCGAAGGGCGGAAAATCGAAATGATTGCAGACAATCCGGCGGGCTGCTTTACGGTCAGCGAAGAGTACGGCACGATCGCCGATCCAACGCCTGCCCATGTGGATACCGCTTATATGAGCGCCATTATCTACGGCACCATCGAGAAGGTCGACGATTGGGAGGAAGCGACCGCCGCGATGCAGGTCATGCTGGACAAATACGTTCCCGGTTATTTCGACCGGCCGCTGGCAAGGACCCACTTGGAACGGTACGTCTCCTCAATGGGCAGCAAAACCTCCGTATTCAAGCTGGTATCCAATTCCCTCTCCGCAAAGGAAAGCGAAGTTAACCCGGCAAAAATGTATGTGGAAGGAAGAAAAAGCCACGAGGACGGGCATTAACACGATCTTCGCCTCCGCAAAAAAAGGGCTGCCCCAGTACAGGAGCAGCCTTTTTCTCTATTAATTCTTCAATTCCGGAATCACGTATTGCGGCTCTCTGCCATATAGCGCATCCACCAGATTGCGGGCCGCAACCATAGCCATGTCGTTCCTCGTCTTCTTGGTTGCCGAACCGATATGCGGCAGCGTCACGACATTATCGAGCTGGAGCAGCGGATTATCCGGGCTGACCGGCTCCTTCTCGTACACATCGAGGCCTGCCGCATAAATCCGTTTCGTGCGCAGGGCTTCAATCAGAGCCGCTTCGTCAACCGTCTCGCCGCGCGATACGTTAATAAAGATCGCGGTCCGTTTCATCCGGTTAAACTGCTCTTCGCCGATCATATGCTTGGTCTCCGGCGTAAGCGGAGTCATAAGCACGATAAAGTCCGACTGCTCCAGCAGCTCATTAAGCCCTAGGTAATTTACGCCAAGGCGCTCCTCGGTCTCCGGCTTGCGGCTGCGGTTATAGTAGGAAACCTCCATATCAAAACCGAATTTGGCGCGTTTGGCAATCTGCTCGCCAATGCGTCCCATTCCGATAATGCCAAGCTTTGCGTGATGCACATCGAGTCCAAACAGCTGCTCGCCAACGCCCCGCTGCCATCCCCCGCCGCGGACGAGATTATGCAGCTCCGTTACTCTTCTGGCCGCTGCCAGCATAAGGGCAAGCGTTAAATCCGCCACCGTCTCATCCAGCACATACGGTGTATGAGTGCCGATAATGCCGCGTTTTTTCATCGCGTCCAGATCGTTATGGTTATAGCCTACCGAAATATTGCTGACCGCCCGCAGCTTTGGCGCTGCGCTCAGCAGCCGCTCGCTGATTGCATTGCCGGCTGCAAGCAGCCCTTCCGCGTCGCCGATCTTTTCGGCAAGCTCCTGCCCGGTAATCGCTCTCTCCGGGTTTTGCCACATTTCGCATTCACAATATTGGTCGAGGTATGCTTTTACCTCATCGGATACTTTGGATGATAGGTACACTTTTGGCCGCATGCCGTCATCTCCTCTCGCGTTCTGACTCTATTATACCTATGTCCCCGGCGATTTGGCGAATGGTTGCCTTTAACGCCGAAGCCCACTACAATGAAGAAGGCAACCTGTCGCCCGCGGGCGTCAAGTGCGGAATCAAACTTCAACGTAAGGTGGGACCAGCAAAGGTGGAGCCGTTTAACGAGAAAGTTGTCTATGAAAACCCTTTGTTATCCTTGCGTGTCTGGCAGCCGATCCGGAAGGATGACGATTTCACCAACTGGCATTATCACCGGCAGCTTGAGCTGCTCTATATCATAAAAGGCAGGCTCGATGTGGATGTCGAGGAAGAGAGCTACCATCTCGAACCTGGCGATATCATTATGATCGGCGCTTCCCAGCTGCACCGCGACAAGAGTGTCGGGCATCTCGACTACATCGTCCTGCAGTTCGAGCTGGAGCCGTTTTTCGATCAAAGCACGATTGCTTATATGCGTTATTTCTCCGAGACTGAGAATCCGCTCAGCATGGCCAATTATATTTTCCAAGAGAACGGCAAAGTGAAGAAGCAGATCGGAGATTACATTCGCCAGCTGCATCATGAGGCGGAACGCAAGGAGACCGGCTATGAAATCGCGGTTAGCGTACTGATCAAGCAGATTCTGCTGACGCTGCTGCGCAACGATAACCGGAAGATGCTCGCCGAGCAGGACGATTTCGACCGACTCCGGCTGAAGCCTGTCCTGGACTATGTCGAGAACCGGCTGACCGACAGGATTCAGGTGGAAGAAGTATGCCGGATCGCCAACATGAGCTATTACTACTTCGTCAAGTTTTTCAAGAAAACAATAGGGATGTCTTTCACGGAATTCGTCAATTACCGAAAGATCAAATGGGCGGAACGTATTCTTCTAACGAAGGATCTAAGCATTACCGAGGTCGGAGAGCGGATCGGAATGCCTAACATGGCCCACTTCTATAAGATGTTCAAGAAGTACAATGACTGCTCCCCCAAGCAATTCCAACGCAAGATGCTGGATTGGAACCGGCAATAGCGCAACAAAAAACTCGTCCACCTTATCCCTTTGGTGTGACGAGTTTTTTTGACATGACTAATTTATAACCGACGCCGCGAATCGATTCGATCTGTACGGATTGACCAAGCTCCAGCTTCTTGCGCAGCGAGCTGACATGGACGTCAACCGTACGCTGGCCGCCGATATAGTCAAAGCCCCAGACCACGTTCATCAAATCATCGCGCGTAATAACCATCCCCGGACGCTGTACGAGATACAGCAGCACTTCGAATTCCTTCGGACGAAGCGGAACGGTCTCCCCGTTCAGAATAACTTCGTATTTCTCCGGATAAATCGACAAATCTCCTACGGTAATGACTTTCTCCGACGTTTCGATTGGCACGCTGTCATCCTGCTGCGTCCGGCGCAATACGGCAGATACCCTCGCGAGCAGCTCCGCAACGCCAAACGGCTTCGTAATGTAGTCATCCGCGCCATGCTTCAGCCCTTGAACGACTTCTTCCTCCGCATTGCGCGCGGTCAAAATAATAATAGGCGTCTTAACGCCGTTCTGGCGAAGCCTTGTTAATATTTCAAAGCCGTTCAAGCCTGGCAGCATGATGTCCAAAATAATGAGATCAAAGTTGCGCTGCAAAGCGGTCTGAAGCCCGGTTGCACCATGATCAATGACAGTCGTATCGTAACCCTCTTGCGTCAGATTATACGACAAAAGTCGCGCGAGTGTCGGTTCATCCTCAATAACGAGCACTTTATGTGACATGAGTACCTCCAGCTTGTCCAGCCTGGACACAAATTTTCTACCTTAGTTTATCACGATTTCATGAAGAATGGGTAAATTTTTCGGCCGGCTGTTATTGCTGGAGAACGGGCAGCTCAATGACAAATGTGGAACCAACGCCTACGGCGCTTGTCACCGCTATTGTGCCTTTATGCAGCTCAACCAGATGCTTGACGATCGACAGACCAAGTCCGGTGCCTCCTGAACTGCGGGATCTTGCTTTATCCACCCGGTAGAACCGCTCGAAAATCCTTGGCAAATCCTTCTTCGGAATGCCAATGCCGGTATCGCTGATCTGGATCCGGATATGATCCTCATCGATGCTTTCGATATTAACCGATACTTTACCGCCTTCTGGTGTATAGTTTACGCCATTTGCGATAACATTCATCATAATTTGTCGTAAACGGTCCTCATCGGCTTCCACATACAAGCCATGCTCCATCTCCAGCTGCAGCTTGATCGACTTCTTCGCTGCCTCCGACTCCATCATCGTCACGGTCTTCGTCATGAACGAATCCATCTCCACCGGCGAGAAGTAAAGCGGAACACGCTTCGACTCAATTTTCGACAAAGCCAGAATGTCCCCAATGAGACGGTTCAGCCTGTCGCTCTCGTCATAAATGATTTGCAGGAAAGAACGCGCGGTCTCCTCATCGTTCACCGCACCGCCAAGAAGCGTCTCGGCGAAGCCTTTTACCGCTGCGATTGGCGTCTTCAGCTCATGGGATACATTCGCTACAAATTCGCTGCGCATCCGCTCGAGGCGACGGATCGCCGTTACGTCCGCAAGCACGAGAAGCACCCCGCCGAACTCCTGGTTCTCCTGATTAATCGGCACCAGGTTAAGCTCCAGCAAGCGTTCCTCCGGGAAGTAGAACGTAATCTCCTCCCGGATATGCTCGCGGCCCTCCAATGCCTCTTGGATCAGCTGGGACAGCTCGTATTGCTGCTTGGCTTCCGCATAATTCCTACCGACAAGCTCACCGGAAGAAATGCCGAGGAGTTCTCCCGCGCGACGGCTCATCAGCAGAATCTTGCCGGCCGGATCAATCATCATAACGCCGTTAATCATGTTATCAAGCACGCTCTCCAGCTGGCTTTCGTTTTGCCGGATACGCGTCATTTGCACCTCAAGGCTTTCAGCCATGGCATTAATAGCATGACCAAGCTCGCCAACTTCATCCTGCTTCCTGACCTTCACCCTTGCTTTATAATCCATCTGCTTGATGCGCTGGGCAACCTTCGTAATTTGTTCAAGCGGCCGTGTTAAGCTTAAGGCGATCCGGTAACTGATAAAAGCGGCAACAATAAACAAAATCAGCAGCCCGATAATTAATACGGTCCACAGCTGATCGATGCTTTTGTCGACTTCCTTCAGACTCATCGCCAGCCGGATCACATTGGAATTTGGATCCGATGGATTAGCCGTAATGGCTACATACAATAAATTTTCTTTCAACGTATCGCTGTAACGGATTGCTCTGCCAATACCGTCTTTGTGGGCCTCCACTACTTCTACCCGTTTGCTGTGGTTATCCATCGTTTCCGGAGCATGGTCCGAGTCGCCAAGGACAGTACCGTCTCCCGCGATAAAGGTAACCCTGGAATCCGCGTAGGTTCTAAGAGTCTCGGCTTCCTTCGTGAAATACGGGAATAACACCGCATTATCTCCCTGCTTCCACTCGGTCTTGGCCAGAATGATATGCATCTCGCGGACCATATTGTCCTCAAGCGCATTGATATGGTTGTCCTTAAACGTCTTTGCCATGAAGAGACCGGCTGCGGTTACGGATAACGCAAGGATAATGATCATGGTTAACGTTAATCGGTTGCGAAAGCTGTTCATGGCCCTTCATCTCCAATTTGCCTATTTGTCACTCGTTTTATCGTACATGCCGTCATGCGGCTTCGCCAGTCTTGTTTTTGTTAAGTTTTTGTAAAACAAAGTGATGCACCGTCGCCAGCGGCTGCTGCACAAGGATAGAGAGCACAACCGGTACGGCAGCCAGCGGGCTGAAGTAGCCCAGCGCCAGGACGATGCCAAGCGAAATATTTCGCATGCCCGTCGCATAGGATACGGTTACCTGTACTTCCTTGCCGCCGAATTTGGCCGTTCCGAGGAAGCCTACTGCATAACATACCCCCACCAGAACAATAACAAGCGGGATCAGCTTCAGCATGTCATGCTTCAATTGGTCGACATACGGTGCAATCGCCGAAGCGTTCAAGGCCACCACCGCAACAAAGCAAAGCTTCGAGATTGGCATCGCAACCGGTTTCACCTTCTCCTGAATCCGCCCCTTGCTCAGCTCATATAAAACTACGCCAACAATGGTCGGCAGTACAACGATAACGAACAGGTCGAACATAATCGGACCAATCGCAATATCAACCGAGGTATTAAAAAATAAATGAATGCCGTATGGTACAACAAACGGGCTTAATGCGGAGTCCAGCACGACCATCGCAAGCACAAGCGGCACGCTGCCGCCCGACATCCCCACCCACAGAACGGTAGATACGCCAAGCGGGATGATCGTAAAGAGCACAAGCCCAACCACATAAGGCGAGGACGCTCCAAACAATAACGAGCCAAGCCCGTAGGCAACCAGCGGGGACAACAGATGCGCCAATAGCAGCGTCCATACCAGAATGCCGGGCTTTTTGATGACCTCATACAAATGCCGGAGTCCGCAGCCAATGCCCATCGTCAAGGTCACATAAGCAAACAGATACGGTACGGCATCCACCATCGGAGCAAGCGTATCGGCAAAAAGAAAACCCAGGACAAGCGATCCCGGGATCAGCAGAAACATCCATCGTTCAAAAAAATAATTAAACCGAAGTCCAAACTCCCTCGTAAGCCATCCCTCTTTTCTACATTATGTCGATCAACATTATAGCCTTTATAATAGCATACTCCATGGAAGATAACTGCCCGAAAACGAAGAAAGACACCCGAACATTCCGGCTGCCTTACTTTTATCTTTCTTCATTTAAGATCACCGGTTTCATCATGATTCCGTGCGCTTGCGGCCGGCAAACATATATGGATCGTAGTCCCTTTCCCATCCGTGCTTGTTATATCAAGCGTTCCGCCATGCGAATGTATAATTTGCTGGGTGGCCATCATGCCAAGGCCCGTTCCGTTCTCTTTGGTTGTATAAAAGGGAGATCCGATCTTCGCAATAAGCTCCTGCGGAATGCCTTTTCCCGTATCGGACACCTGAATCATAAGCATTTCCGGGCTTGGGCTGAAGGCTTGGATATCGATGACCCCGCCGCTAGGCATTGCTTCCATGGCGTTTTTGAACAGATTGATAAATACCTGCTTCAGCTGAGCTGCCACACACCGTACAGGCGGCAGGCCTATTAGGTTCGGCACTCTGATCTCCACGTTGTTCATCAAAGCTTGGGAGCTCATAAGCAAGTTGACATCCTGAATGATCTGGCAGATTTGTTCATCCTTGAATGCCTGAGCCTGCGGCTTGGCTAGATATAACAGCTCGCTCGTAATCAGCTCGATTCTGCGCAGCTCGTCCTTCATAATCGTAAAATAATTTTCGTTCACGCCCGTTACGGCCTGCTCGATGAGATGAACAAAACCCTTCAGCGAAGTGAGCGGGTTCCTTATTTCATGAGCGATGGAAGCCGCAAGCTGGCCAACGGCCGTCAATTTTTCCGCCTGCAGCAGCTTCGTCTTATTCTGATTCTCCTGCATAATATTTTTGGCAACGCCAAATACCCCCACGGATTCATGATTGACGATAATCGGCATATTGGTTACTTTCACGTCAATTACATGACCGCTCTTATGAATCGCCTTTGTTTCATAATGCTGCGTAATCCCTTTCGCTGCCAGCTTGAAGAGACTCTTTGTTTTCTCCAGCTCCTCCGCAGGGATCAGCGGGACATAGGACATCTTCAAGAATTCATCCGCTCCATAGCCTAGCAGCTGCTCCATCGCCGGATTTACGCTAAGATAATTTCCTTCCAGATCAAAGGCAAATACCGCATCCGGATTATATTTGAACAGCGACTCGTAGTGCTGCTCCTTCAGCAGCGACAAGCCTTTTTTCTGCGTAATATCCTGCAGGTAAATCGTTAGACCGTTGGAGGAAGGAAAGACCTTCACCTCTAACCAGACGGAGATAGGAGGACAATACGTTTCAAACTCAACCCGAACTTGCTCCTTCATGGCTTTAAGATAGTGGTCGTGGAAAACGGAATAAATTTCTTTTGGGAAGTCGCTCCAGATGCATTTGCCGATTGCTTCCTCCGGCTTAAGCGAGAACAATCTGGAGGCCTCCTGGTTCATATAAGTAAATTCCCAGTTGTTATTTAAGGCAAAGATGGCATCCGTTATCCGATCAAGAACCTCATACTGTTCTATGTATTGGCTCATATTTCCTAACTCCTTGTCCGAAAATAATTTACCCATAATAAAAAGCCTAAATAAGAGCCGCAGTAGCCGCTTTTATTTAGGCTGATGTCCAGCGATCTTTCTGGTTCATTACCGCCAAATTTATTGACTCGGATTTAATATGAACACCATGACGCTTTTATCCAGATGGAAATCCCAGTCTACAAACAAATCGATAACCTTTGCGTTTAAAAACTGCTGGAAATGACCATTGTTATGCAAATGACTCTTTTCAAGATTTCGTTTGGCCAGTCTTAAGCTCTCTTCATGACCGATCCGGATTAATTCTTTTTCGATGCTGATCAGAATCCCCACCCGAATAACGAGCAGAGTTCGATCATTGATTAGGCAAGAATACAATTCGTCCGGACGTTTCTGAACCTGCTGGCTGATTGTACTGACCTCGTGCTGAAGTTCAGTTTTACCTGTATATTCGCATCCGAGGAACGCTGGTTCCTGGTCATGCCCTGCTTCGATACCGACCATAACGCCAGATTGATTATGAAGACTCCAGTCATAATAAAATTCCTGAATATCCATGCCTGCCAGCACCAGCAAGTAGGCTTTGATCTCGGGAATCAACGATTTCATTAATAGGTCTCTGGTCGATTGAATCGAGTGGATTTGATCTTGCTCAAGAAGAATCTTCTCTGTCGGCGACAAGAAGTTTCTTAGATATAAAACGACAAATGGCCGATTAATGCTGACATAAATGGACTGTGGTCCTCTCCCGAAAGCTTCTCTCAGCAATCTGCCAACGTAGCTCGCTATTTCGGCTTGAGCCTCTTTTTCCAAGATCATTCATCCTTAATTTAGGCAAAAGCAATATTTCTTTCGCCCCAGATTTATTGTAGTAATATATTCGGAATAACTCAACCGAAACTTTACCTATTATTTGCCTTTGCCCGCATCTTATCCGTTTCTTCATTTAGGATTCGGATTTAGAATAAATACGATAACGCTTTTATCCTCATGGAAATCCCAATCCACAAACACGTCTGCAATCTGCGACTTGATTATCTCCTGGAAGCGGCTGCTATTAATTAAATAGCTTTTTTCAAGGTTACGTTCCGCGAGCTTCAAGCTTTCTTCGAATCCAAGGCGGATCAACTCCTTGCCGATGCTGATCAGAATTCCCGTTCTGACAACCAGGAGTGTCCGGTCATTGATCATATAGGAATAAGTTTCATCCGGCTTCTTTTGGATTTGGTGACTAATGCGATCGATTTCATCGTGCAGCTCCTCTTTCCCCGCATACCGTTCCTGCAGTCTGAACTCGAGAGAATCATCCGCTTCAATGCCAACAAGCATGCCGGAATGATTATGAAATCCCCAGTCATAATAAAACTCCCTGATGTTCATACCCGCAAGCAGGAGGAGGTAGGCTTTTATTTCCGGCATCAGCGATTTCATGACCAAGTCACGGGTATGCTGCACGGAATTCACCTGGTCCTGCTGAAGAAGAATCTTTTCGGTTGGCGATAAGAAATTCCTCAAGTAGATAACGATAAACGGGCGGCTGATATTAACAAAAATCGATTGCGGGCCTTTTCCAAATGCTTCTCGCAGTAGTCTTCCAATGTGACTCGCAATTTCTTTTTGAATTTGCTTTTCATTTTTTTCCAAAAAATCCATCCTTAATTTTAGGTAAACCTGCTTTTTTACCTTCAATATGAAATTCTAATAGAGACAAAAAAAGCCTAAATAAAAGTTGTAAGAAACCAACTCTTATTTAGGCTTATGTCCAGCTCCATCTCTGGTTCATTAATGCCGAATTAGTCGTTAACCGTTAAAAAGCAATTTAAAAAGGCAAAAGCTTTATTTCCTTTACCCTAGCATTATTCTAAAGACTTTTGACCATTTAAACAAGAGAAATTTAAGATTGTATAAAGACACAGACTCTAGACTTTTCAATCAACGCCCGGATTCTCGCCATAAACAATCTTTGATACCTCTTCGGTAATCGAATCGCCGCCAAGCTCCTTCCATTTCAGAACGAAATCATCAAACGCATCGACCGGTTTGTCTCTAACAATGATCTGCAAATACGTGTCATTCTCCAGCTTCTGAAGAGCATCCCACTTCATGTCCATGGTCGGCGTCGTCCCGTAATAAAACGGATAATAATGCCGCAGCGAAGGAATGCCGTCGCCTTCCTCTAACCGCTGGCCATACGCAATGCTGCCCCTTCCCCTATAGCTGCAAACCATCCGTCCCTCTTACCGAGGCTAACGAAACTATGTATCGTTATTTCGCCTAATTTTTCCGTTTCCAGATTCTAACGAAACGTAGTATCACTATTGGGCTGTATTCGCTCATTCGGCGGGCTTTTTCCAGCTAATAGCGTGTCTACGTTTCGTTAGAATTCCGATTGCCCTCTTTTTGGGCAAATAAGAATATGCAGTTTCGTTAGGATTTACCGTATGTATGTGGGAGTCTGTTGAATTATGGTAGGATATAGTAAAACAAGCACTGCGTGAGGGATTAGAGAGGAGTTTACGAAACAGATGGAAAGTCATTTCTTCGCCTATATGTACCGCCTGAAATATATCGAACGCTGGAGTCTGATGCGAAATACGACCAAGGAGACCGTTGCGGAGCATTCCTTCCACGTTGCGCTGCTTGCCCATATGCTGTGCGAGATCGGCAACAGCTTCTTCGACCGCAGCTACAATGCGGACCGCGCCGTAACGCTGGCCTTGTTCCATGATGCGACCGAGGTCTTTACCGGCGATATCCCGACTCCCGTGAAGCATCACAATCCGAAAATGCTCGCAAGCTTCCGCGAGATTGAAGCAATGGCCGCAGAACGGCTGCTCGGCATGGTGCCGGAGCCGCTTCAAGCCTCGTACGCCCCGCTTCTCGGCAAGCCGGGAAGCACGTTGTCCGAAGAAGAACAGGTGCTTCACAAAATCGTAAAAGCAGCCGACCTGCTGGACGCTTACTTGAAATGCCTGACCGAGGTATCCACCGGCAATAGGGAATTCCTCGTGGCGAAAGGGCAGACGGAAGCTGCCATGAAGCAGCTCGGGCTGCCGGAGACGGAGTGGTTCCTCGCCCATATGGCGCCAAGCCTCGGCATGACGTTGGATGAATTATCGTAAAGAGCAGAGTCTCTGCTCTTTACGATTTAATTGAAGAAGAAAGTTGGGGGGGAGTAATCATGACGTTCAGAATATCCAGAGGGCATGTCCTGATCCTGCTCGGAGTTATTTTCCTATTACTCCTTCTTGGATGGAATTATTTCAACGGCTTATACGGGCTCGCTGCTGCCGTATCTCTGTTCCTGGGTTTCTATCTTAGCGAAAGCTGCGAGATTCATGATGGGATGCTTACGAAATCCACGCTATTCTTTTTCAAGAAAAGCCTTGTAATCAAGGACATTAAGTTAATTGAAGCCATTACCAAAAAGAAACTGGGCTACATCTATATCAATCTCCCAAAAGGTCCGACGGAAGATTACTACCTTCTCCACTTTAAAGATTTGACAACCTACAAACTCGATGCCAACTTGTACAATAAAGGGCAATCGATAGGCAGATTCCTGGCCAAGAAGTATAAAATCAAGCTGAAAGAAAAAGAGGTCACGCAGTATCTGTACGGAAACTGATTAACCAAGGCTGGTGAGTCTTATGTCCATTCAAAGCACGATGGAGCGGATTAAGAGGGAGTTAAATCAAGTACTGAATGATTACGAGTATTGGTTTACTGCTCCGGAAGTTTTGCAAAACTACCAGCCTCGCGAAGGATGGAGCATTGCTCAAATTCTGGAGCATGTCACCCTTACGAACCATTTTCTGCTGATCCTCATTCGAAAAGGAAAAAACAAGGCTCTTATGCTCGCCGCCAAATCGAATTTGGAAGATTCGCTGAATCATTATCAAGACAATCTGGGAGAGCTGGATCAGATCGCGGAACACGAATCTTTTAAGTGGATTAGGCCGGAGCATATGGAGCCAAAGGGAGAAATGCCGCTTAATAAGGTTCATGCCTTGCTGGAAAGTCAGGTTGCAGAAAGCTTGGGCATCTTGCAAGAATTAAGCAATGGCGAAGGAATCTTATATAAGACAATGATGAGCGTAAATAACTTAGGCAAAATTGATGTGTATCAGTACATTTATTTTTTGGTACTTCACGCCAAACGGCACATTGCCCAGATGCAGAGGGTAAAAGCGGAATACGAACAACATTGAGAAAAACCTCTATCGACGCCTTTCGAAGAAGAGCGACCGCATTTAAAGGTTGGTTTTATCGCCAAATAAAATTTCCGTTTTCTTGGAACCCGCTATCGTTCCTAATCGGCGGAAAACCTCATTATTTATGAGGCTTTCCGCCGAATGGGTTGGCTAAATCGTCTCACTTCCAGTTACAGTGAGGTTTTCCTCCTTATTCGCACGTTCACCCTCACTAACTATGAGTCTAGCTTCACTATTGCATCGGTATGAGCTCAAATCGCACGTTTTTCAGCGATACGACTCACTATTTTATGAGGCAACTTCACTCTCTTTTGATCCCACCGGTTTACAATATCACTGGCTCCTTAAGCCATGCAGGCGAAATCAGCCGCAAATAAGGGGGTCAGAAACCAGCATTGCAGACGCAGGTTATGGGAGTGAAGAAAATTTTGCTTATCTGGACGCTTGCCCACAATTTGCTGAAGAAAGCTGTAAAGGAGCAAAATCGAAAAATAGCGCTGCAGGGATAACTCTCTGCAGCGCTATTTTCATGAAAATTAATTCACTAAGGCGAGCGTCTCTCTAGCAAGCGAACCCCTTTTTAGACGGTCCCTCTTATTATACTTCCTGCCATAACCGCTTCACGTTATCCATGGCAATGCGGGAGGCCATGCGGCACTCCTCCATCCCTTCGAATTCGACAGTCAGATAGCCATCGTAGCCGGACTTCTTGATCAGACGGAAGATTCGCCGGAGGTCGAGATCGCCGTGGCCGGCAATCGCGCCCCGCAAATACGTGCCGTGGGCAGATTTGAACCAATCACCGCCGCCCGGGGACTCGTCGCTAGGACGAATATAGAAGTCTTTAATATGGATAAGAGAAGCATACGGCAAGTTGCGGCTCACGCCAACGAGGGGATTCTCGTCGACGCACAGGAAGTTGCCGACATCGAGCGTCGTCTTGAAATTCGGGCGGTTCACTTCATGCAGGACGCGCAGCACGCGGTCGCTTGCCTGTACGCTGAAACCATGATTTTCGATGGTTGTCGTTATGCCGTATGCTGCGGCGTAATCGGCGATCAGCCGGCTTCCCTTGACCATGTGGTGCAAATTCTCCTCGAACCATTGAATCGTCATGTTCTCCGTCGGAAGCGTAAACGCCGTCACGTCGTGACGCATATGCTTCATGCCAAGTCGATTAACAAGATCAACATGTTCCTTGACGCGCGCGACTTCGGCCTGGAACGCTTCCTCGCTGCCTTGCACGAAGTTGGCAGGCATCGAATAGTTGGACAGCTCGATTCCAGCAATCTTCGCCTTATCCCGCACGGCGTCCGCAAGCTCCGGCTGGTCGACAAGCGTAAAGCCGTAAGGCACGATTTCCATATGCTCGCCGCCGTTCCCGGCAATCCATTCCACAACGTCAAGCACCGACATGTCCCCTGCCTTAAGCGCGGGGAGCAGACTGTATGTACTTAGTCCAACCTTCATAACGTCTCCCCATCTCCCCGAAATCCGTCTTGTATGGCATTGAGCAGCCGGCGAGTCCGGTCACAGCCGAATTCCCAGAACATCAGACCGCCTAATCCGCTAGCTTTCACGTAATCGCACTTATGCCGGATCGATTCCTCATCGTCGTAAGAGATAAAGCTTGAACCGTTAAACAGATAAGGCGCGCGAGCTTCCTCGTCCCAATATCGAACGAAGCCGTTTTTGCCAATGTATTCTGCAGTCAAAGCCGTGAAGTCCGGACCGTACCCGCCAACGCTGCCGGCCATCTGGTGAAGCCCGCGATTTCGGCCCGGCACCTGATTCCACATCCGGGAATAGAAGGCTGCTCCGATCACAATCTTCTCTTTCGGCACTCCGGCGCGAACGAACAGATTGACGGAAGCGTCCGTACTGATCCGGAACAAGTCTCCCGTCGGCGTATACAGGCTGGTATGGTGACCGGTCAGCACCTGGAACCCGCCGCGCATATCGTAGGTCATGAGCTGAACCAGATCCAGGTATTTCTGTGCCTTATCCATCTCGGTTCCGTCAATGTAATACTGGTCGGCTCCAGCCGCGATCGTAAGCAGATAATGCCGGCCGTCCAGCTCCCCTAGCTTATCCAGCGCTTCCCGGATAGCGGCAAGCAGCAATGTAAAGTTCGTGCGGTCCTCCGGGCTCGCCCCGATTCCGGCTTCGCCATAGCAAGGATACTCCCAATCCAGATCAATTCCGTCAAATGGAAACTCGATCACCGCGCGAACCGCCGATTCCGCCATAAGGCTTCTTCCTGCTTCGGTAGACGCCGCTTCCGAGAAGCCTCCGGCGCTCCAGCCTCCTACAGAGAGCAGGATATTCAACTGCGGGCGTTCCCTCTTAATCCTCGTGAGCTCGTCCAGATGGCGCATATGATCGGTTACGATAGCATCGCTCTTGACATGGCCAAACGCGACATTCAGATGCGTAAGCTTCGCTAGGTCCTCCCCAGTCAGCTCGACAAGATGTTTATCGCTCGCATAACCGGCGACCACGTAGTTCTGCTTTGTCATTTAAGATTCGCTCCCTTTCGTTGGCGATGATTCGTTGGATTGCCTTGCGGCAGTTAGCGCTTGCCATGCCTCTTTACCCATTCCGATTTTATAGCCCGATGCGGCATAGCGAATACGGTCTCTGCCATCCAGCACAAACAGATGCGGGTAGCCCGCCTCGCGGACCGCCGCTGACGGCAGCGAGACCGGTGAGCGATCCCTCGCGAATCTGACCTCTGACGGCAATTGCGGATATAGTGCGGGATCAAACGACGAGGTCCATTCCGCATCGCCGATCATGAGCAGGACTGCTCCCCCGAGATTGGCCGCAGAAACAGCCAACTCGCCCAACTCGCGAAGCAAATGCTTCGTAGGCTCACGCTCCGGCTCGATCCAAGCGACGATTGCACCATCCTCCATGATCTGTTCGCCCATCGTCAGAGCAGAACCGTCAAGCCCTTCGAGCGGTCTGGCCCGGTCCATAACGCCTAGCACAGGCAGATCCCGGGAGGCTTCACGATAGGTAAGCGATACATCCGTATTCTCGCCTGCATGTACGCGGAAATAGGAAAGCCTAGCCAATACCGTACCGTCCTGAAGCCGCATGCCCGTCGTAAGCCGGTACGAACCCGGCTCTACCTCTAGCATCTTGTCATAGACGTCACCGAATTTATCCGGATAGATTAACGTTTTGTAGAATCCGTTCTCCTCCAGTCGAGCCAAGGTAAAATTCTCGGCATACGACGGCTCTGGCGCATTCTCCGTTGCTTCGGGATCGCGTTGCAGCCAAACGCTGCCCTTGCCCCCAATCGAAGACTGAGGGGAATTCGCGCCTTGCATCGCGTCCCGCCATTCGCTGCCCGCCTTGTATTGCGGGTTTAGCTCATGCGGATGCAGCCGCGCCGGGATGCCTAAACTTCGGCAGACGGCTACGAAGAGAATGTTCAGCGAGTCCTGGTCTCCCCATTGCAGCTTAAACGTTCCGACCGGATTTCCTTTCCCCTTCAGATTCGGAAGGTCCTCCCACTCACCATGTCTGTCGTTCAGCCAACGCAACAGCGCAGACGGGTCCGACCGGAAGGTTTCCCGCTCCGGCTCCGTAAACGCCGTTTGGAATAACTGACGGTACGGCACGATCATCTCGTTAAGCACGCGCGGACAAAGCACGTAAGAAACGAACTCGTTATCGGGCAGGTCGCCGCAAGCGGCAAGCGAACCGATCAGATGATCGTCCAGCGTATCCTTTCGCGCATCGATCCAATCTTTCTCGCGAAGGCTCTCCAAAAGCCGCAGCGGCCACTGTCCATATTCGGCCGTCCGCTCTTGCAGGAAAGACGAGAGTTCGCGGAAGTTTCCGCGCGAGCGGCTTAGAATGTTCCACACTCGTTCCGCCGGAAGCCCTAGCGAAGCAGCCAATGTCTCGGCATCTTGCTTGGTTGCGAACGTGCTTTCATAGACGGCACGAAGCCTCGCCCCTTCTTCAAGCCGGTGAGCATGCCTGCTCTCCCGCTCGCCGGACAAGGATTCTGCCGGTTCGCCTTCGCTTTCCGGCGGGGGAACCATATCGAGGTCGAACATCCCTTCCGGCTGCTTCGTCCGATCCAGGACAAGCTCGAGCCTGTTGCTCCCATAGGCAGCCAGCTTAACCTCGCCCCATCGACCGCTCCAAGCGCCGCGAACCAGCAGATCGCCATATCCGGTCTTGAAGCTGATTTCTCCCCGGTCGTCCGAGAGCAGCGTCGCAATCGGATAAAATTCCGCCATATTGTACAACTCGAAGCGCACTTCGGCGCCCGGGACAGGGTTTCCGGCAATGTCTTTAACCAGAATGTCAACGGTACGCGTCGAGGCGTAGTTTTCGAGCAGATTAAT
Source organism: Paenibacillus sp. JDR-2 (assembly GCF_000023585.1). Taxonomy (NCBI): domain Bacteria; kingdom Bacillati; phylum Bacillota; class Bacilli; order Caryophanales; family Paenibacillaceae; genus Paenibacillus; species Paenibacillus sp. JDR-2. The sequence goes on along the minus strand of NC_012914.1, from coordinate 1,782,010 downwards.
TTCCGTGAACCATTCATTGGCTACCGTAATCTCTTCCGGACCGGGATAGTCGGCCAGGATGCGCGTATTCAGAAGCATCGCCCGGCGGGCCGGCGGACCGAACCACCCTTGGTCGAGCCGCGCTTCCGGCTCGCAGGCGCCGAGAAAGCACCATTTCCCATCCGCCCACGCTTCTACCCAGGCATGATTATCATCGCAATGCGCCCACCTGGGCGTGTATACCTGACGGGCGGGAATGCCAATGCTGCGCAGCGCCGCAACCGCTAACGTCGACTCCTCGCCGCAGCGGCCCCTTGCGCTCTTGATCATCGTAAGCGGCGACATCGTTCTCAAATCGCTGCCGATATAGGCAGCCTTCTCGTGACACCAATAATTCGTCTCCAGAATAGCCTCTTCCATCGTCAGCGACTTTGTGCGATAGGCCAGCTCATTGAACAAAACGCCGCGGTGATCCTCGATATTTTCCGTATTGACCCGGTAGGGGAGGACATAATGCAAGAACAGGGAGTCGGGCACCCGGTCGCCCCAAGGGACAAGCCGGCGGATCTCCAGCGTCCTCCGCACATGGTTCAAGAACAAGACGCCGTCATAATCGGCGAGATCGTTCACCGGCATATAGGCAAACAAATATTTGAGCGCCCAGCTCTCTTCCTCCGTCAGTTCCTCCCGGAACACATCGAACAGCTCGTGTTCTCTGGCCTGCGCCAGCTGGCGTTTTCTAAGGAATTTGCTCTCGATCAAATCCCGCTCCGCCGGGCTCAGCGAAAACGGCGAAGTCCAATTCGTCATGGTCCCACTCTCTCCTTCCACAGCTTTCCGTCCTCGCGAATGCACCACATTGACATTCCATCCTCCGACAAGGCCGAGATCTGAAACAGGCTTCGCGTCGTCTCGACTGTTGCTTCGACGAACCACTCATCGCCTTCCATCAATCGCTTCGCATCCGCTTCATACCCGCCTTCAGCCGCGTAATGGTTGCGCTGGCGGTAATACAGCTTCCTAAGCTCCCACTTGATGCGCTCGTCCGCCGGTATAGCAAAAGAATGCGGACCGTCATCGCCGGAAAACACCACATAGCCCCACAACTCCGGGTAATGCATGTTCACAATGCCCATCGGCGACCACACCCAGTTGTCCTCCGGATAGGGCTTGCCAATCTTCGGATTAATGACCTTGCGATAGCCGCCTTCTACATGCTCCGCTTGCCATTCCACTCTGGAGAAGTTGATGCGCCAGAACTCCCCGGTCAACGGCGGCCTGCTCTCCGCCGCGCACTCCCGCAAGCTGGCCCAAGGGATAGCGATTTCCACGCTCCACATACGGTTATCCGCCGCGGGATTATTCAGCTCTCCTTCAATGTAAACGGCACTCCGCAGCCCCGAAATATCCCAGCCGTTTACCGGCGGTCCGCCGTCGCGATACGGCTTGACGAGAAGCAGATCCCATACCGTATTCAGCGCATTGATCTCGATCTCGTAATAACCATGCGTGTCCCCGTCCGGGTCGATAAAGATTTCAAAATCGTTGTCGTAAAAAATAACCGAATCCCGCTCGGTGAGCGTTGCCCAGATCTGATCCTCGAGCAGCTCCGCCCCGACATACAAATATTCGTCATCCCACAGCATTTTGACGCGGGTCCGCTTCGCCGGCTTTGGGCGAACATCCCCTTCGATATCCGTAAAATCTTCGGTCCAGTCCGCCGCTTTCCAGAACGGCTTGTTCAAGCATCCGTCAAGCGCGAGCGGCCCTTTGGCACGCCGGCAAATATAATGCCTTGGCCCGTAATCGATTACCGGCTCCGGCACTCCGCTAAGGATCATATCCTGTCCCCCGATCGCTTTCTTCTCGCTAGTTATGAGTTACCACGGCTCCCGCGCCTCCGTAAAAATTCACTTCGTCGCCAAATTCCAGCTTCAGCACCGTTACGTGCTCATGCGTGTCTTCCGCCGTCAGCCCAACCCAGGTCGTCCCGGGAATATCGAACCAAGGAACGCCTCCATGAATCTCGAACGCCAGCTCTTTGCCTGAATGCAGCACGGTAATCCGCTTAATCGGATTGCATAGCCCCTTCAGGCATATATGCTCCTTCGGATCGTCATAGACGAACAGGTAGAGTGTCTTCTTATCGGGGGTCAACGTGCTTCCTCCCGAATAATAACGCGTCATGATGCCTTCCCTCGTTCCGTAAACAGCCTCCGCATGCTGACGGATCCATTCGCCGAGGCCAAGCAAAATATCTTCCTGACGTTTATCGATCGTTCCGTCCTCCCGCGGCCCGATGTCCAGCAGCATGTTCCCGCCCATGGAAATACAGTCGCAGAACATCCGGATGATCATTCCCAGCGATTTATAACGGTTGTCCGTCGGCACGTAGCCCCACGAGCCGTTAATAGTCGTGCAGAATTCCCAAGGCCCTTCCGGTCTCGTAATGGGGAGTCCTTGCTCCGGCGTTTTGTAATCGCCATGTCCCTGCAGCCGCGAGTTGACGATTACATCCGGATTAAGCGACCTCAGGTACTGCCTGAACGCCGGCAAATTCCATTGATCGGCGCTTCGCTCCCAATCCCCGTCGAACCAGAGCAGATCTACCCGGCCGTAATTCGTAAGCAGCTCCCGAAGCTGGCCGTCGTTGAACCGCAGGAACCGCTGCCATCTGTCCTCGTCCTGGGCACCGTCCGCCGGACTGGAAAACCGGTTGACTTGGCTTAGGTCCTCGGGAATCCTGCCGCCTTGATAGACGCTTGGATAATCCGGATGCGACCAATCGATCAGCGAGTAGTACAGACCAAGCCGAATATCCCGCTTCGCAATCGCGTCCGCGAACGGCTTGACCAAATCCCTGCCTGCCGGCGTCTTCTTCACGACATTCAGGTCGCTAAGCCGCGTGTCCCACAATGCCACACCGTCGTGATGCTTAGTCGTCAGAACGGCATACTTCGCTCCCGACTTCTCGATCAGATCGGCCCACCCTTCCGCGTCGAAGCTTGAAGCCGTAAACCCGCCAAGCTGCTTCATGTATTGCTCATAGGTCATGTTCCCGTTGTAAAAGGACCATGATTCCGCCACGCCGTCAACCGCATAGATTCCGTAGTGAATGAATATGCCCAGCTTGGCGTCTTCGAACCATCTCTGCATCCCGAGCCCTTCCTTTCAAGCGATAGTTACGCATGAATCCGAAAAACATGCGCGATTGGCGCTTCCATAGCGGAGCGCTCCGAATCCGGCAGACGAACGGCAATCCCGTTCTCGGTACGGCGATAGTCAAGCCGCTCCTCACCGCCGACCAGATCGATTCTTCCGGCTTCTCCGCTCCAAGGAAGATGAATCTCCTCCGGAACCGGCTCGCTTGCGTCCTTATACAGGTAAAACGCATAAACGACGCCGTTTTTCTGCGTAAAGCATGTATTGCCCTCCGAATACGGCTCGCAGACTCGAGTACCGTAGATCGCTTCACCGTATACGTTCAGCCATTTCCCCATACCTTTCATGCGGGCGATCGCCGTCTCGGGCAATCTGCCATCCGGCTGAGGGCCGATGTTAAGCGCCAGGTTGCCGCCTTTTGCCACAATCTCGATGAGCAGCTGGATGAGCTGACGCACGGATCTATAACGGTCCTCGTAACGGAAAGAAAACGACGTGCCCATCGTAATGCAGCTTTCCCACGGCACATGCAGCGCGCGTTCCGGCAGCGTCTGCTCCGGCGTGATCAGGTTCTCGTATGGTCCTCCCACAGTCCGGTCCGCCGAGAGGAGCCAAGGCTGGATTTCGCGCGCCTTCTCCACCGCTTCTCCCAGCCGGATATTTTGCTTGCGGTAATCGTTCACCCAGCCGGCGTCCAGCCACAGCACGTCGATCCGGCCGTAATTCGTCATCAGCTCCATGATCTGCTCATGCGTAAATTGAACGAATTTCTCCCATAGCCACGGGTATTCCGTAGGATCATAGCTCGGTCCTCTGGACGTCTTCGTATCCGGCCGTATTCCCGGTGTCCAATAATAGGGAGAATGCCAATCCGCTTTGGAGAAGTAGGCGGAGATGCCGAGCCCCTTGTCCCGGAACGAGTTGAACAGGTGCTTCACGATATCCGCGTGCTTATGCGTATGGAACGGACATTCTTGTCCCGTAATGCGATAATCGGTCGTGCGCGTATCCCACATGCAGAACCCGTCATGATGCTTGGTGGTGAAGTTCAAATATTTGAAGCCGTTCTCCGCCGCAAGCTCGGCCCACAGCTCAGGCTGGAAACGAAGCGGATTAAACGTCTTGTTCAAGGCAAAATATTGCCGCTTCAGCTCTTCCCCATCGATATCCCAGTCGATGCCTTCGCGGGACCAATCCCCATCCTCGTCGCTCAAGGCCCATGATTCAACCAGGCCCAGCTGGGAATAAGGCCCCCAGTGCATCATTAAGCCAAGCTTCTGATCCTTGAACCACTCGAGCCGTTCGAGCAGCAGAGGATCCTCAGGCTTAACCCAGCTCTCCTCGCTGCTGTAGTTATGTACCCCTTGTTCGACCGCTTCTTCTTCTACGGCAATTGCCTGTTCCTTCTCACTCATCCTATTTCCTCCTAAAAAACCATTCTTTCAAACCGATGAACGGTGTATAATAGATTTAATTTTCAGATATTTAAGATTTGTAAAAGAGATAGATAACCGTTGTCAGGGGGCGTACCATTTGAACCGGAACTATTTCAAGTCCAAGCTTTTTCTGAAATACACTTGGTCCTACTTATTCATCTTGTTGATTCCTTTGATTTTTACTTCGATCTTTATTTATGAAAACGCTTCGCACCGCCTTCGTTCCGAAATCGAACGCTCCCATCTCGACCAATTGACGCAAGCCGAAACGATCATCGACGGTCGAATGAAGGAACTTAGCGAGATTGCGGTCCGCATCTCGTACGACCACAGACTTGCCTCTTATCTCGTGCACGATCCGATTCATAGCGGAGAAGCTATTGAAGCGCTGGATCAATACAAAGCGACAAGCTCGATTATTGGGGAGCTGTACTTGTATTTCCACAAGGACGACCGCATCTATTCCAGTGAAGGGATGAACCACTTCGACGTATTCACGAGCAATCTTCTGTTCCAGAATTGGGATAAAAACGCGGTATACCAGGATTTGAACGACGTCAAGTTCCCGACAATGCGGCCTGCCGATATCGCAAGCAACTCTTCCGGCCGAAAACAATCGATGCTCGCCTATCTGATTCCGATCAAACCCAATAATCCGAATCCTTACGGAACGGTTATGTATTTGATTCAGAAATCCGAGCTGACGAGCCTCATCGATTCCATACTAGGTAACTATCAAGGCCAGTCCTATATTCTCGATAATCAAGGTCAAATTCTGGTTGACAATCTCCAAGGCGAGACGTTATCGGATACGGACACGCGTTCCTTGTTCGGACATTTGGCCCCGGGCATTCAGAAGCATGTCCTGAACGGCAAGGAGCATTCGATCGTCTCCGTTCAATCGCCGGTCAACGGCTGGACCTACGTGACCATCATGCCAAGCGAGCAGTTCTTCAGCAGCGTCCTTCATGTGCGGAGCTTCATCATTATGCTGCTTATCTTTGTTGTGGCCGCCGGCGCGGCAATCGCGCTGCTCTTGGCCCGAATGCAATACCAGCCGATTTCGACGCTGGTTGAATTCGCTGCATCCAAGAGCTGCAAGCCTCTGGGCCGGCCCGGCGAGTCCCGCAACGAATTGGACCGGATTCGGACAACGCTGCTGGAATACAGTGCCAGAGTCGATCTGCAAGAGCCGTTCGCCCGCCATCATTTGCTCTCCACGCTGCTCCGATTCGGCAGCTCCCGGATTCTGACGCCGGAGCTAAGAGAGGTACTGGATCTAAGGTTCGACCGCTCCCTTCACTTCGTTATGGTGATCGGCTGGATCAGCAACGAGAAAAACGGCGTGCTGGAGCATCAGGAGATACTGGAGCTGTTAACGCATATCGAATTACCGAATCTGAACAGCCGCGGGTACGGCGTTGAGCTTTCCCAATTAGGCCAAATCGGCGTCCTGGTCAGCTTCGACCCGGATGAAGCCGCGGACGAATTCGAACACAAGCAGCTTATCGTAGAAGCCTTGCGCAGCCATTTGCTGGAATCTTGCCAGATTCAGCCGGTCATTGGAGTCGGAACGAGTTATTCCGGTCCGGATCAACTGAATCAAAGCTATATCGAAGCCTGCTCGGCCTACGACCTGAGAGTGTCATCCAACGCCGGATCGGTGAATTATTTCGAGAAACAATCGGTTGCGACGGATCAAACTTTCTGGATACCGAATAACACATTGTTAAAGCTCTCCCAGAGCTTAAAGCAAGGCAGCTTTGAAGTAGCTTCGCAAATGATCCAGTCGGCCATCCTGAGCTTGCGGCAGTCCGAACTGTCCACGCTGCTCATCCGCTGCATCGGCATCGATCTACTGAATACCATTCTGAAGACCGCGTCTGAACTCGAGAACCAGCGGCTGATTCAAGAAATTGCGCCGCAGATGATCTCGGGCCAATCGCTTGACGAGCTGGAACGCAATCTCCTTCATTTGGCTTCCCGGCTATGCGAGCAGGTAGAGCAAGAGAGCCAGAAGGAAGAACAATCGCTAACGGACCGGATGATTGCTTACATCGAAGAACATTTTGCGGACAATGCCCTCAGTCTCGAGACCGTCGCTTCCGAATTCAGCCTGTCTCCGTCCCACGTCAGCCGCTCCTTCAAGGAGAAGATGGGCGTGAACTTTATCCAATACATCTGGCAGAAACGGCTGGAAGAAGTGATGCACCAGCTGAAGACGACGGACGATTCGCTCAAAGACATCATTATCCGGGTCGGCTACTTGGACGCGCCTAACTTCATCCGCAAATTCAAGAAGGAGACCGGCTACACGCCGGGGCAATACCGCAAAATGTTCGCTTATGTCCAATAGGACCAACCGCCAACGACCGAGGTCGTTGGCTTATTGCCTGTTACTTGCCCGACTTCCAGCGGTCGTACGCACCTTGATACACTTCCGTTATGCGGTCTCCGCCCATCTTTTTGACCTGTGCCAAATACTTGTCCCAACCCGACATCGGCTCTTGTCCCGTCACGAACTTCGCTTCCATCTGCTGAACGTAAGTGTCGAGGTCGGACAGCAAGGACGTGATTTCGCTTTGCTCGTCATTAGTCAGATAAACGTTAGGGAACGGAGCCTTGCCGATCGGCTTCAGCTTTTCTTCGCTTTCCTTTTGAATCCAATTATCAAACTCGGTTGTAAGACCATTCGTTAATTCGTTTATTTTGATGCCCGGAGTCAAGATGCCAAAGTTTGGAGTAAGCGTACCTCTGAAATCTTCGCGTTCCTGGCCGTTCGGAAGCTCTACCCATTCCTTCTCGTGAGTGTCCTTATTCTTGTACTTCCAGAGCATGCCTTCAGGTCCTTGGTTCATAAGCGTTGCGCCTTCGTAGCTGTATTGATAGTCAACCCAGCGCATGGTAGCCTCCGGATTCGGGTCCTTGCTTGTGATGGCAAACGTTCCGTTGGCGGAGATGCCCGGATGCATGCCATAGACCGGCGATCCCGCGATTTCGCTGCTGACCGGCGTCATGAGCGGATTATCCCCGCTAGGCTCGCCGCCAAGGGTAAAGTAAGGGAAATAGTCGTTAAACACCGCGATCTGGTTATTCTGGCCTTTCGCTTTTTTCTGGTCGGAGGTCTGAGAGAAGGTCTCGTGATCCAGCAGGTTCTCATTCCACAAGCGGTTCAGGAACGTCAGGTAACCCTTGTAGCCTTCCTCTTGCGGCGAGTAGTGAACCTTGCCATCCTTGTCGGCATAAACCTTCTCGTCATACATACCCCAGAATCCAAAGAAGAACATGCGCAGATCGTCAAGCTTCACGGAAGTGAGCGGAATTTCGTCCTTCTTCCCGTTCCCGTTCGGATCCTCGTCCCTCACTCGCTTCAGGAAGTTGTATAGCTCCTCCGTCGTCTTCGGCAGCTCCGTCACGTTTAACGCCTTAAGGAATTTGCCGTTGTACCACATTGGACTGCGATACCAGATAGCCGATAGATCGATGTACGGGAGAGCATACATATGTCCGTCAGGCGTCGTAAACGATTTGCGGATGTCCGGATGCTCGTCGAAAATCTTCTTGAGATTTGGCGCGTATCCTTCGTCAATATACTTCTCGAGCGGAATAAGCACGCCTTGGGTTCCGTACGTCACCTGTTCAGCCGGCGTCAAATCCGGAGCGTAGAGGACATCCGGCAGGTCACCGCTCGCGAACACGAGGTTCTTCTTGGTGGAGAAGCTGTCCAGCGGCGTCAATTGATAGGTGAACTTGATATTCGTCAGCTTTTCCATTTCTTTTAACGCCGGCATGGTGTTCCAGTCTGCTTTGCCCACGTCCTGCGACATCATCTTAAGAGTGATCGGCTTGTCAACGATAGGAAAGCCGTCTTTTTTTACGCCGCTATCGGTAGAAGCCTCAGGTGAAGAAGAATTTGCAGAAGAGGATGGCGAAGCGGAATTGTTGTTCTCGTTGGAAGAGCTGCATGCAGCCAGTATGCTGGCTGTCATGGTAACGCTGAGAATAACGGATGATGCCCTGGAAATCCTGTTCATGCAATACACACTCCCTTTTTTAAAATGAATGATATGGGAAGATCAGCCCTTAACGGAACCGATCATTACACCCTGAACGAAATAACGCTGCAAGAAAGGATAAATAACGATAACCGGAATCGTAGCGACGATAATGACGGCATATTTGACGAGCGCCGCAATCTCCGCCTTGCTGTTCATGGCCGTTGCCGAAGAGATGTCGATCGCTCCGCCTCCTTGCGCCCCCATCTCCTGAAGAACCAGGATTTGACGCAAAACAAGCTGCAGCGGATACTTCCCGGCCTCGTTCAGATAAATCAGCGCCGAGAAATAACTGTTCCAATTGCCTACCCCGTAAAACAACGCCATTACGGCGATGATCGGCAGCGAAAGCGGCAGAATGATTCTGAAAAACAGCCGCATATTCGAGCAGCCGTCAATCTGCGCGGCTTCCTGCAGCTCCTTCGGAATGGAGCTTTGAAAAAAGGTGCGGGACACGATTATATTCCAGATGGATGCGGCGGACGGAAGAACAATCGCCCACATCGAATTCATCATGCCTAGTTCCTTCACGAGGAGATAAGTCGGGATCAGACCACCGCTGAAGAACATGGTGACCATAAACATGCCCATGAAAAAGTTTCTACCGACGAAATCTCTGCGGCTTAGCGCGTAAGCTGCCGGCAGCGTCACGAACAAGTTGATCGCCGTCCCAACCACCGTATAGATGATGGTATTTTCGTAACCGATCCAGATATTGGTGTTCTTGAACACCATCTTGTAGCCTTCTAACGTAATTCCTTTCGGCCACAGCCACATCTCTCCAGAAGCCACGGCCTTCGGATCGCTGATGGATGCGCTGATCATATACACCAGCGGATAGAAGACGATCAGAAAGGCGAGAAAAACGTACAAGTAATTGCAAGCGAGAAAAATTTTATCGCCCCTGCTCTCTTTGATGCCATGGAACATTCGTCTCCAGCCTCCTTCTTCCTTCTTCTTCGTAAGCATTCACTTTACCACAAGCTGTTCTCGCTCGTCCGGCGAACGATCTGATTTACGGCTATCAGCAGAATGGCGTTTATGACGGAATTAAACAGGCCAACCGCCGCCGAGAAGCTGTATTGGGCATTTTCCAGACCGGAACGGTAGACGAAGGTAGCGATGACGTCGGAAGACTCCATATTAAGCGGATTTTGGAGCAACAGGATCTTTTCGAACCCGACCCCAAACAAGCTTCCCATGTTCAAAATTAAAAGAATGGTCATCGTCGGAATCAAGACGGGTATATTAATGTGGCGAATGCGCTGGAATCTCGAAGCCCCGTCGATTATGGCTGCTTCATGAAGTCCGGGATCCACCCCGGATAAAGCGGCCAAATAAATGATCGTCCCCCAGCCCGCGCTCTGCCACACATTCGAGAATACGTACATCGTCTTGAACCACTTGGGATCGGTAAGAAACTCCGGTGTGCCAAACCCAAGCCATTGAATGACATGAACCAGAATTCCGGTAGACGGCGACAGGAAAGAAATGATCATCCCGGCCATGACGACAACCGATATGAAGTGAGGTGCATAGGTGACCGTTTGGGCCATCTTTTTGAAAAAGCCGTTGCGTACTTCATTAAAGGCCAGCGCCAGTATGATCGGAATCGGAAAGCCAATCGCTAGATCATAGAGACTAACGCTCAGCGTATTCCAGATCAAATCCCAGAAGTAATAGGAATGGAAGAATCGGTCAAAATGGTCCAATCCAACCCAAGGGCTTCCTACTATTCCTTTAGTCGGGATAAACGATTTGAACGCGATCTGGACACCGTACATCGGCAGGTAACAAAAGATTAGAAAGTAGAAAAACGCCGGTGCAACAAAAATGTACAATTCCCAGTTTTGCACGATCCTTTTTCCGAGCCGCTTGGTCGATGTCCCGGATCGTAGCGCCATGCTGCCCGTTGCGGCAGCCTTTGAATCTTGCATCGGATCACCTCTTCCAAATGGGTTAAAGTGCTCTCGCCACGAAGGAACGTTTGCTTGTCCTTGTCAGCGCTTACTTCCGAGGATAGAGCATGGAAGCGGCCAACGTAAATATGTCGTTTTCGTGAACATGAAAAGCACTACCCGACAAGGCCGGAGCGATGATGACAATCTCTACAGACAATCGGACAATATGTTGTTTTCGCAGCGGGATTAGGCGCCCAGCCTGTCCTTGTCAAAATTGACATATTCGAATCTAACTGAAGACAAAGAAAAGCCGGGTCAACAAGGACCCGGCTTTCACTATTATAAGGGCAGCTTTTTCGTTCTGACAATGGATACATTCCCGGTTAGGGCTTCAGGCAGCCGAACATCAAGCTCAACATCCTCCGGAGCCAAGATTCGAAGGGACATCACCTCATCCGCGATGCTCCAGTCAACCTCGATGGTTCCTCCGTTTGGAAGCGGAACGGCACCTCTTGCCCATTTCAAGTCGCATGGAGAAGGCTCGATTCTCACTTTGCTCCAGCCGCTGTCTAATCGTTTGATGCCAAGCACGTTTCGGCCGAGGAAATAAGCCGGGCCCGCCGACCAGGCATGACAATGACTGCGGGTAAGCAGATCGGCATTGGCGCGGTTTTCCGTAAAGTTTGGGTACATCTCCCAGCATGTCGTTGCATCGTTTGCGATCATCAAGCCGTAATTGCGGCGAATATCGTCAAGCATGGCGGGGATATGCCGCATCGATTCCAGCGCTTCATAGTAGAAGAATGACATAAAGGGACTGCCGATCTGTACAAAAGAAGCCGGCGGTTGAAGAAGATAGGATTCCAGCTTTGCTCTGCGCTCCTCTTGAGCGATGTCGCACAATAATGCAACGACTTGCGTCTGCATGCTATAGATTTCCGAGCGCCGTCCGTCAGCATGAATGCAATCGAGGTAAGCTCCCCGCTCCTCATCCCATAAGTGATCGTTTATGGCTTGCTCCAATGATACAGCCGCTTCAGCAAAAGATGCTCCTTCATCCGCTTTGCCTGCTTCGGCGGACATTTGTACCGCCTGCCGGAGAGTCTTCGTCAGAAACAGATTCTGATGGGTAACGACTCCTTCGTTCGGCTGGTCAATCGGCGCCCAGTCGAGCAGGTTCCAGCCCCGCATTTCGAGCAGCCCTTGCGCATTGATGTGAGTCAAATAGTGCTCAAGCGTAAAGCGGACCTCAGGCCACATCTCGGCTGCAAAAGCCTTGTCTGCCGTATGCTCCACATATTCCATCGTCGCGAGTACCCAGAAGAACGTCCAGTTGGGAATAACACTCGTCCAGCCGCTTGGCACCTGATCCATATATAGCGGGGATCTGTCCTTCGAGCCCGGAACAAGACGCAAGCAGCGTTTAACGATGTCCAACTCGCCAAAAACATAATAGTTAACCAATGCCTCGTTGCGGCTGTCTCCAACCCAATAGGTCTGCTCGTAAGAAGGGCAGTCCACAAACGTATCCTCCATGCAATTCCGGGTCGTATGCTGGCTGATCGCCCAGATATCGTTCAGCAGCGGATCGGAGCTATGGAATGTTCCGGCTTCCGCAACCGGATAAGTGCTTTGCACCATATAGACTTCATGCAGCTTAACAGGCCCTGCCGCTCCTCTTATGGTCAGCACCGCATAACGGAATCCGCGCCGGACCGGCGATTCGTATTGCTGCCGGCCTTCCAGGCAGACGTATCTGAACGTATTATCGAGACCAAACGTATGCTGGCGGAAATCGGCTTTTAAATACTCAAGGCCGTATACATCCACAACCGTACCCGCCGGAGCTTCGATCTTGAAGCCAAAAAATCCGGTACGCTGCTTGCCAAGGTCAATAACGAGCTCCGTATCCCCATCCCGGAAACGCGGAATAACCGCATATTCCCGCGCTGCCGTCAGACAAGCATTCAGACCGGATGGCAAGGCGTACGGCTCGGCTTCAGGACGCCATACATTGGATCCAAATACGTCCTGCTCGGTATAATAAATGCCGTCCAGAGGTCGGATCCAAGACCGAACGGCAGCCAGTTCTTCCATCGAAGCGGCTCCTGCCGCTCTTATATAGTTAGGCTCATTCCGGTCTATCTGCCTGTTTTCTCTCGTATCAATGTATTCCGTATCATCAAAAGGTCCAATAAGCAGCCACGGCGTCTCCCCGGCCGAATCGGGAGAATGAAGCGAGAACTTCTGCTCCGAGTGGATCGCCACATGGTAAGCTCCCCCATGATCCCCTTGGGTAATATCAAGCAGGAGGAAATGCTCGCCGGCTACCAGCTCTACCTCATAGTAACGCTCCGGATCGTTGCCATGGCTATTCTCAATCCGCTGTCCGTCGATCCAGAGCTTCTCGCCGCGGGATTGCAATATGCCAACCGTCGCTTTACCGGCTTCAGCCAGCGAGATCGTCGTAGCGATGTAGCCCATATATTGAATCGGATTGGCATGCTCCACCGAACCGGGAACCATTGCGTTCCGAAGGTCGATAGCTGCCGTCCAGGCAGGCGGCTTCACCCGCTGCAGGGACTCGATGCGGGAAGGATACAGCTTTTCTTCCGTCAGGAACGGGATGTCGCGGGGAATCAGCTTCTTCCATGGACCTTCCCCAACCTCCGCAGCAACAGCAGCTTGTGCCCATGAAGAGTCGACGAATGTTGTCCCCGTCCAATCGCCATCCGATTCCCTCGCATCGTAAATTTCAGCAAAGCCTTGCTGGCAGGACATGCGCGGAGCCGCGGAATGATGGCCCCTCAGCTTCTCCGTCTTCCAGGACGAGTCCGTTGCTGCCAGCACTTCATCACCTGAAGCGATTTCCGCAAGCAGACCGCCTTTCCCCCTCAAATAATAGAAGTTGGTTACGCCAAAATGCAGCACAAGAACGGCAATCGTATTCCTGTCGCCGGGCTGAAGTAAATGACCGATGGAATAAGTATCGTAAAATTGCTCCTCCGGCCAAGAACGGACCGGACCTCTGCCGATTTGCACCCCGTTCACATAAGCGACGTATCTGGAATCCGCGCTAATTCGCAGCTTTGCATCGGCGGCTCCAGCTGTAGTCACGTCAAACGTCGAACGGAAGCAGCGCCATTCGTTGCGCGGGCTTTCCTCTTCCCCTCCCCAAATCCATTGAGCCTTCCAAGCCGTTTCCTTCATCATCTTTTCCTCCTAGTTCTATTAAAATCATTTTCCGACTGCCTCTTCCTCGCAACCTAATTCCAGTTATTGGCGTTAAATGAATAGAGATTATACTTTAACTATCAAGGGGGAATAGGTTTGTCGGACAAGCTAATGGGCGCGGCAGCGATTATTACAAATACCGAAGGCAAGGTGTTGCTGGTCAAGCATAGTTATGGCAAGAATAATTGGGATTTGCCGGGAGGCAAATCGGAAGCTAACGAATCCGCACAGCAGACCGCCGCAAGAGAAGTGGTCGAGGAGACCGCGCTGTCTGTCGAGATTGGCGCGTTAACGGGGATCTACTATGACCCGGCATATGATATGCACCACTTTGTCTTTTTGGCGGATATCGTTGGAGATCAGCATCCCGTACCAAGCTCTCCGGAAATACTCGAATGCCGCTATTGCGATCCCCGTAATCTCCCGCGGCCAATCAGCGATTTTACCAGCAACCGAATTCTCCATGCGTTAGATCCAAACCGTAAAACTCTATTCCATACCATTGGCCCTAGGCAATGGATTTGATTTCCGTTAAAAAACAAAGCTCCTTCGCTTCCAGCTCACGCTGGCATTAGAGGGAGCTTTATTTTGTTGCTTATTTTCTGCCAAGGGCTTGCTGGATAAGCTCTACTTCCTGCGTTGTCAGCGGCTCTCCCGCCGCCTTCGCGTTGGATTCCACTTGGCGGATATTTTTGAAGCCGGGAATGACGCATGCATTTGGAGATTGTGCCAGGGCATATTGAATAGCTGCTCTGACCAGATCCTGCGTGTTATCTCCGAAATGCTCTTTAAGAGGCTGAAGCTGTCTGCGGATCTCGAGCAAGCGTTCCTTCGAATAAGATTGGTTTGTTGAACGGATATCCCCTTCTCCAAACTTAGGAGGATGCTCCGGATCGAATTTATCCAGCAGCAAGCCTTGGGCAAGCGGTCCGAACAGGACCATGCCGAGGTTTTGCTCTTCCGCCCAGCGGAACAGATTGGTGCTTTCCCGATCAAACTCATTGCCAAAGGCGTTGTAATGGAACTGCAGCACATCCGGACGAGTGACCGGACATACCCGCATAAAATCGGCATAGCCGTAAGCTGATTGGCCAATCACGCGGACCTTGCCTTCCTTCTGAAGCTCTCGCATCGTGTCGGCTGCTTCCTCCAGATAGCGGTCGCCCGGGCCAAAGTTCGTATTATGGAAATAATAGAGATCAATATGATCCGTTCCGAGATTCGCAAGAGTCTGCTCCAGCTGATGGCGGATATGTACCGGCTGCATCGCGTTAGGAGCGGTTCCTCTGAACCATCCTACCTTGGAGGCTACAATCACGGAGTCACGAGGAACATCCTTCAGAAACTGTCCGATTACCCGCTCCGAATGACCGTCGCCGTATACATCCGCTGTATCCAAATGGTTAATGCCAAGCTCATGCGCTCTGCGCAAGCCCGCAAGAGACTCGTTGTCATCGTTGCCCGACCAGCCGACGGGTTCACCGTCCCGCCACGATGGTCCGCCAATCGCCCAACAGCCCAAGCTTATCTCGCTTACCTTCAAACCGGATCGTCCTAGTACACGGTATTCCATGACTATCACCTCTAAGTGTGAAATATGAATATTTGATATAACATATGATTCAATTCATTATAGCATTAGAGAATTTACGGAATAAGAAGTGAAAAATTATTTACTTAGTTACTCCAGGATACTGTGAGATTACGACATCAATATGAAGACAATTGGCCTTAAACCACTATAAAAATCCCCTCCCGGCTACCGGAAGGGGATGCTATCCCAGGGATGATGGTCGTTTACCCTCGAAACAGGAATACTTGCTTTACGTACCTTAAAAAATGAACATCCATGTACGATGCCATTCGTTTGTTTAGATCGCGATATTCCTCCAGTTTGTCTGAATGGCGTTTACTTCGTTCATCGATCTGCCTATTAAAGTGATGAAGCTCGTTCTCAAGCCGGATTCTGGCACTCTCCAATTCACTCGTCAAGGAATCCCGCTCAGGATGATGGGCCTGCATGATCACATTTAGCCTTTCCTGTGCTTCATTTTTATACGTTTGTTCCGCATCGGTTAATTTTGACTTTCGATCCTTATACTTTAACGCTGTGGCAGAGATTTCACTGTGAGGAAGGACAACGGGAATTTTAGTTCGATACTTGCGTTCGATTTTTCTTTTCCAGTCGACCAGCGCCTTCGCTTGAGATCGGCTCATGCCTACATGAACCGAGCCGCCGTTTTTCAAGATCAAATATGCCCTATCGATTTGTTTGCGGCCATAGGACTGATTGATCGTAATGTCCATAAAATCGGCCGGCGTTCGAATTCCGTTCGTTCTTAAAAGGCGTTTCATTTCATCGTCGATCTCCGGAATTTTTTCCTGACTTATCTTATGTTTGATTATTTGCTCTTCCAGCCATGTTTTTTGGAACGAGGCCAATTTGCCGGACAGCTCCGTTTTTTCCTCATGGTCAATGTTCCGTCTTTCGCCAAATAATCCGTTTAAATGAATATGAAGCTCCTTCTCCACCGCTTCCTTTGCATGCCTTTCCCGATAAGTCGCATCCTCGAGCCTTTGTACGCAATCGTATATCAAATCCTCTTCAATCTGACTGAATTTTTGCTTGCTATCGTTTAATTCGTTCAATTCGCTTCTCGATTCGGCCAGGACAAGCTCCAGCCTTTTGATGTTTTCGAACGCGGCTCTCTTTTCCCGGACGGCAGGAACCTTCCCATAACGCCAGCTTAAAAAGGCCATCTCCGTTCCAAAACCTATAATCGAACAGAAGAATAGCGCTGCGACCGGGGCACTGCTGTACAAAGTAACCGCGGCTATCGCTGCTGCGAGTAAAATCAGGTAGGAAACGAAGCTTTCCTGCAAAATCAAATACGTTGATCTCTTCTGGTGCGGCGCCGATTCCAACGTAATATGGTCCAAGACCCATGACGTGCCGCCGGAATACGAAGTTTCTGGCGGCGATACGGCGGCAACCTTCCTTGGCTTCCGCTTCAAGACCCGATCATACAAGACGATTAGCGAAGTTCTAAATGCCGTATTTTTAGAGATGGCCGAGCTATGGAGGCTTGAAGGCTGTATTTCCTTCCCCTCAGAATTGGGATCGGGGAGTCTAGGCACTTCCGTCATTTCCATTGCCGCGAATGCGCGAAGGGCGTTTGCCGACTTTCGTACCGCTTCTTCTTCGACCATCGTCAGTAATTCGAACGCCCGTGATGCATCCGGATTAACAAAGTCATTCCGTCGAAATAGAAGGCTTTCCTCTGCCTCACCCGCTTCAAGCGAAAGCCATAATGAGGGATCGGAACGAACAGCTGCGATCGATATCCAAACTACCCATGCCGAAAAGCGATCGATATAGGGTCCGAAATGTCCTTCATTCCTTCCCGGGTGTTGATAGTTTCGATGACCGAGCTCATTGCTTGGCATGCCGTTTAAAGCGGGGACATACATCCCGTCGTAATCGATCAGAATGATTTCATTATTGTGGATCAATATATTTCCGTGCTGCAGGTCGCCATGCCCAATATTGGCCGAGCACAGCTCGCGGTTCATTATTATCCATTTATCGGAGAGTTCTTGCAGCAGGTCGGCATGATGCAAATTTCGGCCCATGTAGTCGAGCAGCGATTCTCCTTCCACCCACTGCATTTTCACGATCGGAAACCACTGACCGTTAACGTTGATGCCTTCGGAAAGATATTCGAATGGGACGAGATAAGGAAGCGGATTGGAGCGTAAATGCAAGCTGATGGCATCGTAACGGATCTTCTGATCCTTCACATTGTTAGTGAAACACCTGACCGCCCACTCTCTCTCGCCACAATTCAGTTTGTATACGCTGGCGAAGCTTCCCGATATCGGACGGGGGAGGCCGAGCTTATCCAATTCAGGAAGCCCGGCCTGCAGATCCGGGTCCTTGAAGCAGATACGCGGATTTTGGATGGCTTCCCTATAGTCCTGCGGAGTGGGCCAGAACAATAGCCTCACTTCCCTTTAACCAGTTTTAGACGAATGAACGTAACATCATCATTCCTAAGATAGTAATAGCCTTCACGATGAGGCCGCCGTCTTTCTTCATGCACGAGATGGTTAAAGTCATGCTCGCCAGCTAGCTTTTGTATGATCCCTATTACGCCGCTATCTTCCTTGTAACGAGTCAACAGCCAACAGGCTAGGGCATCGGTCATCAACCAGAACTCGTCTCCCGCTTCGGCGGTACCGCTCCATCTGCGAACAAACGCATCAAGCTGGACGTTATTGACCGCGTTACTCGAGATAAGAACCGGTCGTCGCTCAAAATCACCGGCTGTGCTTAAAGGAAAGGAAGCGATCATCGTATCCCCTCTAACATGAAAAATACAGCTGTCGCCGACCGCGATCGCGTCAAATGCCGGGGACTCGGCATCCATCGGAAATCGGAACGTGATCCCCGCCAATGTGGAAAACGCCCCGCTGCTGAGCTTCTCTTGCGCATACCAGGGGAGACTTTTGCCGCTTATTTTTTTCTGCCAGGCTTTCGATAAGGGAGAGACTGATCTATGGATCTGCCTATCTCCCCATCTGCCAAGGCAATAACCCTTTACGAGCAATCTCGCCCACAGTTCAGCATAGGAGGACTCACTAGCCCCATCGGCTATAGCGAATCTGCAACATGTCGTCTCCTTGTGAACATGCGTGCTGCTATGGGAGGCATCCTCGTATTCATCGGTGCGATTTCCTGCCTTCGGCAATAAAAAACATTCGCTTTCGATTCGCATAGCTGAAGCTCTATCGCAAATTGGCAGGACGCGTTCCGATATCAAGCGCCTGGATCACGAGAGTTAAATCCGCATTAAGCACAAAACCTCTCGCTCCGTCAGAAAGATTCAAGTCGTATTCCTGATTGGCGACTCGGATCATAAAAGGCGTTAGGGAACTTGAGCCTTCGTAAAGCATCCTGGAATACGCGTCGGGCAGCGCATCCGCGGTTTCCGGAAAACGGAGCTCCACCGCGCTTGGACTATCGGAAATGTGCAGGTTGAACAGCAGTACATTTCCGTCATCGGTCGAGAGTGCTCTCAATTGTTCCATTTCAAGTGTCGGATCGCCGTCTGTCGATTCCCCATCCGTGATATGAATAACAACCGGCGGAAAACAATGCGTGTACTCACTGATCCATTGAGTCAGAACGGTTTGAGCCGTTCTCATCGCTTCGCACATCGGCGTGCCTCCGTTTGCTACGGGCTCGAACCAGACCGGAAACTTAACGAGTTGATCAACCAGTCCTCCTGCTCCATCCGGCACTTTTTTCAACCGCTTATCCAGCTTTGACGGGTTATCCGCAATTTCGCTAATCGGCACCACTTCTTTCCCCGCTAAAACGCCTCCGAACGCAGGACCGACACCGGCGCCGTAGCCAATTACGCCGACATGATAGTAATCACGTATTCCTTCCGACTTCGCGCACTTGATAACGAGATTTTGCAATAACCGGTTAATGGCGTCCGAAACGCTCTCGGACTTCGTGCTTGCCCCGAACGGATCAGACATCGACCCGGATTGGTCGATAATAAACAAGATACACGATGGATTCGAACGGCTGATTTCAGCTGAATACATGCGCTCACCCCTCATAATAGATACATATTTATACCTATTCGAAAGGGGACAAAGTATTAACAATAAAAAAGCAGCTGGCGCAAAAGAACTGCGGCAGCTGCTTACTCTATGGATTTTACCCCTCCCCGTTTACGAGATTGGTTTATGCCGCATTAAAATAAATCCAGATTCTATATCGAATATGAGATCACTTAAAATTAAGTTTGACAGCAGATCGGTCGCAACCCAAGTATTTGTTTGGTTCAACTTATTTTTTTTTACGCGTATAAAATAGACATGATAGGTTGGATATTGCTATTCGGTTATATTCTCATTCTGTAAATGAAAAACATTCCTTGTTGCTTCTATGAAAGATAACATAATTGGGGAAAGCCACTTGTCTTTGTGCCGCAACATCTGTGTGTACACCTGCAAATCCGGAATTTGCCATGGAAGGACAACAAGTTCTCCGCGTTCAACTTCAGCTTCCACGACGATCTCAGGAAGAAAGGCAATACCGATTCCAGAAATTGCACATTTTTTAATTGCTTCAGCACTTTGAAACTCCAGATACGTAATGCTATCAATGCCTTCTTTCTCAAAAGATCGGTCAAACATCGTTCGATATGGACAACCTTTTTCATTGGTCAAAAACACTTCTTCATGAAAATCTTCCAACTTTAGCACAGTTCGCTTAGCAAGTGGATGATCTGGAGCAGCCAACAAACGGAAATTCTCTTCTACGAGCGGTTCCACGACAAGTCCACTTGAGCAAATAGGTTCATCCAGCATATAAACGATATCCGTCGTTCCCTCGAATAACGTTTGCTTAAGCTCTTGATTCGGAACTGAGCGAAAGATCAGGCGAACACCGGGATGTTGCGAACGAAACCGTTGGAAGACAGGAGGAAGCCGGTAGGAGCAAATAACTTCATTCGCACTTATCGTTAGAGTCCCACTTAGTTGTGCATTATCATGGACAACACTGCGAGCTTCGTCCAATTTTTCAAGAACTCCTTGGGCATGCGTTAAAAAGCGTTTGCCCGCAGTTGTGAGCGCGAGTTGCTTGCCCAACCGATCAAAGAGGCGGACACCCAGCTCCTCTTCCAATGCTTTAATTTGCATGGTGACGTTGGAAGGAACATAGCTCAGCGCCTCTGCTGCCCGCGTGAAATTCAATGTTGTAGCAACCGTGCAAAACGTATTCAGTTGGCGCAATTCCATCGGAGTCCCCTCTTTCTTCTTTCAATTATATTGAATGCTATCTTGAATTCTATTCACTTTTATTGAGAGTATCACGACTCTATACTGAGTACAAGAGATCACAGTGAACATGTGGTTTTTCATTTTGAAGGGAGCGACCATACGATGGATTATGAAATTTTTAATTTGGGTGATGTACTTTTACAATCAGGAGTGACGTTACCCAATGCTTTTCTTGCTTATAAAACATACGGAAAATTAAATGAACAGAAAGATAATGTGATTGTCTATCCAACGGCATTTGGAGATCAGCATGTTCAGAATGAATGGCTCATTGGCAGCGGAATGGCACTTGATCCAGAGAAATATTTTATTATCATTCCAAATTTGCTGGGGAATGGACTTTCATCCTCTCCCAGCAACACGCCGCATCCATTCGAGCGGGCTAACTTTCCACAGGTAACTATCTATGACAACGTACGATTCCAGCATCAACTACTGACCGAAAAATTCGGGATCCAGAAGATTGCTCTCGTCGTCGGATGGTCCATGGGCGGCATTCAGGCATTTCAATGGGGGGCAAGTTACCCGGAGATAGTCGAACGGATTGCACCTTTCGGAGGTATCGCCAAACCTTGGCCTCACACATATGTAGTGCTGGAAGGTGTAAAATCCTCACTACTATCTGCAGTCGGCTTCGACTCAAGTAAACTAAACCAGTTGACTTCTGCAGACATGCGCGCCGTTGGTCGGGTGTATGCGGGATGGGGATTATCACATGCGTTTTATCGAGAGGAGCTTTATCGTGAGATGGGATTTGACACATTGGAGGATTTTGTAGCTGGTGTCTGGGAAAATAGCTTTATGAATATGGATCCACATAACGTCCTAGCCATGTTATGGACAGGCCAGCATGCAGACATTAGTGCCAACTCTTCCTATAACGGAGATTTTGATAAGGCACTTAAAAGCATAAAGGCATTTGCTTGCATTATGCCGGGAAGTACCGATCTCTTCTGCACAGCGGACGATAATGCATATGAAGCTGCGCGTATCCCTAAAGCTAGTCTTAACCCGATCCAGTCAATCTGGGGTCACTTTGCCGGCCGCGGTATCAACAGTTCCGATAATCAATTCATCGATGACAATCTGAAGCACTTGTTGTCACTTAGCGCTGACGAATAGAACGTCATCAACCTAACGAATCGTATTTGAGGTCACCAGAATGTACTGGGTTGACCTCTTTTTCTTTGGTCGTACTTGCTTTCACGAATTTTGCGAACGCTGCAATTCTAGTTTTTATCCAAATTGAATGATGCTAGGTTTTGTAAACAAAAGAAACTGTAGCGTTTCTTGAATCTTGAAAATCATACTTATTATTTTTTTTCGTTCCCATACCTGTAGTATGTTCAAGAAATTCAATTAACCTGCCCTTTATTTCAACAAAAGCCGCAGCTGATCCTTCCATCTGCTGCAGCTTTATTAGTTGAACTATAGTTTCCCGTTCGTTTAGTCATGCATACCGGACGGGAGGATTTTTAGTTGAGAACACCGCGCTGTCTGTAACGGCAAGATTTAAGGCCATCCTTCAGCGGATGGCCTTAAATCACAGCGCCTTTTCTGCTCCTTAGCCGCTTTCGTTCCTATTCTCCCGGAGCAGGGTCCCATGCTCCTGAGTCCACGACCACATCGCGGCAAAAATCGGCTGCAAAGCTTTCCCGCTCTCTGTAAGTTCATATTCGACATGCAGCGGTACGCCAGGATAAAGCGTACGAGTGACGAGTCCCTTCTCCTCTAACAGCCGCAAACGGTCTGTCAGCGTTTTCGGACTTATGGGTTGCAGCTTACGACGTAGTTCCCCAAACCGTCGGGTCCCGTTAATTAGCTCGAACAAGAGAAGAAGCGTCCATTTTCCATCCAGAATCTCAAGGATCGGTTCAACGACACCTGGACAGGATTGATCCATCATCGGCTTTCTCTCCTTAGTTCATTTTTTGAAACTATTGCACTTAAATGTAACTACTTTTCAAAAGTACCATGGTGCAATTATGATGTAAACCAAGAGGGAGGAAAAATATTCTATTTTCAAGAAGGGAGGACACATCATGAATAGACCCTTTGAATTGGATCCGATGGAGTACCCGTTCACTGATCGCTGGCTGCCTTACCGTGACGGTTATATTCATTACCTCGATGAAGGGCAAGGACCAACGGTTCTTCTCCTCCACGGAAACCCCACATGGTCTTATCTTTATCGGAACGTCATCAAAGAGCTTCGCGAGGATTTCCGACTCGTCGCTCCGGATTACCCCGGATTCGGCATGTCGAAGGCGCCTACAGGTTACCGCTTTACACCGCAAGAGCAATCGGCAGCCATTCAAGATCTGATTAACCATTTGGATCTGAAAGATATGATTGTAGTCGTTCAGGATTGGGGAGGCCCGATCGGGCTGAACTACGCGGTACGGCATCGGAATAACTTGCGCGGCATTGTCGTGATGAATACTTGGGCCTGGCCTGCTGAAATTATGCCGATGAAATTGTTTTCACTCGCCATGGGAGGTTGGCCAATCGGTCGCTGGCTTCAAACACGGCGCAACTTCTTCGCCAAAATCATTGTTCCGCACGGAATACACCATGCCGAGAAAGTCACGGATAGCTTGAGAAAAGCTTATACCGACCCGTTCCCGACTCCGAAGTCCAGAATACCGACATGGGTATTTCCAAGACAGATCCGCAAGGCACGAAAGTGGCTTACCGACATTGAATCGAAGTTGTCGAATTTATCCGATTTGCCTGCTCAAATATTGTGGGGAACGAAAGACAGCGCAGGCTTCCCGATCGAACAGATGGCCAAATGGCAAAGATATTTGCCGTTAAACGAAACCGAGATTCTGGAAGATGCCTCGCACTACGTGCAAGAGGATCGTCCGGACCGGGTAGTTGCAGCAATTCGAAGAATACGGAAGAGAGTAAGAGGAGGAGTTTTACTATGAAAACAATTTTATGGGCAACCTTATCAGCCAATGGCAATTATGCGCAATCCGGTCCAGATAACCCACCGAAGATAGAAGCGTTGCACGACTTCGCGACACACGCTAAAGCTGCGGGAAATTTCATTGTCGGGCGCCGCACTTTCGAAGGTATGCGCGGCAACGGTGGTCCAGGTCCCTTTGGCGAAGTCGACATCGTCATCATTTCTAAGAGCGCCTCGGATATCCCGGGCGTAACGGTTGTAAGATCGCCAGAGGAAGCCTTGAACCACCTGCGGCAAAAAGGCCATCAAACCGCTCTCATTAGCGGTGGCGCGGAAATTCACAATTCATTCCTCAACCAAAATCTTGTAGACGAAGTGATTTTCAATGTGGCGCCCGTGATGGAAGGCAAGGGGTTGAATCTTCTAATCGACAAAGATAACTACTTATATAAGCATGTGGAGCTGCTGAACTGTCAGCCCCTCGGCGGTGGTATCGTCCAACTGCATTATGCGATTCAACGATAAAATCGTTGCTCGGCATGAAGACCCTTTTTCAAGGGTCTTTTAAGAGTGCTTGTCATCTCCAAAAAACTTGCCTTTATCTATGATACGGATATGATACGGATCACCGCGAGTGATCTTAAAATATCCTGCCCGTTCAACAAAAAAAAAAGCAACCGGACGTAATGCGCCGGCTGCTGTCGTATTGTTGAACTATCGTTCTCCGCAATGAATTAATTTAAAACTTCTCTCTTAAGAACCTTCCTTGGGCAATATTACGACTGCTCTACTTCGGGCTTCTTGCCATAACTTTGAATATAGGCACTGGTACCCTGTTGGACTTCAGTTTATTTTTTGTAGTAGCTCAAATCGTAAGTATGAATTGCAGAATCATCATTAATGACCTGAAAGTTATATTTAGCAATATCTACATGGTTTGCAAGACTAAACTTTGTTCGATCTCTTTTCAATATTCCTTTCGAAGGACCATTTGAGATTATGCCTGCCCTATGCACAATCCAATCCACATCTTGTGCTTCTTCAACTAAATATTCAATTACAGTTTCATTATCTTTATGCTGACCGAGAAGACCGTTATATCTAGCTACAGTATTCCTAAGAATCCAAGTCACAAAAGGGAGTCTTTCTTTATATCGTCGAGTGAGTCCTCCGGCCTGATATAAGAAACGTTTTACACCTTGTCGCCGCATAGCTGGGATAAGCTTCTTAATAAAGATAGTATTGATTGGCGCCTTATTTTGTTCCTGAGCATTTCCAATCATACAGATTACTAAGTCGACTCCATCTAATAATTCGTCAATATTTCCACAATTTGTTACGGAACCTTTGATTAGCTCTAAATTTATATTTTGCATTTTAACTTTTTCTGGATTTCTAACTAAGGCTTTTACTTTATGACCCTCTTTAAGCGCTATGGAAACAAAGTGTTGGCCAGTTCTACCGGTTGCACCAAATACCAAAAATGTTGATTTTGAATTTTTCAATGATAATGATCCCTCCAAAAAGAGACTCAGAAAGTACGGATTATTTGTTCCTTACAATTAGTTTTTTAATAATTTGCATTTTTTTATCTTCACAAAGTACCATATAGATCTCATGCTCCGGTGAGTTTGTGCGAAATATCAATAAGAGCCCTTTGATCCTCTTTATTCACTTCGATGGCAAACTTGCGTTGAAAATTACCAGGCTTGTTCCACATGTAAGCCGATGTCCCTTTGCCCTCCAGGAGTGCCTGAACAGGGTTGCGAGCCGCCAATTCGACGGAGTTGAGAAAAGGTCGTGCCACTGCGACGCAGGCTCTGAAATACCATGGCGCATTTTTAAAGATTTCCGTTCGAGCAACTCCAGGGGTTGTACATCCCGCGAAAATCTTAGGATGAGTCTTGGTAAGATAGTTTGCATAATACATGCATGCGCCAACGATCGGAAGCGTCATCGTCCAGAAATTGAATTTTTCGAAGGATTGGAATTTCTTGATGTCGAATTTGGGAACCTTATTCACTGTGCCCACCATCATTATTACCCGAGGATGGTCTGCCTTAAGAAGTTTTGGCAGCAGGAGCTGAGTTAGGTGATAACGGCTAAAGTAAGCCAAAGCGAAAAAAAGCGGGAGACCGTCCTTTGTTCTGATGTCTCTCGGATCAAAAATGCCCGCCGAGTGTAACAATCCGTCGATCTTGTCGGTTATTTCACTGATCTTTCGTGCCGCATCTCTGACTCCATCGTGAGTCGCGAGATCCACCGAGAGAAAAACCGCTCGATTGCGCGCATCGCCAAAAGATGCCATTGCTTTCTCACCTTTTTGTTTATCACGCCCCAAAATAATTACGCGATTGCCTGCGTCAATAAGATCTTTAGCCGACTGCAGGCCAACACCGCTATTCCCCCCCGTAATTACAAATGTATTCATACTCTTTCGCTCCCTTATTTTGTGAAATAATGTCCTTGCTCCAGATCTGCTCCTTAGTCCCATTTGACTAAGATATGACCCCAGTCTAAACTATAAAGTAAACTCTAAAGCAAGCGTTTGGAGGTATGAATTCATATGAAAATTCAAGAATTAGCAGACTTGATGGGTCTAACCCCCCACACCATTCGTTTTTATGAGAAGGAAGGTTTGCTTGACAGCAGGCATATTCAGCGAGAGAAGAATAATTATCGCAACTACTCAGACGAAGCAATTGGGCGGTTAAAGCTGATTAAGAAATTTCAAGGCATCGGCTGCTCATTAGCTGAACTGAAGACGATTTTGCAGGATTACGATACGAACGCACGCACGAACCAAGAAGTAATAGAATGGATTCTTCAGAAGATCAATGAGATCGAGCGTAAGAAGGACGAATACGATCATATGCTTGTAACGCTGAATTGGATGCTGACGTACAGGAAGCTGCTGACTGAAGATCCGCAGGAAGCTGAGGCCATGATGGAGGAATTACGACTTAGAATTAATATCTAGCTGAATACACGATGAAAAAGCTCTTTGGATAAAAATTGCGTCAACCAGCAAAAATAGTTTCCATTACGTTAAACTGCCCTTACTACAACAAAAATGGCAGCTGATCATCTGTCAGCTGCCATCTTGTTGTTCTTAACTAACGTTCCTCGTTAACTTAAGCTCCTTGGGTTATTATCAATTGAAGATAATATCCTTTAGTTCAATCAGAGTCTTGATTCGATAGCTGGCTTTTGTGAAGTCATGTGTTTTTGTGAAGTCATTATGTACAATAGCACAGTCGATACCAGCCGCCACGGCTGAGTTCAATCCTCTGTTTGAATCCTCTACAACCAGGGTCTCTTCTTTGGTAGCACCGAAACGCTCTAAACCAGTCAAGTATGGTTCCGGGTGCGGCTTGGTGCGCCCATAGTCTTCACGAACAAGGACGAATTCCATGAATTGTCTAATCTGACGCTTTTCATGAATAAGTTGAAAATCCACACGTTTTGCAGTCGTCACGATCGCCATGCGAACGTACTTTGACAGCTCGGCTAGAGTTTCAACTACACCTTCGATCTCTATAGCTTCTGTTCTTAGATATTCCTGATAATAGAAGTTGCGCACCTCACGCTGCTTGCTGATGATCTGCTCATCAATACCTGCCGCCCTAGCTTGGGACCAAGTGCCCAATGACTGGGTCATATCGCGAAGGTATTGACCTTTATCCAAAGTAAACCCGATATCAGCCAGAGCGCGTGCTCCCGCTTTGTAATACCAGAATTCCGTATCAACCAGAACACCATCATGATCGAAGAGGATGTACTTTTTCATTGTTTCGGTCTCCTTTGTCCATTACCCTAACAATGTATTACTTTGACAATAAATTGATCGGTTCAATAATACCACATATTGGAACTACCCTGTCCTTACTTCAACAATAAACCGGCAGCGGATCATAGATCTGTTGCCGATTATTGTTTTAAACTAAAGTTCCCAGTTAGCAAAAACGTTCTTGTAGAATATTTCAATCACGCGTTAATACATGACAAAGAGCTTTTTTATCCAGTTGTGCACTGGCACATTCAACGCAAATTCCCTTATGTAGAGCTGAATTTACTTAAATTTCCCTTTCTTTAACAAAAGCGGCAGCAGATCCTCCGATCTGCTGCCGCTTTTGTGATTTACTGATGCTAATGAGCGCGAATATAATAATTAGTATTAATATTACTAAACTCAGAGTTCCATTCCAATGGCTATCCTGCATAAATCAAAAGCCACTCGTATGTGGCAACGATACCATCCTTCATGTTGAACTTCTCCTCATAAACCTTATACATTTCATTGAACAGTTTGCGGGGGCTTAGCCCATCAATTGGGATCGCCTCAGAATGACTTGCACCCATTGATTTTATGGATCGAAGGAAATCTCTTGGGGAAGCATACGTCTCCTTCTGAGTATCCTGCTGACAGTAAATAGTAGAAAACCCAGCCTCCGCAAGCACTTCTTCCCATTGATTAGTTGACAGAACGGATAATCCATGCCGCTGCGGCTCCATTCCATAAGCATGATAAACTTCGGCAAAAGCTTGATGTAGCTCTAGAAACGTATTCGGCCCGAATGTCGTGAATACCAAGGAGCCTCCCTCTCGAAGGAACCTCTTCAGGTGACTTATCGTTTGCCTTGGATGACTTAGCCATTGAAAGCAGGCGTTGGAAACAATGAGGTCGAAGGAATCCGATGGGGCCTCGACAGCCCATATCTCCACATCGGCTTGAAGAAACCGTATGTTTGCCGATTGTCTAGACTTAAATCGTTGTTCTGCTGTATGGATCATTGCGGGTGCTAGATCTAGCGCTGTAATCGAAACATGCGGCCACTGGTTCAACAATAGCTCCGTAAATTGACCTGTACCGCAGCCGATTTCCAGTATTTTTGGTTCGGTTGCCTTTCCTCTGCTATTCCGCTCAATGATCGACTTTGCAAGCTCAGCTGCCATCGTACGCTGTACATCGGCATGAATGTCATAGGAGCCCGCAGCACTCCGGTTAAATTGACGCTGAATTGCCGTCTTTGGATTGTTCATTCCACCAACTCCTGAATCGTTTTGCAATGTCCTCTTCCCTTCCTAGAAACGGTACATGACCGCTAGCAGGTATAGACTCCAGTCTGGCATGAGGAATTAATGAAGCAAGCTCCAATGCTGCTCCGTAAGGGCAGATTTCATCTTCCGTGCCATGAACCAAAAAAATCGGACAACGAATATGGCTCAATCGAGACAAGACTTCCTCTTTGCGTAAAACCTGCAATCCGGCGTTTAATGCCTGAACCGTCCAGACACCGCCAGGAGGGAGATTCTGATCAATCTTCATCTCGCGTTCTAATTCTGTAAACAGCATTTGTCGAAATTTTGTTTCTACCGATTCCCGGTCTCTCAAAAGTCCGGCGCCCATCTGCCTCACGTAGGCATCCGCCCATCCGCGATCGGCTTCCTCTTTGGGACGAGTAAATTGAGCGTTTGCCGCAAATAGCAACAGGCCGTCCGTTAATCCCTTGGCAGCGAGTCTTAATGCCAACAAACCGCCAAGGGACCAGCCTCCGATTAGCAAGGGCGGCTTTATTTTTTGTGCGGCTATCTCGACAAGAAGGATCATTTCCCTTTGTGATTCTGCTTCACTATAATCAACGGCTGCATGATGAAAATCCGGCAACGCTTCCCGAAGCCTGTCGAATACGGAACCCGCCATGCTCCAGCCGGTCAACCAAAGGATAGTACCGTTTCCCTCTAATTCATTCATCACAGCACCCCCATTCGATGTCCGATAGTGCGGATGCAATCGGCTGCATCCATCAGTTCTTTGTCCGAATGTACGGCCGATAACGAAAACCGAATGCGGGCTGTACCATCGGGAACGGTCGGAGGGCGAATCGCTACCGCAGCAATCCCTTGTGTTTCAAGCTCGCGGCTAAAACGCAAAGCAACTTCATTATTTCCCACGATCAACGGTACGATTGGCGAGTCGCCGTCGCCGATTATGAAACCGGATTGGCTAAGAGAAGACCGGAATATTCGAGTTGCTTCGAACAATCTTTCCCGGCGCCAGTGATCCGAAATGACCAACTCTAAAGCCTTGGAAATCCCGGCCACGAGAGAAGGCGGCAAAGCCGTTGAATAAATGAGCGGTCTAGCGTGATTAACCAGCCACCGAATTAATGTACGGCTGCCGCAAATATAAGCGCCGTAAACACCAAATGACTTGCTAAACGTCCCCATATGAATGTCGACTTGGTCCTGCAGTCCAAGATTATGGCACAATCCCTCGCCCCGCCTTCCGTAAATCCCCCCGCTATGCGCTTCGTCCACCATAAGCATTGCCCCAAACTCTTGCTTTAGTAGAGCGAGTTCGCTGAGGCAAGCTTTATCGCCATCCATGGAAAAGACCGCATCCGTTACAATCAACTTCCGCCTGCAATCGCGGTACTTGCTCAATAAAGTCCGTAAGTGTTCCATGTCATTATGACGGTACCGAATATGCTGCGCACGACTGAGCACAACTCCGTCAACGATGCTTGCATGGTTCAAACGATCGCTAAACACCACATCTCCGCGGCCAACTAGCGCTCCAATTACGCCAATGTTAGCCATATAACCGTTCGCGATTACGAGTGCAGCTTCACTGCCGTGCCACTCTGCCAGCGCTTGCTCCAAGCGTCTGTAAGGCGCACGGTTGCCAGTTACCAGACGTGAAGCCCCTGATCCGGCACCTTCGGATAACAAGGCTTCCCTCATCGCTTCGATGATGGCGGGATGGCCCGCGAGCCCAAGATAATTATTGGAAGAAAGATTAAGCAATGCACGTTCGCTCCGCACCGTGTAACCGGGAAATTCTAGGTCGATACTGCTATCCTGCAAAGAACGCTCCAGTGAAGCTACTGATAATAAACGGAGTTCCTGTTCCATCCATTTCATGGTGTCACCGCCTTACAGAGCGTTTAACTCGATTTCGAATCCCAAATCTTCAATGATAAGATGATCGGCCGTCACTTCTTGGCCCGCCGTCGTTAAATAATCGCCAACGAACAAGGAGTTTGCAGCGTATAGAGACAAAGGCTGC
This sequence comes from Paenibacillus sp. JDR-2, assembly GCF_000023585.1. Lineage (NCBI taxonomy): Bacteria > Bacillati > Bacillota > Bacilli > Caryophanales > Paenibacillaceae > Paenibacillus > Paenibacillus sp. JDR-2. The sequence continues at coordinate 1,751,393 of NC_012914.1, read as the reverse complement.
AGGGTTCGGAGATTTACTTCGCGGCCGCCGGCTACGCGAATTTCTTTAGATGGACAAATCAATCGGAATAAAGCCAATACCTTTAAAGCTTTCATCGATGAGGTGCGGTCCGCATGCTCCATAGGAGTCCCCGGAATCGCGTTTAAGAAATTAATCGGGATCGAATCCGCGTTGAGTTCGCGAAGCGCAAAAGCCATTTCAACGATTTCTTGATCAGTCTCGCCCATGCCGATAATAACTCCGGAGCAAGGAGACATGCCGTGCATCTTTACCTTCTCTACGGTTTCAACGCGTTGATCATAAGTATGGGTCGTCGTGATGGAAGGGTAATTGGCTTTACTCGTATTCAGATTGTGGTTGTAACGATGTACCCCCGCCTCGGCAAGACGTTTCGCTTGTTCATCCTTAAGAATGCCGAGGCATGCGCAAATTTTCAGCGGCATCGTCTCCCGAATTTCTTTAACGGCGTCAACGACTTGATTAAGCTCTTTATCCGTGGGTCCTTTCCCGGCTGCTACTATGCAATAGGTCCCGGCCTTTCGAGCCAATGCTTCTCGTGCACCGGCAAGCAGCGTTTCTTTATCGAGCATCGTGTATTTTCGGATCGGCGCCGTCGAAACGATTGATTGCGAGCAATAGCCGCAGTCCTCGGGGCAAAGTCCGCTTTTAGCGTTAATAATCATGTTCAGCTTTACTTTTTTGCCGTAGAAATATTTTCTCACCGTGAATGCGGCATTCATGATTAGAAGCACTTCATCATTGTCGGCTTCAAGTACCGAGAGCCCCTCCTCTAACGTCAAACATCCACCGTTCAATGCTTTAGCGGCAAGGAATTGCCATTTTGCAGTTGCCATATTGCTGTCCATCTCAATCATCCTCCCATTGTTTGAACTGCTAATGCTTCTCTGATTGGTGCGAGATCTATTCTTTTTCGAAAAATAGGTATCAACGTTTCCGAATCCACTTCGTTAGGCAAGTGAGGCAATCTGCCCAAGACCTTAAGTCCGCTGTATCTTTCGATTAGCTCAGCGTTATTCGCAATGCTCGGATCGCTAATCTTCTCTGCATTATCAATGTCATTCATAATGACGCCAATGATGCGGACTCCGAATTGCTTAAGGTAAGAAGCGGTTAAAAGCGTGTGATTAATCGTACCAAGTCCCGATCTGGCAACGATCAACGCGGGCAACCGAAGTTGATAAATGAAATCCGCCACAAAGGCGTCTTCGGTCAACGGTACGGCGACGCCACCGGCGCCTTCCACGATTAAAGCCTGGTAACGATCAATGAGTGGTTCTCCCGCAGTAATAAGCTCACTTAAGGTTAGCGTTACTCCGGACTGTTTGGCAGCGAGCATCGGAGTTACCGGGGCTTCGAATGTAAAAGGGGCAACGACCTCAGGTCGGTCCTCTATCCCCGCAAGATGCAAAAGTCTTTCGGCATCGGTCAGTCCGCTGCCGATCTTTTCGCCTGATTGGACGGGCTTCCATACGCCTACGTTTAACCCTTCGGCACGAAGCGAAGCGGCAATAGCTGCTGCCACTATTGTTTTTCCAACCCCGGTATCCGTACCAGTCACGAATAGCCCAGACAGGTTTGTTTGCGCAATAGACTTGTTCATTCCGCTTAACCGCCTTCGGTAACGTCAATAATGGACTTCGCCAAAATATCCGTCATAGCATCAAGTTCGGTTTCCGTACTGGCAAGCGGAGGTATAAAGACCATCACATTGCCAAGCGGCCTTGTCAGCATCCCAAGCTCCCTGGCTCGCTGAGTTGCGCGAACGCCTATCCGTTCTGCCCACTCGTAAGGCTCGCGCGAAGCCTTATTTCGGACGAGTTCAATACCTACCATTAGTCCCTGTTGCCGAATATCTCCAACATGCGGCCGGTCCTTTAGCTTTGAGAGTTTTTGCTCGACGAATGTTGCCTTTGCCCCTACCCCTTCAATCATCTTGCGCTCTTCCATGAGCTTTAAGCTTGCCAAAGCAACTGCACAACCAAGCGGGTTACCCGTAAAGGAATGCCCATGGAAAAAAGTCTTTTGTTCTTCGTAATCGGCGTAAAAGGCTTGGTATACTTCATCCGTTGCCAGCGTCGCTGCCACGGGCAAATAGCCTCCGGTAAGTCCTTTTCCGACAACCATCAAATCCGGACTAACCTCTTCGATATCGCAGGCAAACATAGCACCTGTCCGGCCGAAACCGGTTGCTACCTCGTCGGCTATCAGGAGCACGTCATGCTTCCGACATAAGGCTGCCATCTCGCGCAAACAGTTTGGCGGCATCGTAATGATGCCGCTGGCACCTTGAACAATCGGCTCTACGATAAGTGCCGCAATCTCCTCCGCGCTCGTTTCGAGCAGATCGCGAAGAGCGGTTAGCGTTGCATCCAAGGCCATCTTCCCGCCACCTTCATGACGGTAAGCGTTAGGATAGGGAATGATGCGCGAAGGGAATAACATTGGGCGGAAAACTTCGTGATAGAGAGGAATCGCGCCGACGCTCACGGCCCCGATCGTGTCCCCGTGGTAAGCCTGATTCATTGTAATGAAAGTCTTTTTACTTTTAACCCCTCTATTTTTCCAGTACTGAAACGCCATTTTAATTGCAATCTCAACTCCGGTTGCTCCTGAATCGGAGTAGAAAATTTTATTTAAACCACTCGGCGCAATGCCCGCCAGTTTCTCTGCAAGCTCAATTGCGGGTCTATTCGCCATTCCGAGTAAGGTTGAATGAGCAACACGGCTTAACTGATCCGTAATCGCCTGATTTAACTCCGGCACATTATGGCCATGTACATTAAGCCAGACAGATGAGAAACCGTCGTAATAAGCGCGTCCCTGCACGTCATAGAGTTTAATTCCCTCACCGCGTTCAATGATAAGAGGGTCAGAAGATATATAATCTTTCATCTGAGTGAAAGGATTCCACAAATAATCCTTATTGAGATTAGCAAGTCGTTCGTAATCCGTTAGCATAATGTTCACCATCCGCATTTTAATTGTTAACCTAAATAGAATAAGTTAGGTTAACAATTAGTTATACTAGCAGATCGATAATTCGATGTAAAGAGATTACAAGAGGTTGGACTACATAGTGATTTTAGCTAGCAAAGGGAATAAAAGATTCGGATTGAGTTTCATATAGCATAACCTGCATAAAAAAACCGCCTCCGAAGGTCAATCATGACCATCAGAGGCGGTTCTCTATTTACAGCGGTACATTCCATCCAAACGGGTACTGCGCAGATAGCTCAAGCGGCAGCGAGCCGGTTGGCTTCAACTCGCCGGTTAATACCTTGGCGGCTGATTCCAGAGCAAGCGGACGGCATTCGTATACGGCCAGATAGGCTTTCGCATCCGGATATACCTTCAGATCAAGCGGGTTGCGGACAGACACTGCAACCGTGCGGTCGCCTGCCAGCCTTATGACTTGCTCGGCGATCTCGCGCTCAATCGGATGTTTTGTCGCATCGTAAGTAACCACAACAATCTGCTCGAATGCATCCAGATCCGCAAGAGGATTTTCGCCTCTCATCAAACGCTCCTCAACCTGATCAAGCCGAACTTTCAGACAATCGCCAAGCGTACCGTCTCCCGATAACATCTCATCCGCAACGGATACCGGTTTGATATCCGGCCACAACACGAGAGTACGGGCTTCCCGGCGCAGCGGAAGCAGCGCGCCTTCATTTTTTACTAGAGTAGCAGAGGCTTCGCTCCACTTCCGTGCAACCGCTTGGTTGCCGGAGGTTGCAAGCTTTGGCTCAACCTCCTCCCAAGCCGCAAGAGGCATTTCGATCTCATAATCTTGTTTCAGCTGCATTACTCTGGCGAGCGATTCGTTAATCCGCTCCTCGGACAACTCGCCGTTCTCGACCGCAGCCACCACGGCTTCAAGCGCAGCCACCTGCTTTTCATACGTATGGCTGACGAGAATCATGTCCGCTCCGGCTTGAATGGCCTGTACCGCGCCATTCGCCGGACCGTAAAATCTATCGATGGCATCCATCTCGAGACAATCGGTGACGATAACCCCATTGTAGCCTAGTTCTTCACGCAGCAGACCGGTTAAAACCGGCTGAGACAAAGTCGAAGGCTTCCCTGATGGGTCGAGCGCCGGCAGGCAGACATGCGCCGTCATAATAGCCGCCGTTCCAGCCGCAATTGCCGCACGGAACGGTGCCAGCTCGATTGCATCCAGCCGCTCCCGGCTATGAGGCAGCACCGGCAAATCATGATGGGAGTCTACCGAGGTATCGCCGTGGCCCGGGAAATGTTTTACCGTTGCCGCTACCTTTGACGCCTGATAGCCCAGCAGGGCAGCTTTCCCCAGCTCACTGACAATTTGCGCCCGGTCGCCATAGGAACGGACATTAATAACCGGATTATCCGGGTTATTATTAACGTCGAGACATGGCGCATAGTTCATCGTAACGCCTAGCAAGCGAAGCTCCTCGCCGCATACGCGGGCTGTCTCGCCCGCTCCCTCAGCCGAACCCGTTGCTCCAAGCGCCATATTGCCGGGCATCAGCGTGACCCCGTTCACAATGCGGGCCACCATGCCGCCTTCCTGATCAATCGCGACAAGCATATTGGGCCGGCCGGCACGACCGGCAATGTTCTTCAGCGAGCTGGACAGCTGATGAACCTGCTTGGCATCGCGCACATTTCGTCCGAAATAGATTGTGCCGCCGATGCCATACTTTTCGATTAACGAAGTGATCTCTTCCGTAGGTTCATAGCCGTGAAATCCGAATACAAACAGCTGTCCGACCTTCTCCCTTAGCGACCAGCTGTTCCCATTATATTCTCCCATTACCTTCCCCTCTTTCCCCCGCTAATCTAGCTTTCCTGCTCCTCCTGAACCTGCTGATGCTTGCCCCGGTAATCCGTCGGGTTCTCTCCGGTATACTTCATAAAGACTTTCGTAAAATACCGCCGCTCCGCATAACCCACTTCCTTGGCGATCTGCGCAATGCTTTTCATCGTATCGGCGAGAAGCGATTTTGCCTTCTCCATCCGTTCGCGGGTCACGTATTCAATAAAGGTTTCGTTATAGGTTTGTTTGAACAGCAGACTAAAATAAGAGGTGCTTAAACCGACATGAGTTGCCGCTTCCTCTACGCTCAAATCCCGGTACAGGTTGCGGCCGAGAAACGATTTGGCTTCCGCCATGGAACGTTCGGACTGTTTTTTCTTATCCGTCGATTTCTCGGCAACGGCCTTTGTCACCTGCAAGATGACCGACAGCAGATCCTTAATGCCAAACCTGCGGTCGAGCTTCAGCCAGAGAAGATCCTCCTGCTCCCGTGAAAAAATCCCCATTTCCTTCGTCTCGCGCATCAGGTTAAGCACAAAGAAATGCAGCATCGGCTTAAAACGTCCGAGAGATGTCTCGTTCATCATCTGCAGCTGGGTAGTCAGATGCTTAAGCTCCTCGTCAACGACCGATGTGTCGCCTCGTTTGACAGCTCCTATCAGCTTCTCGGAAGTATCCCAGAAAGCCTGGTCTTCTCTCGAAGCCCCCGCACAATCATTCGGGTAGACGGAAATCTGCTCCTGTACCGGCGTAAGCTGCATGCCTTGCTGAACCATTTTGTACGCCTGCGACAATGCTTTGACATCCGCATAATCCCGGTAAATACCGGCATACAGCGATAATTTGACGTGATTTTTCACCGCCGTGAGCAAGAGCTCCGTCCACAGCGTAATTTGCTTCAAATTATAAGCTAACGTCGTCTCGCATTCGATAAGCACGCACCATTCGCCGTCTCGGATTTGGATAACCGCATGATGAAGACCGTTCTGCTGAAGCCTCTCCCGCAGCACATTACAGACCGCGAAGTTCCACAGCTTCCGCTCCTTATCCGACCATTCCCGCCAGTCCTTGGTCCGCTCCGAGCTGACGTCGAGATCAAGCACGATCAGGACATACTTCTTATCCAGCTCCTGCTCTTCCCCGGTAAACAGCCAGTTGCCGCTAGTGACCTCGGTATAGTCCATCAAAATATCGTATAAAACCTTCTCGCTCGCGAGGTCGATCATTCGGCCGATCTTCTGCTGCTCTTCGCTTTGCTGCTTCTTCTTCTGCCGTTGATTGGCCATTACCCGGGCAATAACTCCCGTTAATTCGTCATAAGGGATAGGCTTTAAGACATAATCCTTCACGCCGTATTGAATGGCTGCCCGGGTATAAGCGAAATCCTGATAGCCGGATAGCATAATGATGTCGCTTTCCGTTCCTTTTTCCCGAATATGCCTAACGAGCTCCAGCCCGTCCATAACCGGCATCCGAATATCGCATAGGACAAGATCAAACGATTCCGATTCCAGAAGCTCTAGAGCCTCCACCCCGTTTTTTGCTGTTCCGCCAACGGTTAAGCCAAGCATTTCCCATGGAATAACCTTCTCGAGATTTCGGGTAATGTGCGGTTCATCATCTACGAGCAATACTTTGCCGTTCATAATCGTTCACCTCTGTTCTTCGGAATGGTGCAGCGTATAACTGTGCCATATCCTTCTGCGCTGCAAATCCTTAATCCGTAAGATGGACCATAATGAATACGAAGGCGATCCGCCACATTGCGGAGCCCAAGTCCCCGCCGTTCTCCAAGCTCTGCGGCATTGCGCCGTTTCCCGCTTGGCAGCGGCTGTTCTCGTTCGGCGAATTTTTTGAGCGTCTGCTCGTTCATTCCATGTCCGTTATCGCTGACCAAAATAACAATCTGATGGGCTTCAACGGTAACCTCGATCGTGATCATACCCGCCCCGTCTTCCAGCCCTTCAAAGCCATGCTGAATGCTATTCTCAACAAGCGGCTGAAGCGTCAGCTTAAGAATCGAATATTCAAACGCCTCTTCCGATACGTTTAATTCATACGTAAATAAATCCTCGAATCTGTATTTCTGAATTTCCAAATAACTGCGGACATGCTCGATCTCCTGGCTGAGGAAAATCTCTTCGCTATGATGCATGCTTGTTCGAAGCAGGTTGCTGAGGCGCCGCACCATCATCATAATCTTCCCGCCTTCATTCTGGGCGGCTAGCGCATTAATGGATTCCAGCGTATTGAACAAGAAATGCGGCTTGATCTGTGCCTGCATCAGCATCATCTCGGCATGCTGCTTGCGCTCTTGCTCCGTACGCACTTCCGTGAGCAGATCGCCAATCCGCTGTACCATGCTGTTGAAGCTGTTGGCGAGAAGCACCGTCTCATCCTTGCCCTGCGCATTCACGCGGATATCGAGGAGACCCTGCTCAACGAGACGCATTTTACGGACGACCTTAATGATGCTTTTTGCTACCCGGTTCACGAAAAAGATATTAAACAGAATGGCCGACAGGATGCATAAGATCGTAATCATCCCAATCCATTGAACAAAACGTTCGTTTTCGTTCGTCAGCATATCCCATGATTTTACGGATACGAGCACCCAGTCGTTAAAGCCGAGATTATAAGAAGAGACAAGGCTGTCTTCTCCGTTAAAACGCAGTCTTGCGCTGGAATAATCAGCTGTATTTTGCGGTAAAGCACTGGAATATTCCGATATATTCGTTCCTTCGAAATGCTTGCCGCTGTCCAGCATGACAAGCCCTTCGGAGTTCACAATGACATATCTGGAATTGGGGCCTTCCGCTTCCGGATTGAGGAAGGTATTCAGCATGGAATAGACCTCTTCAGTCTTATATTGCGTGATCATAAGGCCAAGATCCGCAAGCGTTTCATAATCTTTGACAAGCCTGAGCTGGGTAAACAGAGGCGGCTCCACCCCTGTCAGTTCCTGATGCTCGTAAGGGCCAATCCATTTCGGACGGCCTCCCAATTTGATCGTTTCATTATATAAGGGCTGGTCCTTTAGCGCCTCGAAGGCAATCGGCCGGAACGTTGTCGGGTCATTGCGGAAGGCGCGGAACATCGTACCGTCCATCGCATACAGCACGACAAAACTGACAGCCGGATGCTGGAACAGAATCCGCTTCATTTCCTTCTCCGATTGGTTAATGGCAATCAGGGTGCTGGCATCATCGCTGGAATAATATTTCGAGTAATTCAGCGTATCCTGCACCTCGGAGCTCGTTAGATTACCGTCGGAGAGCTGATCAAGCTCCTTGAAGAAGTACTTGATATTCCCTCCGACGGCCTTGAGAGATATCTCGGTCTGCTCGCTGTACTTTTTCTCCAGCACGGATTCCGTATTAAGAAAAGACACGATGCCAAGTCCAATCATCGGAACCACAACCAGAAAAATAAAAGCAAGCATCAATTTCGGTCTCAAGTTCATCTAGCGGGCCCCTTCCGGTCATCCTCAGCCCTTCACGCTCCCCGCCGTCATGCCTTCGATAATTTGCTTCTGCAAGAAGAAGTACACAACAAGCACCGGAACAATACTCATAATGACTGCAGCCGATAATGCGGCAAAATTCGTACGGTAACCGTCATTAAAGCTGGCCATGCCCGTCGGCAGCGTGCGGAGCGATTCGGATGTTATAAATAATTGGGATAAAATGTATTCATTCCAGTTGCCGATAAAATTAAGAATCGTTACCGTAACGAGAGCGGGCAAGGAGATTGGCAATACAACCTTGACGAATAAGCCGCCGGCCGTAAGCCCGTCCATAATTCCCGCCTCTTCAAGCTCACCCGGAATAGATAACATAAATGCATAAATAATAAATACAGTTATGGGTAATGCATATGTGCAGTATACCAAAATAAGGCCAACATGCGAATTGTATAAATGGATGCCGCCAAGGCTCATTTGCTGAATCAAACGGTACAGCGGAATGAACAGCGCTCCCGGCGGGACAAGCAGGCCGAACAGGATAAACTGGTACACCGCTTTATTCATCCGGGAATATTTCATGCGGGACAAAGCAAAGGATGTCATTGCTGCAAAGAGCAGCGTTACAAGACAAGCGATAACCGTAACTTTAACGCTGTTTAAGGCGTATAAACCGATTTTTGCCGTTTCCCAGGCTTGCCGGTAGTTGTCAAAGTTGAAATGCTTCGGGAATGCCCAAGTATTAACCGTAATCTCGCGGCTCGTCTTGAAAGAGGACATTAGCAGCCACACGAGCGGGAATAGCGTTGCGATAATGTACGCGATCAAGGAAAAATGAATCCAGAACTTCCCTCTGCGCAGGCCTGTAATTGCTGCATTCATCAGTACTGCACCTCCTCATGCTTCGTCAGTTTTTGCAGAATGCCCGTAAGCACGAGAATCAGAATAAACATCGTAACGCCAATCGAACTGCCGTATCCAAGCTCCATCGAGCGGAAGCCAACCTTCAGCATGTACGTGGACATAACTTCGGTCGATTGGAAAGGACCGCCGTTCGTCATAATCTGAACGATATCAAGCACTTTCATCGTGCCCGATACCGTGAGGAGCAGCATAACGAACAACACGGGGCGGATCAGCGGAAGCGTAATAAGCCAAGTCTCGCTCCAGCCATTGACGCCATCAATTTTGGAGGCTTCGACAATCTCCTTCGGAATGTTCAGAATCGCAGCCAGACATAGGACGATAAAGAAGCCGATATTCTGCCAGGCGTTTGCAATCAGAATCGAGAGCATCGCGAGCTTTGGATCCGACAGCCATTCGCGTGCCCAGCTGTCCGGCGCGACCAGACGGATGAATTGATTGATAAGTCCCGAATCGTAGTTGTACAACACGCCAAACAATATAGCGACCGTTGCCGTCGAGATAACGACGGGAACAAACACGGCCGACTTGTAAAAGTCACGCATACGGCCTACCTTACTGATCAGAATCGAGATAAGGAAGACGAGCGGAATATTCACAATCAGGGAGAACGCCATAAAGTAGAAATTGTTCGTAAGCGACTTCAAGAATACATGGTCTTTCCACAACCGGGTGAAATTGTCCAGGCCGATGAACACCTTTTGCGTAATACCGTCCCATTGAAAAAATCCGTAAACAAACGATACGATAACCGGATATACAAAAAACAAAGCATACAATACAAGCGTTGGTAAGATGAACGCGATATAAGTATACGGATTTCTGAGAGCCTTGTTCATAACTTCGCCTCCTGCTTCCTTTAAAAAACCTTTTATCGAAGCCATTCGAAGATGAGCGACCGCGATTAGAGGTGGGTTTCTGTAAAAAAGCTAAGGTTCGCAGAAAACCTTAGCTTTTTCCCATTCCTATTTCCCTTGCCAGTGAAGTTGTTTTAAAAATGGATCTTCTCGCGACGTCATAGCGGAGCGGAAGTATCATTCTGGAGAAAAGTTTATGCTTCCGAAGTAGCTTTCTTTCAGAAAGCTTTTAACGTTCGCTTTTGCCATCCGAAATTTCATCCGCTGAAGCGGATTCTAATGAAGAAATTCGGTGGCAATGGCGATCGGAAGAATGATACTTCCGCGCAGCGGTCATCATGCGATTCGATCTATTCTAATCCTTACTTCGCAGCAGCGTTCGCCTTATCTTGTGCGGCCTGAATATCCTTAGCAACCTTCTCAGGCTTGCTCACCTTACCGATCAGCTCTTGCAGGCCTACGTTTACAACAGCGCCTACGGCAGGTTGAACGATAGCGTCATAAGCTTTCCAGGAAGTCGAAGCGTTAGCCATAACCGTCAGCACTTCAGAAATCAGCGGATCTACGCCGGACAGGTCGGACAGCTTCATGGAAGGAAGAACCTTGTCTTCGAGAAGCGTGCGTTTTTGGATCTCTTCGTTGAAGAAGTTAGTGATAAATTTCTTAACCATTGCAATTTGATCTTCATTCAGGTTAGCCGAGAAGCCAAAGCCGTTCGAGTACGATGCATTGATCGACGTTTGGTCGCCTGCTCCCCCTGCGATCGAAGGGAAGTTGAAGTAGCCGATTTGGCCTTTCAGGTCGCCAGCTTCGTCGCCTGTGAAGCGGTTAGCATCCCAAGTGCCTGTGAATACCATGGCTGCTTTGCCGGACAGGAGCTGCGCGCCTTGATCCGCATAAGCAAGACCTAGTGCACCTTTCGTGAAGTAGTCTTTGTTTACAAGCGTTGCGTAGTCCGTGAAGCCTTTGACAAAGCCTTCATCCGTCCATTTGGTTTCGCCGGTAACAAGTTTGTTGATCGCATCGATGCCTACGTTACGCTCCATAACGGTGTTCCAGAGCATGCCGTTAACCCAGCCGTCTTTTGCTGCCAGACCAAGCGGCGTGATGCCTGCTGCTTTGATTTTGTCGGCTGTTTCGAGCAGTTGATCCCAGCTTGTCGGAACGGAGAGACCAAGATCGGAGAAGATTTTCTTATTGTAGAAAATACCTTCCGAATAGCCGCCGAATGGCAAGCCGTATACTTTACCGTCAACCGTGAACTCGTCAAGGCTGGCGAATTTGTCTTTAATGCCAAGCTCTTCGATGATTGGCGTCAAGTCGAGCATGCGTCCTGCTTTTACATACAGGTTCAGGTCGGCGCCGCCGAACACTTCGAAGATATCAGGCGGGTTGCCTGCCGTCATTTCCGCTTTCAGCTTTTGGTCGCGGTTGACAACTTCGTCGATGCCTTCCAGCTTGAAGGTCAGGCCCGGATTCTCATCCTGCGTTTTCTTAACAACATCCTCGAGAATTTTCAACCGGTTTTTGCTCGTCTCTTTAATTTGCGTATGGCGCAGGGACAACGTTACGTTTTTCGCTTCCGGAGTAGGGGTTGCTTCTGTTGTAGCTGCTGGCTCTTGCGAAGCTTCTGTGCTTGCAGGAGTCTTATTGCCGCCGTTATTATTGTCCGATCCGCAGGCCGAAGCGACCATGGTGAATGCAGCAAGCAAAGTGGCGGTGAGCAAAGTACTTTTTTTCATTTAAGAAGACCTCCTCGATATGATCTTGCTTGTTTGCCTTGCACCCTTATTATAGATTCAATAATTCCTTGCTCGGGAGGTCGAAAATAAGCCCGATGAGGGATACAATTCTATTATTTTTCGAAACAGGGATAAAAAAACACAGCTTCTCGGGTTACTATTACCGACAAGCTGTGTAATGATAAATCACCTATTACTTACGCATATCCTCAATGTGGGCTCGGATTGCCTTATAAAAGGCTCTCCATTCTTCATTTCCTTGCTCATCAGAACCTGACGTATCCGGCTCGGTGCTCCCCTGATCCGGCTGATCAGGTCCAGGGGATCCGGTGTGCCGCTCACTCATCGCTTTAGCCCACTTGTCCTTTTCTCCAGACATTTATCCCCCTCATCCCTTCAGCCAGTTTTTGCGAAGCGCGAACAGCTCCTTCAGCTCATCCGTAGACAGCTCGGTAATCCATTGCTCGGACTGCCCAACGACCTGCTCGTTCAGCTGCTGCTTCCGGTCAATCATCTCGTCGATTTTTTCCTCAAGCGTGCCAAGCGTAATAAACTTATGGACCTGTACCTGCTTCGTCTGGCCAATCCGGAAAGCACGGTCTGTCGCCTGATTCTCGACCGCCGGATTCCACCAACGGTCGAAATGGAAGACGTGATTCGCCGCCGTCAAGTTAAGGCCGGTACCACCGGCTTTAAGCGACAGTACAAATGCGCAGCATGGCTCCTCCGGGTTCTGGAACTTGTCGATCATATCGTCCCGCTTGGCCTTAGGCACACCGCCATGCAAATACGGAACCGGAAGTCCCAGCCGTTCTTCCAGAAGCTTCTTAAGCTGCTCGCCCATATCCACAAACTGGGTAAAAATCAAGCAGCGTTCGCCTTCGGATGCAATTTCCTCTACCATCTCCAGCAATCGCGCTACCTTGTTCGATCGGCTCTCATCCCACTGCTGCTGAAGCTCGCGTTCTTCGTTCAGCATAGCCGGATGATCGCATAGCTGCTTCAGTCTCGTAAGCGAAGCCAGAATTAAGCCCCGGCGCTGCATCGGACCTAGCTTATCCAGCTTCTCGAGCAGATCGGCAACGATATTCTCGTAGATCGCCCCTTGCTCTGTCGTTAAGGTCAAATAAGTTTTTGCTTCATTCTTTTCGGGCAGCGACAGCTGAATCGCGGGATCCTTCTTCACCCTGCGGAGCATAAACGGCTTCACCCAACGCTGAAGGCCGCTGATGACTTGTTCGTCACGGGTGCGTTCAATTGGCAGTACAATCGCTTTGCGGAACTCGCCCATGCTGCCCAGGTATCCCGGATTAATAAAATCATAGATCGACCAAAGCTCGGTCAGCCGGTTTTCCATCGGGGTACCGGTCAGCGCGATCCGGTGATTGGCCGGCAGTGCGCGGATCGCAGCAGATTGCTTCGTGTATACGTTTTTTATGTTTTGCGCTTCATCCAGACAGAGAGCATCCCATTCGATCTGACTCAGCTCTTCTTCATCAATTTGGGCAAGAGAATAAGACGTGATGACAATATCGGCACCTGCAACCGCTTCTTGAAGCGCCTCGCCTTTTTCCCTTTTTGGGCCGTAATGGAGATACGCCGCAAGAGTTGGGGCGAACTTCTCCAGCTCCTTCTCCCAGTTGCCGATAACGGAAGTCGGACAAATCAGAAGAGAAGGTCCAAGACTATTGCTGCTGTGCTCCTTCACATAGGAGAGATAAGCCATGAACTGAATCGTCTTGCCAAGACCCATATCATCGGCAAGCACGCCGCCAAGGCCGAATCTCCGGAGGAACAGCAGCCAGGAAACCCCCTGCTGCTGGTACGGACGAAGAGAACCTAGGAAGCTGCCTGGTATATCGACCAGAGGGATTTCAGCCGTATGCTGAAGCTGCTCGAGCCATCTCGTCAGATGATCGTTCAGCTCAACCTCTGCCCGCAGCGCGATGGAAGCATCATCTCCGTCTTCCATAACGGTGCCGCCGAGCAAATGCATCTCCATCACATCGCGGAACGACAGCCCTTTGCGCTTGCCGACCCGCTTGATCCAGTCGCGAATCTGAGCAACATCCTGCGGATCGAGATGAACCCATTCGCCGCCGATATTCATGAGCCTCCGGTTTTCTTCGGCAAGCCGCATGAACTCGGACTCCGACAGATCGACATTTCCAAGTGCCATCTTCCAATCGAACTGCACAATCTGGTCCAGGCCAAACATCGGCTGCGCGTCGGAGCCAACCGAAGATTTCATTTTTGCTTTCAGCCTTAAGCGGCGGGAGCGCACAGCTTCCCACCAGCTTGGCAAGAGAACCGGGCAGCCTGCTTCCAGCAGCTGCAGGCTCGCTTTCTCCATAAAGAACCAGGCATCGTTATCCGTAAGCTGTCTGCGCAGCTTCTCCGGATCAGCTTCATCCATCCAGTCCGGCAGGACAGCAAGCCATTTGCCGTGCTCCTTCGCCAGTCTAGCATCCAAATGCGGCACCCAGTCCGCGGGCAGCGGACCGTCCTGCTCGAACAAGACTTGCCATTGCCCTTTCGCATGGACAACGGGGATCCATGATCCGCCGTTTCGGTCCTGCAGCGCGGGACGAAGCTGCCAGCTTGCGCCTTCCACAGGCTCCGCGAGCTGCAGAGCAACCTTAAAAGGCATCGTATCCTTATGAAGACCAAGCGCAATCAGCCAGTCCTCTTCATCGGCGGCCTTATGAAGAAGTACGGATTCCCCGCCTGCCGCTGCGGCAATTTTGCGCCACGCCGCCGCGGCAGGACCGTTCTGCGCCAAAACCTCTTCAACCGCCTCGCTTAACCACTGATCCGCACCGTTTATCCCGGTCTCCCTTATAAGCTGCTGCCATTCCGCGGCAAAAGCAGCCTGTTCCGCCGGAACCTCCAGCCGCCACGCGCGCCGGTGCTCCGACCATCTGCCCCAGTCCGGCTGAAACCATCCCTCAAGCAGCACCTCCCGGAGCTTGCCTGCCATACGCATCAAGGCTTGCAGCCGATCCGTCCATTCCACTTGCAGAAGCCGGACAGGACGCGGCGAGGACAAGTAATCAACAGCAAGCAGGGGAGGCAGCTTAAGCGCCTTCCCCATTTCCGAATCAATGTCCTCAACCTCCGCGCCATACCAAGAGGCTTGATGCCAGGCAAAGAGCACCTGCTTCAGCCTTGCCGGACTGTCCCCCCGGTCTGCCGCCGCGAGTATGATTGCACTGTCTTCCTCCTTGTCGCCTTGCTTCCAGTAACCGTCCACGAGTAACGTCCGAGCGCCGATGAATGTTTTCATGTTACGATTTTTCCTTTCCACAGCTCTTCCTGAAACGCGCGAAGCCGTTGATACTTGCTTGCGATTCCTTCAATGTAACGCTCCCATTTATCCGCATGCTTATCGGCCTTATACAGCCTCTCAAGCTTCTTAAGCTCTTTCACCGCAAGGCGGTAGCCCTGCCGGTTGCGCGAATTAATTGCCTCTTCAATCGACTGATGATAGAGGGGGATCATGACGCTTGGAGCTGCTTTCGAAACCTCACGCACATTCTGAATGCCAAGATCATCCGGCTTCATGCCGATCAGAAGCTGAAGATCCGCCCATTCCTCGTACTTTTGTACGGCCAGCCAATGATCCGACAAATCCGCATAGGAATGCGGAAGAAGCTCTACCATATACCCGGTCCAGCGCGGTTCATCCGGCTGATCCGTATCGGCTCTCCGGCACAAGGTCATAAACGGTCCAATGGTTCTCGCATTTTTCACCTTGGAAATATGGTCGTACAGGAAACTCATCCAGTGGCTGATCAGTCCCCAATCCCCTTCCTCAAGCCGCTGCGCGACACAAGGATAGATCACCTTCTGCGAGCGCTGGAAATCCGTCTTGCCGAAATGCGCCAGCGCCTCTTCGTCCTTGCGCCCGAAGAAACAGAGCATCGCCGCTGCCGTATGCACAAAGGTCCGATTAACCGGCTCTTCCGAATCCCGGAGTTCTTCCTTCCTCATGACATCCAGCTCATGCTCATACCAAGCGGCATCCGTCGCCATTCGCTCGCAAATCGCCAAATAGATATAGGTCCAGTCAAACAGCTGCTGCTCATTTTTCACGGCTCTGCCCTTTGCATAACCGGCAACGTAATCCACCCAGCTGCGGTCATGGCCGGTAACCTCCGAAGGTTCCAGCTCAAGAGCCAGCGTATAATAATGTTCTACCCATGGCTCCGCCATGCGCAAAAACGACATTTCATGATAATAACGGCTGAACGTATCTACCGTCTTGATTGCCTGCTCCGCCTGGTCGAGCACAAACAGGATGACGCTCATCCAGTGCAGCCTCTGACTCTTTTTGTCCCAATGCTTCGTTGTTCCCTTAAGCGCGGACAGCACCGGCTGCAGGGCATGAAGCGAATGCCGGCAGCTTCGCCAGGTTTCACCGTATTCGGCGTCCATCCACAATCCCCATTCTTCCGGAGAAGCATCATCGGATGGCTGGACATGACGGCCGCTAAACTTCGGTACGCTTACGGTAACCGTGCTACGCTGCTTCTGGTCACCACCCGTAATCCGGTCGTAGGCCTCTTTGGCTGCCGTCTCGCCGTCTAAGCTGTGGCAATATGCGAAATAAACAGCGGCCATATGTTTGCAATAATCATTAAAAGGACAAGTGCATTTGCTGTATCGAAAATGGTCTGAATCAAGCAAAACCGAATAAACGTCAGACCCCTGTACGGCGCCGTATAACGTATCCTCGTCTGCCTGCTTGACGTTCAGCACCTGGCCGCTCCGATAATAATCCCATCCGCGGCGAATGATCTCTTCGTTCAAATGCTGCCCCAGACTGTGTTCAAGCGCTGTATGAAGCTTATCATCAAGACTTGCCAAGTTCGTTCACCTGCCCTCTTTCCGTTCACCTAGCATCTTATTAGTATACCACAAAAAATGCGCCCTCTGAAAAGACAAAAGCAGCCCATTTCACTTCGTTAAAAGTGAACGGGCTGCCAAGCGAACAAATGTTATTAGTGCGGGATACGGATAAAGAAGGTAATTCGGTCTTCAACTTCAGCATGAATCTGTACAGTTCCTTTATACTGCTCGGTAATGGATTTGACGGTAAACAAGCCAAGTCCCTGATGGGCATCATCCTTGGTGGAGAAGCCGGCGTCAAAGAGAGGCTTTTCCGTAACCTCCCGCGCATTCGAGCAAGTATTAGTGATGCAGAACTCGATGAAACCTTCTGCCTGATTGCCTGTCAGTTCAACCATGCGGCATTCTTCGGGATACTTCATAACCTCGTCAAAAGCGTTATCGATCAAATTGCCGAGCATCCGGTTCACATCCAGTGTCTTAATCCCCATCTCCAGACGATTAAGCCCGCTGAAGGAGCAGGTGAAAACGATCCGGTAGCTTTCCGCCTGCGAGATTTTCGAGCGGATCAATGCCGCAATTGCCGGGTTCCCGATATTAATAATATCGTTCATCAGCCGGATCTCGCCGGTCAGCTCTTTCGTATACGCGACAAGCTCCCTCGATTTGTTCAGCTCCGCAAGAGAATGAATGGTCTGGACATGGTTCAGGAAATCATGCCTCTGGGCGCGGATGGACTGGAACATGCTGTTGATCTCGTCTGCGTACGTCTGCTGAGTCACCACGACTACCTTCTCGCGCGTCTGCCGGAAATATCGCATCGCGAAAGCAGCGATCAGCAGACTAATGCCCGTTACGAGGAATATGACAATCCCGATGTTCAGAAATTGGCTGTCGAGCCTGTCCTGAATGACCTGATAATCGGACACAAGAGAAAGCACATAACCGTGGATCGGCGTCCCGTTCTCGTCAACCAGGTTAATTCCCGGGCCCGTCGAGACCGGAATAAACATTTTGAGTACATGCTTGCCGTCGATATTTTCTTTTGCAGAGACGCTCTTGCCGGTATTAAAAGCTTTCTTCACATAGTCGACATCTTTGTCTCCCTTGTAACGGTACGTTCCATAGAAGATATCCTTCTGCAGCAAATGTCCCTGGACTTCGCCCACTTCGTTTATCGTATCAAAGGAGCCTTTGCCAAACGTCGTAGGGTTAAATACCGTCGCTTCAAGCAAGGAGTCGCTGCTTCCGATCGATTTGTTGATGAGCTCGTTGATGCCCGTCAGCTTCTCGTATTCGGCGAGTGTCGTATAGTTGACGTACGGATCGATAATATAGTTCGTTGTTCCGTCGTAGTAATAACCCCATTTGTAAATGCTGTCGGGATCCGTTGAAGCCACCTCGAACGGCCCGCTCCAGAAGTTCGGAAGCGTCTGGCCCAGCCAGTCGATCCTGACCTCGTGCTGGTCGAACAGCTGATTAAAGGCGACATACCAGGGATCCCAGGTTTTTGTCCCTTTGCCCAGCTCGTTCACGTCCGAGGACTTATACAGGATAATATTATCTTTCGTCCGCTTCATCAGCGTGATATGTTCGACCCCCAGCTTGGCGCTTAATTCCTTCAGCTGGTCGTTCGTTACCTTCTCAACGTCCGGATCCAGCGCGTACTGCGCCGCGATCGATACGACCCGGAGCTCCTTGCCGATCTGCTCCTGGAACTTTTCGGCTCCAAGCCTCGATTGCTCAACGGAAAATTCAATTTGCTTCGCAACAGCCCGCATCTCATGGTTTAGCGCATCTTCCAACGTTTTTTTAGTCAGAAAATAATAAGCGGCATTGCTTAATAAAACGATGATAACGCTCAAGCTAATCGCCATGAGCCAGATATTGCGCGGCATATGATGCTCCTTTAAGCTCTCGTAATGTAATTCGATTATGGATGATTTTCACGGAAACAACAATACGGCATGCGGCAAAATAAACAAGCAGTTCTTTCCATCACCCGCGGGTCTTCCGAATGAACAAACGGAGCGCCCATTTGCGCTCGACCCGCTTTTTGTAGCGCGGCAGCGAGCGGTAAATCCGAAGCCCTTCCGAAACAGCCTCCATCGCGTCCTCTTTGCGGCTCATCTGCTCGTAAATATCCGCAAGCCGGTAGTAAGCTTCGCAGGAAGACGAATGAATCTCCTGAAAGGCTTCGATATAAGAGAGTGCTCTTTCCGCATCCAGCTTCGAATAATAGCTAGCCAGCCTCAAATAAGGAGCGCCGTATTTCACTCTTGGATTAAGCAGCAGCGCCTTGCTCATGGCAGCTTCGCCGGCTTCCGGTTGTCCGGTTTGCATCTGGCAAAGGCCAAGATCATCCCAATATTCGGCGGAATCGTCGAGCATCCGCTCCAGCGGCTCAAGCAGATTCAGCGCTTCCCGGTATTTCTTCTTCTCAATCAGAATTCGGGCAATTTCTACTTTGGCGGATGTATCGTTAGGAGATTGGGCGATATGCTTCTTCAGCTTGCTTAAACGCGAGGATCGGCGAATCGGCTTCAAAAGGCTTGGGGTTAGACCGATAAACCGGCGGTCGATGACGTAAACGATAAATAACAGAGCAATTATGGCGATAATGGGATTACCGAACAACCAAGTAAAGAAAACAAATAATAAAAAGAGTTTTCCCATGGGACCCTCCTAATAAGAATTGCTGGGTTTTGCGTCATTTTGTGTCGATTTTTGCTTTGTTTATGCGTATTATAAGGTATATTTTGGTGAAATATGTGTTTAATAATAGTAGCATAACCCTATCATCTTGAGAAATAGATTTCATCGATAACCTTATCTCTAGAAAGCATTAAAGGCCTGTTACAGGATATTCCTCGAGTGGTCCAATTACCATTAAAAATCGGCGGAATGATGATTATAACACGAAAAAAAGAGCTGTCTATACAACCTTTTTGAAAGGCTGTACAAACAGCTCCGTACATTTCCGCGGCTAACAGGTATTAACGGTACAGCCTGCGGTCTTCGGCTTCGCGCACCCATACCTGCATAAATCCCGCTTCCCGGTTGTCCCACGCATAGTACGGAATCAGCTCGCAGGAACGGCCATCGTCCGTCTTTCCGCGCAGCACGGTTACACCGCCAAGCTGTTCGGCGGCATATTCGGCAGCAAACGGCTCTGCCGCTTTAAAGGCGAACTCGTCATAGACGAGCCCATCATTACCGGTCTGCTCGATGCAATAAACGACCGGTCCGCGCTGGAAGGCGATCCTTCCGCGGTTCGCTTCCACCTCTTCGCGGGAACGCACTGCGGTTACCGGCATATCCAGCTCCAACACAACCGTGTCGCCAGGCAGCCAGTGCCGTTTGAGAACGAGATATCCGTTCTCCGCCAAGGCTTCTGCACCGGTTACGGATTCGCCTTGCGCATAGATCCGGTAGCTTCCGCACCAGCCCGGCAGACGCAGACGGATTGCGAACTCATCCGTTTGCTCCGGAGTAACGGATAGCTCTACCCGGCCATCCCAAGGATAAGCCGTTGATTGGCCAATCTTCACGCTGCTTCCGCCCGCAAGCTGAACGGTCATCTCGCTGCTCAAATACTGGTTCACCGAAATTCCGTCCTCCGCCGCCGCATACACGTATTGGCCAATCGACGGCAGGAAGCGCGCAAGGTTCGTCGGGCAGCAGGAGGTATGGAACCATTCCACGCGGTGATGCTCGCCTTTGGACGCGAGCGGGTTCACATAGAAGAACCGGTCACCGGATAACGAAATTCCCGACAGTGCCCCGTTAAACAGCTCCTTCTCCACGATATCCGCATACTTGCCGTGACCATGCAGCAGATTCATCCGGTGATTCCAGAACGCCATCGCAATCGCAGCGCAGGTCTCGCAATAAGCCGATTCGTTCGGCAGGTCATAGTCAAACGTAAAGCCTTCATTATGGACGGACGGCCCGATGCCTCCCGTTACGTACATATTCCGTTCAACGGTATGCGCCCAGACGCGGTCGAGAGCTTCCATATAAGCAGGATCGCCGGAAGCGAGTACGACATCGGCCATCGCCGTGTAAAGATACATCGCCCGTACGGCATGCCCTTTTACCTCGTGAATGTCCCTTACAGGCACATCGTCCTGGCAGTATGCGGGACCCCAATCCTCTTTATCCCAGATCGCGCCTACGCCGTGGCCATGGCCCCGTTCCTCGAGAAGCCACAGCGCAAGCTTCCAGTACCGGTCTTCACCCGTCACGCCAAACAGCTTCACGAGCGCCAGTTCAATCTCTTCATGTCCTTCCGCCCAATGTCGCTTGCCCGGTCCAAACAGCGAGTCGTAATGATCCGCCATCCGGCAGGCGACATCCAGCAGCTTGCGCTTTCCTGTCGCTTGATAATAAGCAACGGCTGCTTCAATTAAATGGCCGCCATTATACATTTCATGCTTTTCCATGTCGGTCCATTTAAGATCCGGAGCTTCCAGCGTGTAATACGTGGACAAATAACCGTCGCCCTCCTGAGCGGCTTCAATCAGCTCCACAATCCGGTCAATTTCCGCCTCCAGCTTGGGATCACGGTCCGTCATAAGCGAGTAGGCCGCGCCTTCAAGCACCTTGTATACATCGGAATCATTGTAGTACATGCCTTCATACTTGCCCTCTATTAAACCGCCTGCGATGGCAAAGTTCGCAATCCGGCCTGTTTTCTCGCATTGGTCCAAACAGACGCCCATCGTTACATTTTTGAGAGTCTCAAGGCGCGGACGCCAGAAAGCATCATCAATTTTTACTTCCGAGAACGGAACTCCACGCCAGCCTTTAATCTGTTGGTTCATAACGGTCACGTTTCTTCCTCCCTAATCGTTTGGTTAACCTTTCAACCCGGTAAGCGTAATTCCTTCCAAAAAGAACCTTTGACCGACCAAAAAGACTAATACGCACGGCAGTACTACGGCTGTTGAAGCAGCCATCAACAAATCCCACTGCGCATTATAGCTGCCCTGGAACATCTGCAGGCCAAGCGCAAGCGTAAAGCGGCTGTCGCTCTTCAAATAAATAAGCGGACCCATGAAATCATTCCATGAAGCAAGGAACGTAAAGAGCGCAACAACGATAACGGCCGAACGGCTAAGCGGCAGCAGGATGCGCCAATAGATCTGGAAGTAGTTCGCTCCGTCAACAAGAGCCGCTTCGTCAAAGTCCTGCGGGATCGACATGTAGAACTGGCGCAGCAGGAAGATATTAAACATGCCGCCCCCGAAATACGCGGGAACGATCAGCGGGTAAAACGTATCGTAGAAGCCAAGCTCCTTCCAGCCGATAAAGCTTGGAATAAGCGTTACCGCTCCGGGGAGCATCATCGAGGACATCAGAATGGCGAATACCATGTCGCGTCCCTTCCACTTAATGCGGGAGAACCCAAACGCGGCAATGGTACTCGAGACGACCGTTCCGAGCAGAACCCCGGCTACGATAATGAGTGTATTTTTGAAGAAGGTCCCAAACGGTACGACAGTCAAGGCCTCCTTGAAGTTTTCAAAGTGAAAAGGCTTCGGTATCCACTGTGGCGGCATGATGAAAATTTGCGACAAATCCATCACCGAACTGCGAAGCAGCCACAGAAACGGCACGATAAACATCGCGGAAACGATCAGCAGGGAGGTAAACCCGGCAGTAAGCTTCAGCCTGGACTCTCTCATTGTTTTTCCCCCTCATAATGCACCCAGGATTTCGAGGTCTTGAAGACAAGCACCGTAAAGATCATAATGATGATGAACAATACCCACGCCAGCGCGGAAGCATAGCCCATCTCCGTATCGCGGAATGCGGTACGCCACAGATAGAATACGAAGAACAAGCTTTTGTTGTTCGGTCCGCCTTGCGTCAGAATATACGCTTCGCTGAACACCTGGAAGGAGCCGATAATCGTCATAATCGTATTGAAAAAGATCGTTGGCGTCAGCATCGGAACCGTGATATGGCGCAGCTTGCTGTACCATCCTCCGCCGTCAACGTCAATTGCCTCATAGTAGGATTTCGGTATGCCCGACAGGCCGGCAAGGAAAATGATAACCGTACCGCCAATCCCCCATAATGTCGTGAGAACGATAGACGGGATGACGCTGCCCTCTCCGAACAGCCAGTTGCTTGTTGGCAGATGAAGCCAATTGAGCGCCATATTCAGTAGGCCCAGATCCGGATTCATAAGCCACAGCCAGATCATCGAAGCGGCAACCGCCGGAACAATGCTAGGCAGGTAGATAATTGTCCGGAAGATTGCCCGGCCCTTCACGTTCATATTCAGAAGAATGGCCAGAAAGAACGAGATAATGATAACCGCCGGCACGCGCAAAAGAACAAAATAAAAGGTTGTGCCAAGCGATTTGTAGAACAAATCGTCTTCGCCGCTGAACAGCTTGATATAGTTGTCCAGACCGATAAAGCTGGTCGTATCTTTAAAGACGTTGTAATCCGTTAAGCTTAAGTATAAGCTGGCAATCATCGGTCCTAGCGTATAGATAATAAAGCCGAGTATCGCCGGCGCTGTAAAGAGCAGGCCGTAGAACAGCGCCTTGCGTTCCCTTTTGGTGCTCTTTCTGACAACCGTCTTGGCGGACTTGCCAGTGTTTGCCGAAATCTCCATGCCGTAACCCTCCCTGTCTATGGCAGAGGGCAGCGATTCTTCTAACTTCCGAACCGCTGCCCTCTCCTGTTATCCGCGGTCTGCGGACAGCTTACTCGACGTCGCGCCGGCCTTGTACTTGCTGCTGTGCCTTCGCGGCTATGGAATCAAGCGCTTCCTGGGCAGACTGTTTGCCCAGCCACACTTTATCCAAAGCAGGGTTAACGACATCCATGATTTTATTGAAGTTTTTCACGTAAGCCGTTGGCGTTGCATGGCTGTGATTCAGAAGCATGTCAATAACCGCGCCGTTGTAGCCGGAAGGACGTGCTGCCAAATCTTTCGTCCACTTGTCCAGCTTCTCGCTGTCGGTGTACCAGTCTTTAGGGGCAGGCATCCATGTTCCGTTTGTCAGCATGCCAAGCGAAGCTTCCGGATCAAGCAGCGCCTTCAGCAGCTCCCAGGATTCCTGCGGATGCTTGGTCGATTTGAAGATGGAGAACATGCCGGCTACTACGGTTGTTACCGGCTCTTTCATAACCGGCAGAACGCCTACGTTATAGTTAAACTTGGATTCCGCGAGCGACGACGAAGCCCATTGGCCGTCAATGGCCATCGCAACCTTCTTCGTCTGAAGCGCGACGTTTGTTCCAGGGATATTCTTCGACTGGAGCGGGGATGGAGCGACATGATACACGTTGATCAGGTCGGCCATCTTTTGAAACACTTCTACAGCCTCCGGTTGATTAAGGGCAAAGGTTTTGCCGTCGGCCGACAGGAAGTCTCCGCCGTTGGAGTAGATAAAGTTACTGTAAGCGCCCCACCAAGTCGGCAGGTTAATACCGAATTGTTTAATGTTTTTCGGATCGAAGCTTGGATCCGTTGCGTTGCGTCCTTTGTTGTCCAGGGTCAATTTCTTGGCAACATCGACGAATTGATCCCAGTTCCATGCTTTGGAAACATCGGAAGGAGGCGGTTCGATGCCGGCATCCTTGAATACGTCTTCGTTATAGAATAGTCCAAATGTCTCCGGGCCAGGGCCGATGCCGATAATGTTGCCCGGCGCCTGGGAGTACGTAATATTCGGAACTAGTGAATCCAATGTGATTTGCTGATCCTTTGCAAGGAAGTCCTGCAAATTCAGGAACTTGCCTTCTTCCGCAAGAGGGAAGGCAATGGTCGCGGATTCCATCATCGCGACATCCGGCTCGTCGTTGCCGGCAACCATTGTCGTCAGCTTCGTATCGTAATCACCGCTGCTGATCGCCTGAAAATCGACTTTTACGTTCGGATGAGTCTTCTCGAAGTTGGCAATGGCGGATTTGTACGCCGCTACCTCTGCCGGTGCGCCCCATCCGGTCAGCTTCAGTGTAATTTTTTCGCCGCTGGTTGTACCGGAATCGGTTCCGGAGCCGGCCGTATTGGCCGAACTGCCTGCATTATTGCTGGATGAGGAATTGCCATTGCCGGAACTATCGGACTTGGTGCAGCCGGACATGACAAGCACCGCCGACAGAACCGTAACCATAAATGCGGAAGTGTATTTCCATCGATTCATAATCATTTTTTAGAGCCCCTCTCTCATTTCATCCTCATGGCTCATAGCTGCAGTCTATGATTGCTTTTATTGTAGATGATGGATAACGCTTACAAAACCCGAGCATTTCTAGAATGGTGGACTTTTATTGGGTCTTGCTCGGCAGATGGATAACGATGCTTGTCCCCTTGCCCGGAGCGGAATGAATGCGGATGCCATATTCGTCGCCGTAGGCCATCCGAATACGCGAGATCGTATTTTTAATTCCGATGGACGCGGATTCCTTGTACAAAATCGCGTCGATTCCTTCCTTGCTGATCCCCCGTCCGTTGTCCCGAACTTCGAAATAACGGCTATCGTCTTCGATCCAGCCGCGTATCGTAATTTGCCCGCCTTCTTCTACGCCGCTGAATCCATGCAGAATGGCATTTTCCACAAAAGGCTGGAAGAGAAGTCTTGGAAGCTTGTTCTCATAGAGTACCGGCTCGATCTCGTAAGCGACCGTGAACTTGCCCTCGAACCTGGCGGACATGATAAAGAAGTAGTTGCGCATCCATTCCAGTTCCTCTGACAGATGAACGGCTTCCCAATCCTTCCGGGACGTATAGTGCAGCATATTGGACAGACAGACCAGCATCTTGCTCAGTTCCGTCTGACGATTCTCGAGAGCGGTCCAATTCATTATGTTCAGCGTGTTGTATAGAAAATGCGGATTCATCTGCATGTTAAGCGCTTGAATCTCCGCTTCCTTCTCCTTCAGCTTGATCTCGTAATTCTCTTTCACGAGCATGGCGATCCGGTCGTTCATCCGGTTAAAGCGCTGGGACAGGAGACCAAATTCGTCCTTGCGGTCCACGTCCACGCGGGCTTCAAAGTCCCCTTCCCCAACCGAACGCATCGCGCTCATAAGCTTTTTAATCGGGCCTGTAATCCGGCTGATGATGAAGTAAGCAAACAGCAGGGCTACGGCGCTTAATGCAATGGCGCTGACAATGGTTGATGTCCGGAGCACCGGAACCAAGGAGCTTACGAGCACGGATTGCGGCGTAATGACAATCGACATCCAGCCGGTTACTTCCGAGCGTGCGAAGCTTACGATCTGGTTATGCCCGTTCAGCTTGATCCTTTCGCTCCCGCTGCCCTGCTCGCGGAAATCATTCATCCAATCCTCGTCGAAGCGCTTGGTTACCTGCGACTGGTCGCTGGAAGCCACTACGATATTGTCGGGATCAAGCACCATGTAGGAGGAGCCCGCCGGGATACTCTTCTCGAACAGCTCGTCCATCACCGTCGACTTGAAGCTGATCGCAAGCACGGGACGCTCGACCTCCGGCTTCAGCTTGACCAGCGTGCTGTCCTCCATGTGGGAGAAGTTAAGCAGTCTGGTTGCCGAGAACAAGTACCGGTAGTCAATCGTCCCGTCTTGAAGCCAATGCTGATCGTACATCTTGATAAAATCATAGGTCGGGTACCAGACCATCTTGCCCCCTGCCTTAACCGCTTCTTTGTAAATCGCGGACTGTACCGGATCACCTAGCGGCATCAGCATCGTGCTTCCGAAGGTGTAGTAAGAGGTCCACAGCTGCGCGGCATAGACATCCGAATTCTGGGAGAAATATTTGCTTAAGATGGCCGTAACTTGCCGGTCGGCTGCGACAAGCTCTTCTTCTTTTGCCGGGTTCAGGTTGTTGAAAATTTGAAACAGGTCCTTATCCACGAACAAGGACCTGCTATTCTGATCGACGATACCCAGCTTGGTGTCAATAACGTCGTTGTTTTTCATCACGACATCGTGAACATTGTTTTGCGCCTGTTCGGTAACGACTTTTAAGCTTGAATTGTAAAAGAGCGTGCTCAGCACAAGCAGCGGCAATGCGATAAGCGTCAGATAGCTGAGCAGCAGCCTTAATCGAAAAGTCATGACCAATCCCCGCTCCCCGTCTGCGGACGCAGCGTATGCTTATAAGCTTCCGGCGACAAGCCTACCTGCCGCTTGAATATCCGGGTGAAATATTTCGTATCCCGGTAGCCGCATTGCTCCGCGATTTCATAGATTTTGAACCGGCCGCCGGCCAGCAGCTCCTTCGCCGCTCGTATGCGGGCTTCGGTCAAATGATCGGAGAACGAGCGTCCGGTGCGGCTTTTCATCAAGGTGCTGAAGTAAGAGGGATTGAAGTGAAATTGCTCTGCCGCCATCTCAAGCGTCAGATCCTCCGCATAATGCCCCTGAATCCAACCCAGACATTGCTCTACCGCCAGCTCGCCGCTGCCCTGCTTCCGGTCCGTCAGCGATTTGTGAACCTCTGCCAGCCTGCCAAGCATCAGCTCTATCAGCATGCCGCTGCCGGTACAGGACGGAATCGCCGTAGATGCGGTATCCGCGAGAGCGCTTCCAACCTGCTGGTCAATGATGCCGGAGGTTCGGCTCTTCAGCTTCATCAGCGTAAGGGACGCATAATTTTTCATCAGCTTAGGCTCCGTGCGGCCCTGCGAGGATAACTCGGCAAAGGCTTCCCGGCACATCGCTTCCGCTCTTGCGAGCGACTGCTCCTGCAGCGCTTCGAACAGCGCCTCGCCATCCAGTTGGAAGACGGCATTCCTATTACCCAGCCCGGCAACATGACCAAAGGTTACGACACTCTCCCATTCCTCATGGAAAGCATATTCCAATGCTTCCTCGGCCTGGCGGAAAAGCTTGGGGATGAAAGTCTCGGCAGGTTCAATCCTATCCTCCGCTTGCAGAGCCGTAACTCCATGGGACACCGTGCCGCAAGCGCGCCATATCTCCGTCTCCTTCATCAGGCTGGAGCGCAGCTCCCCTATCTCCGCCGCCGAATGGCTCTCCTGCTTCAAGACGGCAACCAGGCGAATGCTGTGCTGCGATACCGTCTGCAAAGGGAACACGCAAGCCTCGCCATGCGCGGATACCCGCTGCTTAAGCTGTTCGACCAGTTCCGTCACGGGAAAAGCTTCTCCCTTATTTCGAATCTCCGTCAATATGAGAGTGTTCATTTGGATAAGCAAAGGCCATTCTTCAAGGTCAACCCTTTCGCCGGGAGGAAGCTCGCCGCTTAGCCATTGGTGCAGCAGCCGGCTCCGGTAAGCGGAGGATGCAAGCTCGAGCTTTTGCTTGATTTCGGCCGACTCGCCGCGCTCCCGCTCTTCTTCCGCAAGCTGCTGATCAAGCCGCTGCAGCAGCACTTCTACCTTGTCCATGTCAACGGGCTTGAGCAGATAGTCGTAAGCTCCATGGCGGATAGCTCTTTGCGCATATTCGAACAAATTATAAGCCGACACCATAACAACCTTGGTCCGCAGCTCCTCTTCCTGCAGCCGCTGCAGGAACGAAAGCCCGTCAAGCTTCGGCATCTGTATATCGCTAAGCACCACGTCCGGTTGTTCTTCCCTAACCAGGGCAAGGGCGGCTTCTCCATCCTTGGCCGTTTTCACCTTTGCATCCGGCCGCATCATTTGAATCATGCCGGCCATTCCTCTCAAATGCCGCGGCTCGTCATCAACGATCAATATGTTCATGGGACTAGTCCTTTCCACCCTTTTGTAAGCAGGCTGTTTTCTTAATACAGTACTACGCACCTTGCCGCTTGAATAGGGGGATAGGCTTTCAACTATATTCCAATTGCTTTCATAAACTCATTCGGAATGAGGAATAGTATTGGAGTATTAGGTAAAATGGACTTGATTTTGGAAATGGAGGAAATGTAAGAATGTCCGCAAATGAAACAAACGGCACTCACGCGTCCGGCGCGGGCGGTGCAGCCGATAACCGCAAAGCGGTAGGCGAAACCGATCTGACGCTGACAACCAGACAAGGCCATCCGGTATCAGATAATCAAAATATCAGAACGGTTGGCAACCGCGGCCCGGCTACCCTGGAAAATTACCACTTCATCGAGAAAATCACCCATTTCGACCGCGAACGCGTTCCTGAACGGGTCGTTCATGCCCGCGGAGCAGGCGCGCACGGTTATTTCGAAGCCTATGGCACGTTCGGCAGCGAGCCGATCGGCAAATATACAAGAGCGAAGCTGTTCCAGGAAAAAGGCAAAAAAACGCCTGTCTTCGTCCGTTTCTCGAGTGTGATCCACGGCGGGCATTCGCCGGAGACACTTCGCGACCCGCGCGGCTTCGCGACCAAATTTTATACGGAGGACGGCAACTGGGATCTGGTAGGCAATAACCTGAAGATCTTCTTCATCCGCGATGCGATGAAATTCCCGGATATGGTTCATGCCTTTAAGCCGGATCCTGTAACGAACCTGCAGTCGATGGAGCGCTTCTTCGACTTTGTCTCGAATTCGCCTGAAGCGACCCATATGATCACCTTCCTGTTCTCCCCTTGGGGAATCCCGGCGAACTACCGCCAGATGCAAGGCTCCGGCGTCAATACATACAAATGGGTAAATGCGAAGGGCGAAGCGGTATTGGTCAAATATCACTGGGATCCGCAGCAAGGCGTCAAAAACCTGACTCAATCCGAGGCTGAGCAAATTCAGGCGAAGAACTTCAACCATGCTACGCAGGATCTATATGAGGCGATTGAACGGGGAAATTACCCAGCCTGGGAGCTGAAGGTGCAGATCATGGAGGACGGCGAGCATCCGGAGCTTGACTTCGATCCGCTTGACGATACCAAGCTGTGGCCGGAAGAGCAGTTCCCAATGGTGCCGGTAGGCAAGATGGTGCTTGATAAAAATCCGGAGAACTATTTCGCAGAGGTGGAGCAGGCGGCATTCGGAACGGGCGTATTGGTAGACGGACTGGACTTCTCGGATGATAAAATGCTGCAGGGCCGCACCTTATCCTACTCCGACACCCAGCGGTACCGGGTTGGAGCGAACTACCTGCAGCTGCCGATCAATGCGCCGAAAAAGCGTGCCGCAACCAATCAGCGCGACGGCCAAATGGCCTTTTACGTAGATGTCGCTCCCGGTCAAAATCCGCATGTGAACTACGAGCCTTCCAGTCTGAACGGACTTGCTGAGGCAGAAGCTTCCGGCGCATCGCATGAACCGCATTATGAAGCGAATCTCGTCAGACAAGCGATTGACCGGACCAACGATTTTGCCCAGGCAGGCGATACATTCCGCAAGCTGGAGCAGTGGGAGCGCGATGAGCTTATTCATAATCTGGGTGATGCCTTGTCAACCTGCGCGCCTGTCATTAAGGACAAAATGCTGTCCAATCTGACGCAAGCGGATCCGGAATACGGCCGCCTTGTGGCGGAAGCCATCAAGAAATCCTCGGCTATGAAGTCCGAACACGAAGGCACCTTCCCTGCCCGCGAGGGGATGGAAATTGCCGAAGAGCTTGGACACAAAACAGACGGATATTAAATTTCACGATAACAATAAATAACAGGGCTGTTCCGTGTTAAGCAGCAATAACACGGGGACAGCCCTGTGTTATTATAAGCGCCCATTTTCCCTAGATACAGCACCATTGCTACAGCCGATTCATACTATAATTTGACTGTATCCCTTAACCTTGTTAAACCATAAAAACCCGAGCAAGGAGGGGTGACAAACTTGAAGGGTAGCGACCATAAAAGCAAGTTTTTATTAACACATCGTGAACGCGAGGTATTTGAGCTGCTGGTGCAGGATAAGACAACTAGAGATATTGCGCAGCAATTATTTATCAGCGAAAAAACCGTCCGCAACCATATTTCGAATGTCATGCAAAAGTTAAATGTTAAAGGTCGTTCGCAAGCGGTTGTCGAGCTGATCAAGCTTGGGGAGTTACAAATCTAACCATCCCATTCATGATTTGGGCTATTTCCCCGCTCCTTGTAAAGGGTGCGGGGTTTTTACTTTGTTTCAATTTCGACAAAGTTCTTTAATCTTAGACTAAGGTTTCTTCGATACAATCATATGCATCAACCCCACAGTTGATACCATTTCTAGGACAGGCCCGCTTGCTTCGCAAGAGGGCCCTTTTTTTGTTTATTTTCGGCTATTAGCGGTGATCGTAAATATAAGGAGTGGTGTGCTTGGCCATATTGGAGTTCAGCTTCGTCGCATTAGCCGGGAAGATGCGCTCAACCATGGCGTTAAATTCGGATACAAAGCCTTGAATCGGGTGACCCAGACGAACATCGCCCATATAGCTGTTCATGCGGTCCACAAAGTCCGGGCTTGCGGATACATAAACATTCTGAACCGACGGATGCAGCCGTTTCACTTCCGCGGCGATATCGCTTTTGATTTTGTCCGTCAGCTGGCTCTCGCCGGTGTTGGTTGTGCTCAGGCCGCGAATGCCGTCATTATGGTAACCGCCCATCGTACCGTTCATGCCATACGTTCCGTTCATGCCGTTCATGCCGTATTTCCCGCCGCTTGCGCCATACGTACCGTTCATGTGGCGGTTCGTATCGGTAATCGGGCTGCTCAGATTCGTACGGTTGTAGCTTTTTGCGCTTAGGCCGCGCGTATGATCCTCGAAGGATACGGCAACATAAGCATTGTTGTCAGTCAGCATAACATTGGCTGTCTTAACCGTATTCATAGCTACAAGCTTCTTCGCGATTTCCTCGCTCATTTCCATCTTATAATTTTTATGACTGCCAACAATGTTGTTGCTGTTGAGACGGCGGCCGTTGACTCGGTTCATCTCGTTCATTTGATCATTCGCGAAACGTTTGTCGGTCAATGTTCCCGGAGCCGCGAGATTACGGACCATATTCCCGTTAGCATCGTATCGTACGCTGTTAGGACGGATATTTTTATTGCCGATATCTCCCTGATTGGACGCACAACCCGCTAACGTTGTTGCTAAAGCCACACTTGCTGTAAGAAGAATGAATTTGTTTTTCATGACCTGGCCACTCCTCCATTCGATTAGTTAGGCTTTGACCCGTGACTTATTGTGCTCGGTTATGCGGAAGCTATCCGCAACAACACTTGACAAATCAATTCAAATTCAGTAATTTAATATCAAGTATTAGTACCAGGTACTAAATTTAATTCTACAGAAAACAAAAGGAGCTGTTTCTAATGGAAAAGCAATTGCACTCCAACGCAGCTATTACGGCCATCGGCACATATACACCGGATAAAGTCTTGTCTAATGCGGATTTGGAGCGTATCGTCGAAACCTCGGACGAATGGATTGTCCAACGCACGGGCATCCGCGAACGCCGGATTGCCGCTGATGATCAGTTCACCAGCGATTTATGCATTCGGGCGGTAAGGGATATGCAGGAGCGGTACGGGGTGGAAATCGAGGATGTCGATTACATTATTGTCGCTACCTCCACGCCGGACAATGTCATTCCAAGCGTTGCCGCCCAGGTTCAGGCCGGCCTTGGAATCCGGCTTTGCGGCGCAATTGATATTCAGGCGGCATGCGCAGGCTTTACATCAGCCATTCAGCTGGCGAATGGGCTGCTCTTATCCGGCGTTTACCGCAAAATCCTCGTAATTGGCGGAGAAACCTTATCCAAGGTAACGAACTATGAAGACCGGACGACTTGCATTTTGTTTGGCGACGGAGCCGGTGCATTCTTAATGGAAGCCCGTGGCGATGGGGATATTCTGGCGATCTCTTCCCAGACAGACGGCTCTGGAGGACATCATGTCTACCGGAGCGGCTTGTCCCCTGTCATTAACGCAGCGGATATCGATACGACAAGCCGCATCGTTCAAAATGGCCGCGAAGTGTACAAATGGGCGCTCAGCCACGTATCGGAAGGAATCGCCGGACTGCTGAAGGACAGCGGCTACGCGCCATCGCAAATCAACTGGTTCGTTCCGCACAACGCGAATCAGCGCATTATTGACGCGTTATGCGAACGGACCGGAATAAGCGAGCAGCAGGCTTTATCGAGCATCGAGCACTACGGCAATACATCTGCCGCATCCATTCCGCTTGCTCTTGATGCCGCCGTCCGGGACGGCCGTGTATTGCCGGGGCATTTGCTGCTGCTCTATGGTTTTGGCGGCGGATTAACCCAGTCAGGCGTCCTGCTTCGCTGGTCCGTTTAATTCATGAAAAATTAGAGGAGCGGGAATAATATCGTCAGCATCGTCTGAAGACGGTTCGCGTATTTATGGTCCCGGAAAGCCCGGTACATGCCGCGAAGGGCGATTTGCTGCCGCTCCTCCTCATGCTTCAAGTAATAATCCATCTTCTCGATCAGCTCTGCCGGCGAGGAATAGGTAACGATTTCTACTCCCGGGGTAAAAAATGAAGCAAGATCATCCCGGATATCGCATACCTGCAGTACGCCGCATGCGGCAATTTCAAAGGTCCGGGGATTAGGGGATACAGCCGTTAATCCGATTCGGTTGCTGTTGTACAAGGCATCGTCATGCGCCCTATGCATATTGATCACGATTTTTGAAGCATTGTATGTCAAAGCCGTTTCCGTTGGTCCCATCCAATTGTTCAGCTTGATCTTGGGACGAAGCAGGTCGTATTTGGTTAACCGGTCCCACCAAATACCGGATATTAGCGTATTTTTCCCCGCCAGATAAGGAGTTAATTCATTGAAATAGTTAACCCTGTTCAAATAGGCGGAGCCGATAAACGTAATTTCTTTGCGGTTTGAGCGCTCGGGATTCGTTGGGCGATATTGCGCGGGATCGAAGCAAAACGGCAAATAAAACACATTCTGGCAGCCAAGCTGCTTGTAATAGTCCACGGAATTGCGCTCCAACGTAAATACCGTATCGTAATGCGGAACAATCATCGTTGTAATATCCATATAATAAGGATCATCGGTCAGCCAGATCGCCGTCCGGATTCCGTTATCCCGAAGCTTTGCGATCTGCGCAACATCAAACTGCAGTCCATCCAGAACAATAACAACATCCGGCCGGTCAGCAAGCGCAAGCTCTGCCACAGGCTGCGTCGCGTTCACAACAGTCAACCTCTCAACCATGGTCGCTAAAGTCCCTCTTACGGCTTCGTCGATGGGAGAGTAAGGAAAGCCTTTGCCCGTCTCCACATACATCGCGTGAATCGGCCACAGTTTGTTGGCCTGCGGAATGCGGTTGATCGCTTCCTCGCATAACCCGAACCAGTACCCGTGATCCCAGCCCAGCTTGTATCCCGCCGCTCGTCCAGCCTCCTCGTCGGTCTTCCGTTTGACTACTGGCGCCATATTCTTCACTCCTACTTCAATAGATTCAAAAGCGTAGCGATTCGCTTAGTCATCGTATGATCACGCAAAGTACGGTACAAGCCTCTCATTGCAATCCGCGAACGTTCTTCTTCATGAGTCAAGTAATAATCAATTTTCTGGAGCAGCTCCTGCGCATTGCCATAAGTTTCAATCTCATGGCCCGGACGGTACTGGGAAAACAGGTCATCCCGGATATCCGTTAGCTGCAGCGTCGCGCACGCCGAAACATCATAGGTTCTCGGATTCAGCGACAAGCCCGGTGCCTGCGCTTCAATCTGATTATCCTTTCCGGGAACATCGGACCGGTGCATATTGATGACGATCTTGGAGCCGTTGTAATAATGGGCGGCCGCTTCAGGCGCTATGCCTTCCTGGTGGATATTGGACGCTAACAGCGGATATTGCTTCAGACGGTCCCATTGCCCTCCGGCAATAAACAGCTTTCGCTTCGACAGCTGCCCGGCGATCGAGTCAATCAGCTCTACCCGGTTCCAGAAGGCCACTCCGATAAAGCAAACCTCGTATTCATACGCCTTATCCGCGCGAAACGGATGGAATACCGTCTCGTTGACGGCGAGCGGCAGATGATGCACCTGAAGGCATCCTTGCTGTTGATAGAGAGGTATTGTCCCGCGCTCATGCGTCAATACAATATCGTAAGATGGTGCGATCTGGACCGTATGGGCCGTCATATACGGGTCATCCACAAACCAGATAGCCGTCTTAATCCCAAGCGCGCGAATCGCGGCAATCTGCTCCAAATGATCCGGCGGGAAAGTGTATAAGCCGTTCAGTACTAGCACAAGATCCGGCCGAATGGCGGCCGCCTGCTGCAGCAAGCCTTCCTGCTCGCCTACATGCACTTCGCTGACGCATCTTTGCAGCGCCTGAACGATACCGGAATCAATGGCGTCAAAGCCTAATGAGCCTTGCGGAATATATAACACACGCAGGGGGATTGCTTCAGGAATTGGAATTAAGGGAGAAGTCTTTGCCCATTCGCAAGCTCCGTCCCGCCATCCTGCATGAAATCCGGCCGAATAACCCTGTTGCCTGCCTTGTTGAAAGGACGCCGATGCTGCCTTGTTCAAATTTC
Source organism: Paenibacillus sp. JDR-2 (assembly GCF_000023585.1). NCBI lineage: Bacteria > Bacillati > Bacillota > Bacilli > Caryophanales > Paenibacillaceae > Paenibacillus > Paenibacillus sp. JDR-2. The sequence goes on along the minus strand of NC_012914.1, from coordinate 1,716,343 downwards.
CCGCTCACCTGCCCGTTATCCGAAGTTATACAAAAAAAGCCTTATTCCTGATTTGTCCATTCTGGCATGAACAAGGCAGAGCTAAGACCTCTATCTTCCGTTTCTGCGATTAAACCTGCGTCTCATAAGCAATCTGGTGGCCGTCTTCAAAGCCTTTGGCGAAGCCGGTGTTATACCCGTCGTTATAGGCTTGGTTAAAACCGTAATCATAGCTAGCCTGATCAAAGCTTACGCTTTTTCTTCTTTTTCTGACCGAAGACTTCCGGCGTTTCATCGTGCTTTTGCCGGATTTCTTCCCCACTGTCTTCCGGGCTCCGCTTACTTTGCGTTTAGTCCGTACACCAGGCTTGCGTTTGGTTCTCCGTTTGGCTGAAACAGCCCTCTTCTTCTTCATATCAAACGCCTCCTTCTTGGATGACTTCTATCTTACGGCCTGCTGATCTTGGCGTTCAGCCAAGGGCTGCCGGGGCGTCCCCGCTTCAGACGCTTGCCGCGCATGGTCAGCCCCGTTACCGACTCCGCTATATTTTTCTGCATGGACGTAAGGAGCTTCACATTCTCGGCAATGCTTCTGGCAAGCTCCGGTGAAGCCTCCGATACGTCGGCGATGCTGTTCAGAATGCGGGCGAGCGCCGTCTGGCTGCTTGCGAGAGAAGAGAGAATTTCCAGCTTCACTTGCTGTTCTCTGGATGCCATGAATCTCAATTCATGTCACCCATGCCGCCGAACAGCATCTCCTCGTCGTCCCCGCCATGATCGCCTCCGCCTTCATTGCTCTTGGGCAGAACCGAGCGCATAACGGATAGGATCCCTTGGCTCATTTTGTTAACGCCATCCAATAATTCAATAACCTGCTCGTTGATTTGGGCTGTCTGTTTAAGCTGCGTCTGATCGCCCGGGAAGGATGCCGAGGTAATATGATTACATATCCAATGACGTGCTTTCTCCGCTTCTTCCGCTTTGGCCTCCAACATCTTGGCGATATTCCATTGCATATTGGCGGTAGCGCCAAGCATACGCATATAAGCCTGTTCCCGATTCATGACAAACATCCTCCTTCCGGCCGCTTACTCTTCTTCCTCTAAGCGAAGCTCGCGGACCGTAAACGTCAGCTGCGCAGCAAGCGTCTCCTGCAATTCGGCTATCGTCGTTAAATAAGATACAACTCCGCCCAGCAGAGCTTGCGTGTTCGACAGCAGTCCATCCGTTCCTCCAAAGTTCGGATTGTTGTCGGGGATAGCCTTCACAACCTCGGCCATCCGTACGACAACATGGCGCTTGGAGTCGATCATGCGAGCCATTTGTTGATGGGAATGCGATAAATGCTCTATTATTTCGTTTACGATCTGCTGCAACTTTAAGCCCCTCCTTTGCAGCAATAAACGTTTCAAGTTCAGTTGTCGTCGTCATACTAGCATATGCATCTTTGAAAAAGGGTGATACTTGCGTATGCCTACAGAACCTGGCGCAGCTTAACCGGCGGAATTAGCGGCAGACCTTCCGGCATTTCCTGAAGCTGTTCCACGGTCAGCGGATATTTCGCCCTTTCGTTCAAATGCCAGGAGACAGCTGCTGCTTCGGTAATAATTTTCCGCTTGGTGCCATTCTCCAGATAATACAGGAAGCCGTCCAGCCCGCTTGCAATCTGCCCATGCATGGGAGCGCCGTAATGAACGGAATGAAGCGCATGCCATTTGGATGCCGCTTCAACCGCGGGCAGCGCATCTGCCGCCGGCCAGCTACGGAGAAGAATCTGCGGCAGACGTACGACCGGTCCGGACCATTCCCCTTCGATTGGACGTTTGATTCCTTGCTCGATCCAATAAACCTGCGGGCCAATTCCTTTCACAACGACACCTTCCGGGTAAAAGGCGGTCTCTCCCTTTGCCGTGAGCGAAGTAAGCTTCGGATTGCTTGTGCGAACTTGATGAATCCAAGCATACGGATTATTCCATTTGGTCATATAGTAAACCATATTCCGGGTGTTAACTTGCTCAAGCTGATCGCCAAGCGCTTTGATACTAACGCTACCGAAATGATGGATAAAGGAGTCCCTTGCGATGACAAGGGAGTAACCGAGCAGCCTGGTCCGAATATTATAATCATCATCCTCATAGTTTCCGAATTCGAACCCTTCATCAAGAAAACCGACCTGCTCCCACAACTCGCGGCGGAACAAGAGGCAGAAGCCCGGAAGCCTGTCTGTTCTCTCCCAGCGCTTCGGATCGGAAATATTATTGAGTCTCGCGAATTCCGGCATATCTTCAATTCTTTCATAAAGGACCGGGATTTGCTGATCCCCGCTAATATAATTCGTGACTGGCCCCACCATTCCGATTGTGGGATCGCTGTGCAGACAGATCAGCAAGTTGCCGAGCCAGTTATCCGTCACAAGCGTATCGTTGTTCAGAACAAGCATCGTTGTGCCTTTGGCCATCATCAGCCCCGTATTCACCGCACCGGCGAAGCCGTAATTCTGATCGAGCACCCGGTAACGCACCTGACCGTCCAGCTGCTCCAAATATTCGGCTGTCCCGTCAGTCGAAGCGTTGTCGACAACGATAATCTCATGGGGCTGCTCCGTATTGTCCACGATGCTGTCGATGCAGCCGCGCAAATAATTCACCTGATTGTAGCTCGGGATAATAATACTTGTTCCCTCGAATAAAGAATGATAGCTGCTTTGACCAGCCAGAAGTCCCTGATTGTATCCTGCCTGCAGACCGGCCTGATAGTTAGCCGTACGCCTTCCCACTTTCGTTGGTTTGAGACGACGAATGCCCCGAGGTTTGCGTCTCACTCAAAAATCTCTCCCGTCTAGTATTCTATATCCCAATATCGGGCAGATGCTTCCTTAAGCGACTCGAATGTTCCCGCATCCATCCACCAGCCGGATATCGTCCGGTAGGTTAATAGACCGGCAGCCGCGTAAAGATTATTCAGATCCGTAATTTCGAGTTCTCCTCTGCTTGACGGGCTGATATTCTCGATCCGCTCGAAAACATCCGAGCTGTACATATATAAACCGGTAACCGATAGATTCGACTGCGGCTCCGCGGGTTTTTCTTCTATGTGCTTGATCGCACCGCTAGAATCAAAGACCGGAATCCCGTACCGGTGAGGGTCGTCGACTTCTTTAAGAAGCACCATCGCCCCGTCTTGCTGCTGCCGAAAGTCATGAATATAAGGCTTTAAATCCTCTTCAAACAAGTTATCGCCCAGAAGAACGAGAAACTTCTCGCCATCCGCAATAAACGGTCTGGCCAGCTGCAACGCATCCGCAATGCCCCCGGCCCCTTCTTGGATCCGGTACACCAGCGACACGGCCTGGTCTTCGCCGCTGCCGAAATATTGGATAAACATTCCCGCAGACTGACGGTTCGTAATAATCAGAATCTCACAGATGCCTGCCTTGCGCAGCGTCTCGATACCATGATGGATCATCGGATGTCTACCGACCGGCAGCATATGCTTATTGATATAAGAAGTAAGAGGCAGGAGCCGTGTGCCGGTTCCGCCCGCCAAAATAACAGCTTTCAAAAGTGCAGCCCTCCTAACCATGTGCAGACTTACAAGGCCATCTCGCGCTTGCGCAGCCGATCCTCGAACCCGCCCCGTTCATCTGTGCATGACAGCAGCCAATAGATCGCCTCCAAATGATCGCCTAAAATTAATCGTTCAAGCGGGTTTTTTCTCTCCCGCTCCGGCCGGGGTTTGTTTATTTTGCCGACATTAACGGTGTGTACGGCCTTCACCTTAAGTCCTTGCTTCACAGCCATCGCATGGGCAAGCGGAGGGACCGACAAAGATTCCGCGCCTATCGTATCCAGACATCTGCGGCTGATCGCATGCGGTACGGCCGTGAAGGACATCCCTTTCAAATCGGGTCTTTGAAGAACGGCATTCAAGGCATGTTTGGCCAGCACAACACTATGAACCTTTGCTTTGCGAACTGGACCTGAATAGTTATTCAAAGCCGCGTCTACTCCTTTTTCTCTCACTGCGTGAACGAAAGGACGTAAATTAGCAGCTGATATAACCATATCTCCGTCAATAAACAGCAATACCTCGCCTTTGGCTTCCAGTGCCCCTATCGTTCTCCCAACGTCATGACCAAGAGGCTTCTCGAATTGCAGCACTCTTGCCCCCATCTTTCTAGCAATTGCTATGGAACCGTCTGTAGAACCATTGGCAACAACAATAACCTCGGTACGGGGATGTACCTTTGCAGCTTCGCGAATCACGCGCCCGATGGTTGATTTTTCATTCATAACGGGGATAATGACCGATACGGCAGGATTAGGATGAGGTGCGCGTTTCATCCACTGAATCACCTCAGTTTTACGCCTATTAAAATTTGCAAGCAGATTGATGCACATCACATAGTATGTATGCAGACTCCTGGCGCAACGGCATTTGTACAACTTCCAAGACGTCTGTCCCCCTCCCAAATAAAAAAGAGGATAGGAGCATAGATTTCGCTCCCATCCTCTAGTAAAACTATGATTGTTACCGGCCAATGGCGATCCAGTTCATATATCCCTCAGGCTCAAACGAACCTCTGGAACGGACAATATTTAGAATGGCGCTGCCTTCGGATTTGCTAAAGACGGATACATAACATTCCGGATTGTCGCAGATGGCAGTAATGGCATAGTTCGTGTTGCTGAACGGCTCGTCGAAAATAACTTCAACCTCCAGAATCTTTCCTTTTTTGAAGAACGAATACGGAGCAAGGCCAAACTGTTGAGTGACCTGACCGGTTCCGGTGGAACGGATAAAGGTAGGCGCAGGTTCCGATTCTAGTTCCGGTTGTTCTTCCACTTCTTCTATAACTGGCGGAAATATCGCAGATACAAGCTCAGGCGCTAATTTATCCAGCGTTATTGCCTCTGTCGCAATATGCCAACCGCATACACTGCCTTCCGCCAGCTTCTCCCTTGTTACGCTCTCATCGGCTAGCTTCTCGTTTGTTACGCTCTCATCGGCCAGCTTCTCGGTTGTTATGCTTTCTTCTACCAGCTTATCGCCGGAGATGCTGTTGCCGGCAAGCTTATCGCCCGTTACACTGCCGAACGCCAACTTCTCGCGGGTAATGCTGCTATTCGCAAGCTTCCCGGAGGTTACACTATGATCCGCGAGCTTCCAAGTGGTTACACTGTCATCAACCAGCTTAGGCGTTGTAATGCTGTCATCGGCCAGCTTCTCCGCCGTAACGGTATCGTCGGCCAATTTGCTTCCGGTAACAGCCTGATCAGCAAGCTTATTGGTAGTTACGCTGCCGTCAGCCAGCTTGCTTGCTGTTACACTTTCTTGAGCCAGCTTGCGGCTTGTGATGCTGTCGTCGGCTAGCTTCTCTGCGAGTATACTAGCATCCCGGAGGATGTCGCCGGTAATGCCGTCTGCCGCAAGCTTATCGGCCGTAATACTTCCAGCTGCGAGCTTCTCGCTTGTAATGCTGTTATCGGCCAGCTTGCTTCCGGTCACCGCTTGATCGGCTAGCTTCTCGCTGGTCACACTCTCATCGGCAAGTTTATCGCTGGTTATGCTTTCATCAATCAGCTTGCGGCTCGAAATACTATAGTCAGCCAGCTTTCCTGTCGAGACGCTCTCATCTGCCAGCTTGCTGCCCGTGACAGACAGGTCGGCTAGCTTGCTCGTAATGACATTTCCGTCCGCGAGCTTCTCGGAGGTTACACTCTCAGCTATCAGCTTGCGGCTTGTAATGCTATCGTCGGCTAGCTTCTCGGTTGTGACACTTTCATCGGCTAGTTTGCGGCTTGTAATACTATCTGCCGCAAGCTTATCTTTCGTTACGCTTCCCGCTGCCAGCTTCTCCGTCGTGATGCTCTCATCGGCCAGTTTACTGCCGGTAACAGCCAAGTCGGCAAGCTTCATGCTTGTTACGCTTCCGCCTGCCAACTTCTCGCTGGTTACACTTTCATCGATCAGCTTGCGGGTTGTAATACTGTCGTCGGCTAATTTCTCGGAAGTGACGCTGTCGCCTGCCAGCTTTTCCGTTGTAATGCTTCCGGAAGCCAGTTTGACAGTTATAACACTTTCATCGGCCAGCTTATCGCTTGAGATACTGCCCTCGGCAAGGTTCCAGGCCGTGACACTTCCGCCCGCGAGCTTACGGGTTGTAATGCTTTCATCCGCCAGCTTTTCGGTTGTGACGCTCTCGCCTGCCAGCTTCCAGGTGGTCACGCTATCATCAGCCAACTTCTCATTCGATACGCTGCCGCCTGCCAGCTTCCCGGTTGTAACGCTCTCGTCCGCCAGTTTACTGCCGGTAACAGCCAAGTCGGCAAGCTTTAGGCCCGTGACGCTGCCGCCTGCCAGCTTGTCGCCGGTCACACTTTCGTCAACCAGCTTACGGCTTGTGATGCTGTCATCAGCCAGCTTCTCGGTTGTGACACTTTCATCGGCCAACTTGCTTCCGGTAATGCTGTCTGAGGAGAGCTTATCAGCCGCAATACTTCCAGGCGCCAGCTTATCGCCGGTTATGCTATTGTCGGCCAGCTTGCTTCCGGTAACAGCCTGATCGGCCAGCTTCCTGCTCGTCACGCTCTCGTCTGCCAGCTTGTCGCCAGTCACGCTTTCATCGATTAGCTTACGGCTCGAAATACTGGAATCAGCCAGCTTCCCGGTAGAGACACTCTCATCGGCCAGCTTGCTGCCCGTGACGGACAGGTCCGCGAGCTTGCTTGTAATGACGCTTCCCTCGGCCAGCTTCTCGGTAATTACGCTTGCGGCGGTCAGCTTGCGGCTTGTAATGCTGTCGTCGGCCAGCTTCTCCGTTGTCACACTTTCGTCGGCCAGTTTACGCCTGGTAATACTGTCTGCCGCAACCTTCTCGGACGTAACACTTCCCTCAGCCAGCTTTTCCGTCGTAACACTCTCAACGGCCAGCTTGCTGCCCGCAACTGCTTGCTCGGCAAGTTTGTTGGTTGTGATACTTTCGTCGGCCAACTTCTCGGAAGTGACACTCTCATCAATCAGCTTGCGGCTTGCAATGCTGTTGTCAGCCAGCTTCTCGGAAGTCACGCTCTCGTCTGCCAATTTGCCGCCTGTTACTGCCTGATCGGCCAACTTGCTCGTAGTCACGCTCTCTTCAGCCAGCTTCTCGGCGGTCACGCTTTCGTCAACCAGCTTGCGGGTTGCGATACTGTCGTCAGCCAGCTTCTCCGCCGTAACGCTGTCGCTTGCCAGCTTCCGGCCCGACACGCTTTCATCCAGCAGCTTCTCGGCCGTAACGCTTTGATCAGCCAGCTTGCTGCTCGTGATGCTTCCGTCCGTAAGCTTATCGCTTGTAATGCTTTCATCCGCCAGCTTACTGCCGGTAATGCTCCCGTCGGCCAGCTTGCTGCCCGTAATAATGCCATCCGCCAGCTTCCGGCTTGAGATGCTTTCATCCGCCAGCTTGTCGCCGGTAATACTGCCTCCGGCCAGCTTGCTGCCCGTTACGCTTTCGGCTGTCAGCTTATCGCCGGTAATACTCTCAAATGCCAGCTTCCGGCCTGTCATGCTTGCGTCGGCCAGCTTATCTGCCGTAATGCTGTTATCGGCCAGCTTCTCGTTTGTAATACTGCCTGCCGTCAGCTTGCTTCCGGTAATGCTCTCATCCGCCAGCTTCTCGCTCGTGACGCTCGCTTCGGCCAGCTTGCTGCTTGTGATGCTTCCTTCCGCCAGCTTGCCGGTTGTGACGCTCTCTTCGGCCATCTTTTCGGTTGTGATGCTGTCATCGGCCAGCTTCTCGGTAACGATGCTGCCGTCCAGCAGCTTGGAGGTTTGGATAATCCCTTCAGCCAGCTGCTCCGGCAAAATCATTTTTGGCTTGAATTCATTCAGAACATCGGCGCTCAGGTGATCGAAGGACACCGTGCCTTTCCGAAGATGATAGCTTTGAATGGAATCGGCCTTAATATGCTTGCTCGCGATCGTCTCCAGGCGCAGGTGATCGCCCGATACGGTATCAACTGCCAGCTTGGAGGATGTTACCGCTCCGTTTTGCAGCTTGCTTTCATCGATGCTGCCCGGTGTCAGATGTTTCTCTTGAATGGACAACGGCTGGATATGATCGGCATTAACCGACAAGGAAGCAAGCTTGGTTTCCTGAACCGCACCGTCCGCGAGATGCTCCGTTCCGATAATTTCTTCCTGCAGGGCTTCCGAATTTACCGCACCGGCCTGGATATGGGCCTCCCCAACGCTGAGCGGAGCAAGCTTTGCTTCGGTGACCGCTTCATCGGTCAGATGAACGTTGCGGACGCTGCCCTGGCCGATATGAATGCCAAGGACGGAATCATTCGCCAAATGCCGGCTCATGACCGCTTCATTGACGATATGGCTGGACTGTACAGCATCGGTTGTCAACTTCGACGCCGTTACCGACTGGTTAGACAAAGCCTCCGTTCCAACCGCTCCATTGCGAATATGATTCGCTCCGATAATGCTGTCTGTCAAATGCCCGGATTGGATTGAAAGCGGCTCGATATGACCGGTTTGAATCGAGAACGGACGGATTAACTCCGAGTAGATGGAGCCTTCCGCAAGTTTGCTGGCCGTAACGCTGCCGTCTGCCAGCTTGGAGGTGGTAACGCTTGAATCGTTCAGCTTCTCGGTTGTTACCGCATCCTTGGATAGCTTGCTTTCCGTTACGGCCTGGTCGGTAATGTGATCCGTGTTCACGATATCATACGACAGATTCATCTCGGTAACGGACTGATAACCCATATGCTCCGATTGAATAATACCCGTCTGCAGATGCTCCGATTGGATCGCCTGAAGTCCAATTAAGTCAGAATGAATCGAGCCCGAAGCAATATGATTCGATTGCACGCTGCCGTCCGCCAGCTTGGAGGAGGTAACGTTCGAATCCGCCAGCTTCTCGGTTGTTACCGATTGGGCAGCCAGCTTGCCGGTTGTCACCGATTGGTCGGACAAATGCTCCGTCTGTACGCTGCTATGAGACAGATGCTGCTGCGTTACAGCTTCGTCGGCCAGATGAACGGATTGAATTGCGCCGTCCTCAATGTGCTCGCTTGCGATCGAAGAATACTGTACATGACCGCCATGAATAGAAGCAGGCTGAATCGCATCGGAATTTACCGCGTCTTGCGCGATATGCTGCTCATTGACGCTGCTGTCGCCAAGCTTTGAAGCTGTTACGCTTCGCTCGGCCAGCTTGTCGGTTGTAACGGATTCAGGAGCAAGCTTCTGGGAGCCGATAATATGATCGGCCAGATGATGCGGATGAACGGAGTTCGGAGACAGGTTAAACTCGGTAATCGCGCCGAAAGCAATCTTGCCGCTGGTCACCGACAGATCCTGGATGGCATCCGTGCCAACTGCCTGATTGGCAAAATGCTGCTTCTCAATCAGCTTCGGCTTTAAATGCCCGCCGGAGATCGCCTCCGGGGAGATCGCATCTTCAGTTACAGCTCCTGCCGAGAAGTGATAAGCACGAAGCGCATCGGGAGCAATCTTCTGGAACGTAACAATCTCGTTTTTCAGATGCCCCGTTTCGATTGCACCGGCAGCCAACTTGGAGCTTTTGACCGCGCCGTCCGCCATTTTCTTATCCGTTACGGCCTGGTCCGCAAGCTGGTGCGTACCAACCGACTGGTCACTCAGATGATCGGTCGCAATCGCTTGGGGAGCGATTTTTTCCCCTTTCACAGAGCCGTCCTGCAGCTGCTCTCTGCCTACGGAGCTGGATTGCAAATGCTGACGGGACACCACCTGATGGGCAATATGGCGCTGCTCGATCTGACCGATGGCAATATGGTCCGAAATGATGCTGCTGCGTCCGATATGCCGGGTCTGCACGGCTTCATTCGCCAGCTTGCTCGAATTGACGCTCTGGTCGACTAGATGCTTGCTCCCAATCTGTCCGGCCACAATATGTTCGCCGGAGACAGTCTCTTCCTGAAGATGACTTGCGTTAACGGCTCCGGGTGCTATCCGCTCGGCGTTTACGGATTGAGGCTGAAGGGCTCCGGTCCCTACCGCTCCTTCCGCCAGATGCTCCTGCGTAATGGCGCCTGGAGCCACGTGCTTCCCCAGGATAGCTCCAATCGAGACATGCTCCGCCAGGAGCAGCCCTTGCTTCAGATGAACGGATTCAATCGTATCCGAGGCGAGCTTGCTGCCCGTAATCGCTCCGTCCCGCAATTTGGAATGGGTAACCGATGCCTCGCCAAGCTTCGAATTCGTAATGGCTTCATTGGCAATTTTTTCCGTGCGGACGGCGCTGTTCTGAATTTTGTCAGATGAAATAGATTGGTTGTCGATTAGCTCCTCCGTAATGATAAACGGCTGAAGATGTCTCGAAGTAATCGAGCTGTCCGAGATTTTGCTGGAGTCAATGGTCCGGTCGGCCAGCTTCTCCGAGGTGATGCTGCCGTCCTGCAGCTTGCTGCCGTTAATCGAGGAATCTACGATTTTATCCCCGGTAATGGAGCTGTTTGAAAGATGGTTGCCCGTAATGGCTGAAGACGAAACTTTATTGCCCGTTACGGCTCCCGGGGCAAGATGAATGTTTTGCACCGCATAATCGGAAAGGGTGGAAGAGTTGATGCTGCCCGGACGCATTTTGTCCGAGTCTACCGAATAAGGGGCAAGCTTGCTGCCGGTTACAGAGCCGTCCACGATATCATCCGTATAGATAAACGGAAACGGTTTGTAGAGATCCTGTTTTTCCACCAGTTTGTCGAGCTTCTTCTCATAAGTTGGCTCAAGCTCCGGTACTGATGTCTTTTCTTGTTTCCGTTCCGGCTTCGACTCTTGCCTTTGCGTTTGCTTAACCTCCGGCTTCGCTTCCTGTTTAACCTCGTGTTGCTTCAGTTCAAGCGCAGGCTCCTGCTTCAGCTCCGGAATCGGTACGGGATCGGCATCATAAGAAGTAATTTCCTCAATAAGGCGCTCGGTCTCAGCGTCGCTCATTTCAGCCGATGAGGAGGCATCGGCAACAAGGATCAATTCTTCCGTCAATGCAGGGATCAAATACGTCTCCGCTTGCGAGGCCTCTTCCATGGGAGCTATTGCGTTAATATTTACCGGCCTGTTCTCTACAGGCTTAGGCTGCGGAACAAGCAGGTTATTATTTTGAACCTTATTTTTTTTGCTTTTTAATTCATCCAGCCACTTTAATTCCGAGGCATTCGGATTATCAACAAAATAACTCGGCTTACGCCCTTTGGCACTTTTCGACGATTTACCTTTTGTCATTGACCTCTCCTTCTTTCTTCCTCCCCAAAGTTATTTCACTATATGCTCCTACCCATGGGCTCGCTACTGCCGTTTAGGCAATAAAAAAAGGACAGCAGCTCTTAACTGCCGTCCTCCGGGGTATAAGGTTTGTGATTCGAATAGCCCATTTCGTAACTTATCATCTGCCCATCCTCATGAACCTTTTCCTGCACTTGCTGAGTATCCGACTCCGGATCTATGTTTTCATCACATAACTCCGGGTTCTCATGGCATCTCGTATCCACTTCATTTCGTTGAATCTTTAACCACCGCTTCGCCGTATGTTCCCATGTGAACAGCTGCTCCACCCGCTGTCTGCTCTTTACCCCCATCTGTCGGCGCAGCGCCGCATTATGGAGCAGAAGCAGGAGCTTGGCAGTCAGCTCGGTCTTAATTTCTTTCTGATTGATGAGAAAACCGGTCTCTCCGTCCTGAATAATTTCCTGCATTCCGCCAGCACGCGTGGCTATAACCGGAAGACCCGTTGCCATCGCCTCGACATTCACAAGTCCAAACGCTTCCCGCTTTCCCGAAGGCATTACGGCAATGTCGGCGGCCATGAACCAGCCAGGAACTTCCGAGTAAGGCACATAAGGCACGAACCGGACATGCTTCTTGTACCGCTCACCCATCTTTATCAGCTTGCGCGAATATGCCGTTGTACGGTGTGATCCGTAGAATGGACTTCCGACAATCACAACAAGAAGATCCGGATGGACCTTGATCAGCTTTGGCATAATGGCGAGCAAATGATGCACACCCTTAAGCGGAATCAGCCTGCCGAGGAAAACGACTACTTTTCGGTGAACCAGACCTTTACGCTCCCTGTGATGTCTTCGCGCGGTCTCCCCTTCCGCCGTATAGCGGGACTGGAAGCGTCTTGTCTCCACTCCCGGATATACGACGCGTAGCTTCGTTCTGGCTTCCGGCACCTTTTTAAGAATCAGACCGCGCAGAAATTCGCTGTTTACAATAATCCGGTCCGCTAGAGCAAAGCTCTTGCGGAGCTGCGACTCGGAGATATGTCGCGGACTTATATAAGTGGAGGAATGAAGATTTAGCCATATTTTGGCTTTAGGATTGGAACGCCTCAGCTTTATAACATAAGTCGGCCGGTTCTCGACCTGTATAATTTGCGGACCGAATTTCTTTAAAGCAAGTCCTACGTTCGCAACATAAGCTGAACGTTTGGCAGCATGGAATCTTTCGCATACGACGTCATGAACAAGGCTCCGGCGGGGCAATTTGCGCCCGATTTTCCCGTAAATACGAGGCTCAACACTAGGACGCAGCAGAGGAACGAATTTTTCAACAACCCGTTCGACAGAGCTGCTATTTCCCGATGGGATCGGATAGGCTCCAGGCGTAACGAATGCCACTTTCACAGGCGACATGTCGAAGGAAGGCCTCCTTCGTTATGAATTTGCAGTTAGCATACGCGAGCGATTCCGATATTGCCACAAGGTTGAGCGGACGCCTATACTATTGATTTGTATGAACGGTTGTGTCACACTGTTCGGAGGACATCGAAAGGTAAGATGCAAGGAAAGGACGTGAGTGAGCGGGCATGATGGGATGGTTGTTTCAAGCCATGACGGAGCTTAGTTCGCGCAAATGGATATCCAGACTGACCGGCCGCTTTGCGCAATCGAAGGCAAGCCGCGGATGGATTCCGAGATTCGCCAGCATGTATAACATCAAAATCGAAGAAGCGGAGAAGCCGCTGGAAGCATACAGCACGTTAAACGAATTTTTCACGAGGCGCCTAAAGCCGGGCTCCCGGATCATACATGAAGAGGCTACTGCACTTATAAGTCCGGTAGACGCCTTGATTACAGGGGCAGGACCGATCAAAGCCGGAACGATTGTTAATGTAAAAGGACAGGATTATACGATTGAGGAGCTGCTTAACCGCTCTCCGCGAACAGAGCTTTACCGCGACGGGTATTACATCGTATTGTACTTGAGTCCAACCGATTACCACCGCATACATACACCCGTAGACGGACAAATTGTCGAGCGCGAGCATGTTCCGGGCAAGGTATACCCGGTTAACGACTTTGGCCTTCGCCGTATGCGCCGTGTCCTCAGCCGGAATGAAAGACTGATTACCTACATCAAGCATGCAGGTGGAGAAACGGCCGTCGTCAAGGTTGGCGCCATGAACGTCAGCAGCATTCGTTATGTGGAGCCCATCCGGGACAAGGCTGTAAAAGGCGGAGAGCTCGCCTACTTCGAATTCGGCTCAACGGTGGTACTGCTCATGGAGAACGATACCTTCATTCCGCGGCAGGATCTTGCGCCCGGGTTAAAGGTACGGATGGGCGAGATGCTTGGGAAGTTGATTGAGGAGTAAAAAGCATGCTCATTGCGCGTTAAAAGGCATGCTCATTGCGCATAAAATGTTCTTCCGATCGCCATTGCTCGGGGATTCCTTTGAACAATCCTGGCGGATTGGAATCCCAGAGCAAAAGCGAACACTCCGTTTCTACAGAATCATTTAATGCTTCAATCGCACTTTTCCCCTGCATCAACTTATTTTTGTAGGCCGAATGCTGCCATTTCATTGCTTGAAATGGGTAAAATAAATAAGAAAGGCGCCGAGGGAGTTATCCCTGCGGCGCCTTTTTGGCGTTAACGGATTTCGGATGGGCTGCGGCCCGTATATTGCTTGAACTGTCTGCTGAAGAAGAAGATATCCCTGTAGCCAAGCGCATCCGCGACCTCCGTCACGTTCATGCCCTCATACATCAGCAGATGCTGGGCCCGCTCAATTCGTGTCCGGATCATGTACGATTGTACCGACATGCCGATCATTTCTTTAAATTTTACGGAAAAATACCGCGGAGACAACTGGGCGCGCATCGCCAAATCTTCGACCCGGTGAGCTACGCTTGGATGCTGCTTCACGTAATTGGCAACCTCTTGAATCGCTTCGGTCAGTTGGTTGCTTCCTTTGCGTTCAACCGGCATCTCCCGGTCCTCGCGCAGCAGATGGATCATCAGCTGCTTAAGCACCAGCAATGCCTCTTCCTCCGCCGCGTATGTCTCAACGAGAAACAGCCGGACATACCGGGAGAGCAAATATTCGAAATCAACCGTATCCGTTAGCTTCCGGTAACGTTCAGGCACAAACTGCACAGGCTCGCGCACGTCAAAATGGATATAAGTAAGGACAAGGGGCTTTTGGGGATTATGGGTAGCGCTCGTGTGGTCACCCGGCCGGAACAAAAAACAGCTTCCTTTTCCTACCGGATACGCTGTTCCGTTAACTTCCACTTCCCCTTCACCGCTCCATACATAAAATAAATCATAATTCGCCATCGGCTTTTCACGCCGCTGCCATCTCCAGTTTGGTTCACATACGATTTTGGCAATAGGCGGCAATTTAATGTACGAATCCGTAGATAAGTGCAGCATGTGAATCCTCCTAAAAATTTCAGTAAATAACGTACTTTGTTATTTGCTGAAATTACTTCGTAAGCATTAGCCGAAAAATTCAGACCAATAACACATCGTAGGTATAATCCTAAATTTTACCAAACAACACTATTCATTATTAAGTAAATATACTTCGCAAGCAAATATTCCGTATCTCGCGACGCTTTTCCAAAGCAATTTTCGCGAAATTTCGAGTACTTGCCGACATCATACAACAGCCGGAATCTCGCACGCAAGCGGGTACTGCCCTCCCGTTTGCACAAAAGTCAAAAAAAATTGCATTTTGGTTGGTGTGCTTTGTTAAAAAAATGTTATAATAGCACCCGATAAGCGTTAAATGACGAATTGATTTCCCGGAAGGATGGAATGAAGTCCATGAACCCACTTGCTCAGCAGTTGAATGAGACGCTCAAAGCCGAAAGTCCGAACGTCTACGACATGTTGTCCGCTTTAGGAAAAGCGATTTATTTCCCGAAGGAAGGCATACTCAGCCAATCCGCAGAAGCAAAGGCCAAGGCTAAGAAATTTAACGCCACGATCGGCATAGCAATAGAAAACGGTCAGCCCATGCACCTTAAGGTTATACAAGACACATTGTCTTCGTATGATCCAAAAGATATATACGAATACGCTCCGCCAGCTGGCAAGCCGGAGCTGCGTTCCGCATGGCGCACCAAAATGGTTAAAGAAAACCCTTCTCTGGAAGGCAAAAAATTCAGCAACCCTGTCGCTACAAACGCATTGACACACGGTTTGAGTATTGTTGCCGACTTGTTCGCTGATGTCGGCGACGCGGTTATCATCCCGAACAAGAACTGGGAGAACTATGAACTGACATTCAACATCCGCCGCGGTGCCGAGATCGTTGAATACCCGCTGTACAATGAGGATTACCGCTTCAACAGCGCCGGTCTGCGCGAAGCTCTGCTTGCTCAGAAGGACAAAGGCAAAGCGATTGTTATCCTCAACTTCCCGAATAACCCTACAGGCTACTCGCCGGGTCCTCAGGAAGGCGATGAGATTGTTGCAGCAATCCGTGATGCGGCAGAAGCAGGCATTAACGTTGTGGCCGTAACGGACGACGCGTACTTCGGCTTGTTCTTCGAAGACTCGCTGCATGAATCGCTTTTCGGCAAGCTGGCTGATCTGCATCCGCGCGTACTCGCTGTCAAAGTCGACGGCGCGACAAAAGAAGAATACGTATGGGGCTTCCGCGTTGGTTTTATTACTTACGCTAACCCTTCCGATAAAGCATTAGCTGCACTTGAGCAAAAAACGATGGGCATTATCCGCGCGACAATCTCGAGCGGTCCGCATCCATCGCAAACCTTCGTCTTGCGCGCACTGCAGTCGGCTGAGTTCGATGAGCAGAAAGCGGAGAAATACGAAGTGATGAAGAAGCGCGCCAATAAAGTAAAAGATCTGCTCGACAGCGGACGTTACGGAGACGTATGGAGCTACTATCCGTTTAATTCCGGTTACTTTATGTGCCTTAAGCTGAAAGGTGTAGCCGCGGAAGAGGTCCGCACACGTCTTCTGGACGAGTACGGAATCGGAACAATCGCGCTTGGCGAGACCGACCTTCGCGTTGCATTCTCCTGCATTGAGGAGCCGAACCTGGAAGAGCTGTTTGATACGATCTACAAAGCGGTTACCGAATTGCTCGGTTAATTGCTCTCTTATAACTAATAAAAAATAGCGGTGCAAGGGATACTCCCTGCACCGCTATTTTTTACGAAAAACGGTCATTCTTCCTCCGCGTCTTCATACAGCTTGCGGCGCAAGCGGCCGGGACGCAAGAACAGAATCTGCGCATAAGCAGCTAATAGCGCGACAATTGCCGGAATAATGAGCCCTTTAGCCAGCAGCATGACGGCTGCCGGCAGCCACATGAGGAAAGAAACAATCGCAAGCGCCCACCGGTCTACGATAACCAGACTCTCCATCCGTTTTGCCTCGGGCAGCGGATAGACGTGGCGCCAGACGGAATAGCGATGAGCATGCCGCAATCCCCCCAGCTGTACGGCAACCAACTGCAGAAGGATCATATAAGCTGCAGCAGCTCCCCAACCCGACAGCCATCCGTCCTCCGCAAACCAGTAAACGATAAGCGCAAACAATACGGTAAGCCGCAGGACGATGCCGCCAATTTCCGTACGTACTAGGGACGCCGCGTACAAATATGCATAGGTCAGGCGGTGCCGGTTCGGAATATACCTTATAATCCACGCCAGGTAAGATCGAGGTGCAGTACGGGAAGGCATCGTTGGAACATCGATAAATAAGCCGAAAAATTGATAGTAGCTTCTTCGGGTACGAACCTCTTCTTCGATCAGCCGTTCCCATGGGAAGGAATGCTGTACCGGCAGCCGGTACAGCAGGGCGAACAAGACAAGGAGCAGCAGCAGGAACAAAGCAGCCTGCCATGGTGCGCTTGTCAGCATGATCACCAGCGTAAGTGCATTCGCTGCCCAGCGCAAAAGCCGAAGCAGAAGGCGGACACCGGACCAGGCTATTTTCCGTTCCTTCCACGCCCCCCACAGGTTTGCCGCCCGCATGACCGCGCAAAGGAGCAGCAAAGTCAAAAAGCCGGCTTCCCCGTCTCCTTGCCGGTAAATCGGCCAGTATAGCAGAAGAACTATAAACCCGAGCAAAGATGTCAAGATTGCTGAGCGACGGAAGCTTCTGCGTATATAGCTGCCCATTTCCGCTTCCCGAGGCATATGGAAGACAATATCCGGCGAAGTCAGCCAGGTTCGAAGCGGACTCCAGCTAAGAAT
Source organism: Paenibacillus sp. JDR-2 (assembly GCF_000023585.1). Taxonomy (NCBI): domain Bacteria; kingdom Bacillati; phylum Bacillota; class Bacilli; order Caryophanales; family Paenibacillaceae; genus Paenibacillus; species Paenibacillus sp. JDR-2. The sequence goes on along the minus strand of NC_012914.1, from coordinate 1,698,869 downwards.
AATAAACAAGGCCACGGTACCAACAAGCGTAATTGGAAATCCGCTTGGCAGACCCCGAATCAGCTTGATGTAACCAAAGGCAGATGACAACACGATAAACGACATAAACAACGGAAACCCGCTTTGCGCCATATAACCGAAATAAGGAGTTACTTCTTTTCTGAATTCTCCTGACCGCTTAAGCCATAATGCCTCAAGTGACCGATTCCCCCCGCTCATTGGCGTCCCTCGGTGACAAGCTTGTAAAAGGCATCCTCCAGCGCCCCGCCGCGCGTTTCGATTCCGGCAGTCTGGCATACCTCTTCAAGCGTGCCGTATGCAGCCACTTTGCCTTGATGCATAACAATAAACCGGTCGCAATACGCCTCCACCGTGGACAGGATGTGAGAGCTCATCAGAATAGCCGAGCCTCTCTTCTTCATTTCAACAAGCCGTTCAAGCAGAGAACGAATACCTAACGGGTCCAGACCAAGGAACGGCTCGTCTATCATATAAAGCGGCGGTTCGGAGAGCAGCGCATTCATAATCATTACCTTCTGCTTCATCCCCTTGGACAAATGCGAAGCAAATGCCCCACGCTTTGGCCTCATCTGGAATTCATCCAGCAGCTGTTCCTGCCGCTCTCCGAATGCCGGCTCCGCCACATTGTAAGCCATTCCGGTCAGACGTAAATGCTCCTCCACTGTCAGTTCATCGAACAGTACCGGCGTCTCCGGCACATAGGCAAAAGCGGACCGGTAACGCTCCGCGTTGTCCTCAAGCGTAACGCCGTCTACTTTCACCAGGCCCTGATGGGGCTTCATAAGCCCAAGAATATGCTTGATCGTTGTGCTTTTTCCCGCACCATTAAGTCCTATTAATCCTACCATTTCTCCTGCCCGCACCTCGAACGTCACATCATGTAGCACGGGACGCCGCGGACTGTAACCGCCGGTTAATCCGGCCACCTGCAAAATGGGCTCGCTCATATTCCGTCACCTACAATTACCTATAAAATAAGTTGCTCTTCTGTTATCAGCATACCGAATTACAGCCGCAATATCAAAAAAAACAGGTATTCCTTTCCACGAGGGAAGGAATACCTGCTTCCATTCAATTCTTGTTAAAGAATAGTAATACCTGCAATAACGCCGTCTTTGCCTTGAATTCTAACATCATGGCCTGTTACAAGATTATTTCGGTCGCCGGCAATCAGCGCGTTTTCCGCAACGTTATAAATGGTTACCGTCGTTTGATTTCCGTCTTGCTTCGAGATGGAGATCGTCGACAGCTTGCCGTTAGCGTTATAAGTAATCGTGTTGATTTTGCCCGTAACGTCGAACAACTTGGACTCATCAACCGCTGCTTTAGTCACTTCAATAAACACAATTTTGTTCTGATAAGTGCGGACAAGAATCTCGTCGCCTGCCTTCAGCGCGCTTACCGCAGCTTTCTTGTCGTCTCTGAAAATAAAGACGTTTTGATCCAGGCTAAGCGTCAAATCCGTACCGCCCGATTGCGTAATCGTAATTTGACCATTCGAAGCAACGGCTTTCAGCTTGCCAGTGATAGCTTGTCCGTCGTTATCCGGAATTTCGGAATCTGTGCGGTCGAGCAAAGCAGCAAGCTCCGCGCGGGAAACCGGCTGGTTCGGACGGAACGTATTATCGTTGTAGCCCGTAATAATTCCTTTTTTGATAGCCAGGGCCACATAACCAACGGAACCTGCAGGGATATTTTTTGCATCCTTGAAGTTCAGCTGCGTATTGCTGAGCGCTTTCGCCTCATCTTCCAGTTTAAGCGCTTTAACGAGGATTGTTGCCGCCCACAGACGAGTAGCATTTTCCTGCGGCTTCACCTCGAAGTCATTCTCGTTAAACAGATCGTTCTCAACCGCTACCGCTACGTAACCTACTGCCCACGGATACTTCTTCTTGATTTGATCGGCATCCTTGAAGTTCAGCTTCGTGTTCATTTCTTCCGTAGATTCCGCCTGCTCGCGGAGGCCCATCAGACGAACGGCCGCAACAATCGTCTCAATGCGGGAAATTTTTTGATTAGGCTTAAACGTGCCGTCCTCATAACCCGTAAATACGCCCTTCGACGCCAGACGCATAATATATTCCATTGCCCATTTCATATCATCTTCATCGTTGAATTTCCAGTTAACCTTTACTTCTTTCTTGTCGCCACGATCGTCGCCTTTTTTTCCGCCATCGTCGTTATGGTTACCGTTTGCGAAAGCCGAAGACGCGCCGCCTGCGAGCATCATAACAGCTAGCGAAGAGATCACCGTTTTTTTCCATACCGCTTGTTTCTTCATAAAAAGCCACTCTCCCTTGTACTTTTTTAAATTCTAAGAGTTTATAAGTGTGTTCTTATAAACATCGCTTAGAATTCTCCGGATTGAAACGCGTTCTGCCTCCAAAGGACGGCGAAACCGTTTCACCTTGCGGAAAATATTCCGCTTGTACCTTCGCCTATACGTTTTCGTCGAAGGTCTAAAGTTTTGGGAGGGTGGCTTCTAAAAAAATTTCTTATATTTGGTTTTTTATTGATTGTCCTGACTTTCGCGCTTGGCCTTCAGCCACTTCGGAGCACCCTTGTCTTTCTTGTCGCGGAGCCGTTCCTGCTTGGTTGCAGCCGGCTTCGGACGCGGTGCCGGAGCTGCGCTTTCCGGCTTTGCAGCGCCTTTCTTGGGCTTCCGCTCTTCCTTGAGCAATGACTCCCATTCCTTGCTGTTCTTAGGCGCAACAAATGAACGCGTGCTGACTTCCTGCTCTACGGCAGTCCGGCGCGGGGACGGTCTTGCCGAAACCTTATTCGGCAGATCGCTCGGATCCACGAATTCGCCTTTGTACATCGCCTTCTCCGGCAGCTCGATACGAAGAGACTTGCGGAATTTGTCCATAATAAACCGTTCTTGCGGCGTAATAAGCGAGATAACGGTCCCTTTCCGGCCCATGCGCCCGGTACGGCCGGCGCGGTGAACATAATGATCCGCATCAATAGGAGGATCCAGATTTATGACTAGCTGCAGACCCTCAATATCAAGACCTCTGGCCGCTACGTCGGTTGCGAGAAGCAGCTGCGTTTTTCCTTCACGGAATCTGGCCAGCGTTGCTGCCCGGCGCTGCTTGTCCGAATCGCCGTACAAGGTCTCCACGGAGAAGCCCTCATAGCTCAGCTTCGCTTCCCAATTCGCTATATTTTCGGTAACGTTCAGGAACAAAAGCGCAGACTCCGGCTTCAGCATCCGGACAATCCGTCTAGCGGCATCCGGCTTGTCCCGTTTATCGCATACCACATAAAAGTTATTAATCGTCTCCGAAACCCGTTGCTCCGGCGCAATCTGAATACGGACGGTATCCTTCATCCATCGTCCTTCAAACCGTGCCATTACATCGGGATACGTTGCGGAGAAAAAGGCCAGCTGGCGCTCTTGGCTCATGGCAAACAGGATTGTCTCCACCTCGCGGGTGGATCCAAGCTCAAACACCTGGTCCGCTTCATCGATAACGATATGACGAACATCGCTGAGCTTCAGCTTGCGCAGCTTCAACAGCTCGTGAATCCGCCCCGGCGTACCGATGACAATCTGCGGACGAAGCTTCAGCTTCTCAATTTGGCGTTTCATCGCCGCGCCGCCGATCAGCTGCTGAACGCGGAGGCCAAGCGGCTCCGCGTATCCTTCGGCTACGCGGACGATTTGCATCGCCAGCTCCTGTGTTGGAGCAAGGATAATCGCTTGGATCGCCCCCGATGATGGCTTCAACTGCTGAAGCATCGGCAGCAAATAAGCCAACGTCTTGCCCGAGCCCGTCTGCGAACGCGCGGATACATCCCGGCCTTCAAGCAAAGTCGGGATTGCCTCGGCTTGAATGGCCGATGGGACCTTTATATTGTTCGCTTCCAGCTTATCGCCCAGCGCCTTATTAATACCTAGATCATTCCATGTCTTTTGACTCATATACGTTCCTCTCTTTTTCCACCGCTATTTTCGATTAAACCAACCGCCAAACACACGATCGGCGATGCGCGGGAACAGCTGATACAGCTTAATGCCAACAGCCGCTGTTTTTGGCAGATCTACTTCGGCTTTCCGCCGTTCCATCACTTTAATTATTTGCGACGCGACATATTCAGGCTTCATCATAAACCAGTTTACGTTTTTCACGTAAGTGCCTGAAGGATCGGCGACATCAAAAAATTCGGTACGGATCGGTCCTGGATTAACCGCCGATACCATAATACCTGTACCATTCAGCTCCATGCGCAGAGAATTGGTGAAGCCAAGCACCGCATGCTTGGTTGCCGAGTAACCGGTAGACTTCGAGGAACCAATTTTCCCCGCCATAGAAGCGATATTAACAATATGTCCGCTTCCCTGCTTCAGCATGTAGGGCAGCACGGCTTTCGTACAGCGGACAATTCCCATATAGTTGGTGTCCATCATCTGTTCGAAGCTTTCTACATCCGCTTCCAGGAAAGTCTCGAATTTGCCAAAGCCCGCATTGTTCAGCAGAATATCGATTTTACCGTAACTCGCTATAATGACATCAACGGTCTGCTGCACCTGCTTCATATCGGTTACATCCATCTGATACATCGGACATGCCGCACCGATTGCGGCCGCATGCTTGCGAAGCCGTTCCAGGTTCCGTCCGGTCAATATCGGCACCGCTCCAAGCTTAGCCAGCTGTTTCGCCGTGACCGCTCCAATACCGCTGGAGGCTCCGGAAATAAGGACAATTTTCCCCTTTAACACTCATCATCACCTGCATCCGCTTCGCTCATTCTCATCTCTTCAGTGTACTTGATCAATCCCCGATTAGCAAAAGATAAACCAAAAAAAAATAGCTCCCGAAGGAGCCTGTTTCCATGTTACGATGCGACTAGGACTTGAATATCAAATTGACCGATTCCGTCCATAATGAGAGGCACCGTTAATGCCTGTCCTGCAGATAAGCTTTCGGCGCTAGCCGACTGAATAATTCTTGGAGGTGTAATATCTACGCTTACCCCTTGATTGAAAAGCATGGTGCTCGCGTTACCGCTAATCATATTGCCTAGCTCGGATATCGCGCTGCGGCCGATCTCGTCTAGCTCGGAGATGATAAATCCGCCCATCATGGCTGAGACCATCTTCAAAGCTACCTGCTCACTCAGCCCGAATACAATGTCGCCATTCATTTGCCCATTAATCCCAATCTGAATCCAAATGTGATTTTCTACTAATTCGATATTCTTCAGGCCTAGCTTTCCAGTGGAAGGCCGAATCTGAATCACCTGCTCGATGACGATCGTTGCGGCTTCAAGAAACGGATTAATGTATTCTGCCTTCATTAGCGGGAACGCTCCTTTTCGACAAAATTCGCACGTAGTCTATTCTATTTCCATTATACTTAAATATGTAGGACAAGTATACTAATATTATCATTATTGAAACTTAAGTCCTACGCACATAGTCACTTTTTCATACTTAATTTGACAAAATGTGGAGGTTTTCTTCCATGCCTAATGTTTGGGCTCATCTTATATTTGGCCAAAAAGTACTTGATCAACTGCAAGAGTCCGGGCTTGCGGCTTCGGAACCACTCTGCCGGTTATTTTATATGGGCTGTCAGGGTCCGGATTTCCTATTCTATCACCGGTTTTTGCCTTGGCAGGGAAAATCGCCCATGATTCAGCTGGGCACCGAAATGCATAACCGGGACTGCGGGCCTGTCCTTATGAAGCTACTTGATTCGATTCTCGGACGTTCGGCAGATGCCGCGCAGCCAGATCCGGCTGTTGTTTATTCATTGGGATTTGTGCTCCATCATGTGCTCGACCGGCATATGCACCCGCTTGTCTTCAGCAGATCCGGCTTCCGCAAATGGGATCATCAGCGTTACGAGGTGATGATGGATACGATTATTGCAAGACAGCAATGGGGAATTGAAACGTGGAAAACACCGGTTTGGCGTAAAATTGATATTGGAGGCCGTTTGCCGGAAGCTGTAGTTAAAGCCTTCCAGGCCATTACGGGCAGCTACTATCCAGAGCTTGCACCGGTCGTCCTACAGGAAGATTGGAATACCGCGATCCGGGATATGATTCGGGCTCAACGGCTGTTTCACGATCCCACGTCTATTAAACGATCCGTTACCTTTGGGCAAATGGAACCCTTCGTCTTTCGGAAGCAGGTGCCTTACGACGTGCTGAATGAGGCCGGGACGCCATGGATTGATCCTTCGGACAAAACGGTTATCCGCAATGAGACAGCCTGGATACTATGGGACCGTGCCATGGAGGATGCGCAGCTGGTTATTCCCGCCGTGCTTCAATATTTAAGACAGGGCAGCAGAAGGCCGGAGCTTCGTCAGATTGCCGCCGAGCGGATCGGCAACCTCTCCTATGAGACCGGACTGCCCTGCGATTCCGGCGCGATCATTCGATATGCAGAGCCTATTTGGCCGGATGGCGGAATAAAGGAAGCACCCTAAACGGGGTGCTTCCTTTATTTCTTCCCAGACAATTACATCGCATGCTGCTTCGCGGACTTCCGGTAGTGGAGGCGGACAAGGCGCAGCCTTTCATAGAGTACATCCATTTGCTTTTCCTTCAAGCTGTCTTCCCCGTATACCTGTTGCAGCACGGGCTTCAAGTAGCGGTCGCCTGCCTGGCGGAACGTTTCCCAGATCAACTCTCTTTCCGTATCGGGCATATCGGCGAGCTCCCTTGCGATAAGCGGCTCAAAGTCATAGCCTTCCGTCTCGAGCTGTTCAATCCGGTCCATAATCTCGCGACGGGGAAGCTCAAGCTCCGATTGCAGCTGTTCCATCGAACCGCCTTCGAATACAAAGCTCAAAATCCGCTTCTTCTGCTGCTGCCGGATCATGTCGCTCTTGTAGCGAGCCTCCTTCTGCTTGTACATCCATTGGGTATACGCAGCCGGCTCCAGCTTCTCGGTTACCCATTTCAGCGGAAATTCGGTCTCGCGGACATGTTGTACCGTAATCTCCAGGAGCTCCTGTCCGTATGCCGCATGTTTCTGCTCTCCCCAGCCCGGAATCTGCATCAATTCTTCCGTTGTATAAGGAACAAATGCGCTAATCATCCACAGCATCCGATTGGTGGCAACCAAATAAGCCGAACGCTTCTCCGAGACTGCCTTCTTGCGGCGCCATTCCCGAAGTCCTTCGAACAGCTCCTGGTTCGCATGAAGCTCTCCATAACACTGCAGCATCGACAAGAAACTGCCGGCTCCTCCCCGCTTCTCCTCCAGCATGCCGTCTACGACAGGCGTATAGCCTTCACCCATTTTCACTGCTACGCCATGACGGAAACCAATCAACATTTCTTCCCAAGACGTACCTTCAAACCAGCTGACCGCCTCTTCCGTCCCCTCCGACCATAAGACTGCCCAGATGCCGTCTCTCTCGCAGATGGAGAGTTTTCCCGTAACAATGATGCCGTCCTCAGCCGGTTTTTCAAACGTGTTCAAAAAAACGATTTGCATGATTCATTCACTCCTCGATCAAAATGGATAATCGCGCGAATAAACGTAAACTAGCGTAAACGAAAAAAAAAGCACCCCTCCTGCAAAAAATGCAAGAGAGGTGCTTCCTCACGTTCGTTTATTCGATTAGTTCAATGCTATCATAACCGAACCTTTCTTACAAGCGTTTTCTTATTGTATAATGTGTTCAAACGATTTATGGAGGCTTTATCATGCTGCTGCCTGATTACGATTTTATGTCCGATACAACGGAAGATACATCCACAAGATTTGTGACGTTTATTACGCCAAGCATGAAGCGTTTCGACCTCGCTATTATGTCGACGGCAAGATTTTACGGCAAGAAGCTGATTACCGATCTTCAAGCCGGTCGTACGGCTATCATCGGACCGGATGATCTGGAAGAGGAAGGTTATCTGGAATATACCTTTAACCTGACGGAGGAAGAAGCGGCTGAGCTCGCCCAGTTTTTATATTTTGTAGTAGGAACGGTGAATTTTACCGATTAATCAAGGGTACACTGAGAGGGCGAACGCAAACTTAAGCCATTTCAGGAGGAGATATCGGTGGATCGGTTTATGGACGAAGACCGCAGCGAGTATACGGATTTATCGACAGTGGAATCGCAAAGGAACGATCTCTCGCATGAGGAGTTCCCTGACGGTTCCTACGGCTCAAGCATAACGGGGCCAACTGGCAAAAGCGGTCCTTGGCGCATTGATCAGCGATCCTCAAGGCCTTACGGCTATGAGGATCGCCAAATGCACGAGGAATATAACCGTGATTTTGCGGGCGATGATGATTACGACTCGCTCCCTGATGCAATGGATGAACCATAATAGGAAGCTTTATACAAAGCCCCGGCCAATTTAACTTGGCCGGGGCTTTGTTCTCATTATGATCTTGGAGGAAAGACACCTTGAAGCGCGATAATAAAATTGAGTGCTTGATAAGGCTGCATGTTGTTGTGCGGCTGAGAACCGCCTGTTATTCCTACAGCAAGCGGATTGAGTGCAACATCCGTTTTATCGGAATAGTATTGGATTCCGCCCCGGCCAGGCGCGCCTGCCATTGCCCAAATATCATTCTGAGCCTCCGTTTTGTTAGAAGCGGCTTGAGCGTTTGCCAGATGAGTATGGGCAGGAATTTCGGTTTGAAGAAGGGTCACATCGGGTTCGCCGCCCGTCTCGCCTAAATCTCTAGGAGTAAGTCCCGGCCCTTGTCCCCAATGCATGGGCGCACGGCCTTGAAGATTCGGCAAAGCGAAAGTCGTTCTGCCATCGCCTCCGTAAGTGACGCCAAGCAAAGAGAACAAAGCTGTATTTTGCTGGATTGACATAATTTGACCATTGCAGAATGCCCAGCCTCTTGGTTCGAAGTTGCCTGCAAACAACCGAATCTCGCCAACGTATGGATCCATTTCGTTTCAGTCCTTTCTACTAGTTTCTCGAAGGATAAATTCCTTGTAGTGCGATACAGAAATTGATAACCAAATACGGCTGCATATTATTATGGGGTTGGCTGCCGCCCGCTTGCGCGATGGCATTTGGAGACATAATCGTATTGGGTTGTGGAGCAAAAGGAGAAACACTGGTTGAAGTACCCCAGGTTTTTCCCGCTGGTCCCGATCCCGCAGCATCTGATCCGCCTTTAGCTTGATGATTATGATGCGGCATCTCGTTAATGGTTAGCGTATGAGCTTCCTCGCCGGCCGTCTGCCCTAATACGACGGTTTGGCCTGGATGAACCGGAACGCGCCCTTGCAAATTCGGCAGCGCGAAAGTCGTTGTGCCGTTCCCCCCATAGGTCGTACCCAGTAGCGAGAATAAGGCTGTATTTTGCTGGATTGACAGCAGCTGGCCATTGCATTGCGCCCAGCCCTTCGGTGCAAAGTTGAACGGAAATTGTCTTACCTCGCCAAGAAATGGTTCTGCCATGTTATTTCCTCCTTGTTCTCTCTCTAGGATTGGGACGGATAGATACCCACAAGCGCAATGATGAACGAAACCGCCAGATAAGGCATCATGTTGTCATGAGGCTGGCTGCCGCCGGTCACTCCGATAGCCGCAGCATTTAAAGTAACGTCGGAGGCCGCGTCGGAATAAAGATTTTTGTCGCTTGCAGCCCAGAAAGCATTCTCTGGGCTGTTGCTCGTTCCCGATAATGTTGAACTGTTCGCTGCATGGGAATGAGCAGGAAGTTGATTCATAATTAATGTGACGGATTCGGTACCCGCATTCTGGCCAATCGTATACATGCCGCCTGTCGCATTGTTGCGTCCCGTATGTACAGGCAAGCGTCCCTGCATATTCGGCAGCGCAAAGGTAGACACGCCGTCTCCACCGTAAGTTGTACCGATCAAGGAAAACAAAACTTCGTTTTCGCTGATGGACAATAGTTGACCGTTGCAAAATGCCCAGCCGATAGGAGCAAAATTGCCTCCAAACATGCGAATTTCACCTACATATTGATAACTCATATTAACTGCTCCTCTCTCGTATCTGGCCGCCAGGTCATAGAGATATAAGGAGATGCTCCCCCTATAGCCTTGAAGCCAAGTCTTTCGTACAACCGCTTTGCCTGATTGTGCTCCAATACGCTGAGCTTAACCGGCAGACCCGCTGCCGCCGCTTCCTCCAGCAATCCGGTTATTACAGCCGTACCTATTCCCTTATTGCGGTAAGCGTTCAGCAAGGAGATATCAATGAGATGAATAGAGTTGCTCTTGGAAGTAATGATCCTTCCTATTCTATTCCCGCCATGATTTATGACCTGCGTTACGGCCTCAGGGAACTGCAACGCATAGGACCTGGTCTGAAGCTCGTACTGCATACGCAAAAAAGCTTCTGCTTCGCCAGCCGGCCAACCCCAGGCTTCCATCTCTTCGCGCCTTGTATCGGCATAAACCTCAAACAAAAAAACAGCATGTTCAGGACAAGCGGATTCGAATACCAGCATCGCACCCCCACATTTTGAATAGTAAATATTAGCAAAAAAGTAGTGCAATTCTACTATAGATTTAAGAGACGGATATTGTCAATTAATGTATAAAAATATTAAAAAAAGCCCCTGCCTGGAAAAGGCAAGGGCTTCAAAAACAATAGATCTATTCCGGTATAAATGTCTCGCTGCCACCGGAATCCCGTGCTGCGTCATGAGACCTTGACGCTTCTTCAATCGCTCCGAACGCCCAGAAAGAAGCCGATACATCCTTCCAAGTAGGCGTTGTTACGCCAGTTAACGGACCGCGGCCAAGAATCCGGTTAACAATAACAACCGCTTCGGCACGGGTTAACGGCTGATCCGGACGGAACGTGCCGTCCGAATATCCGGTCATGTAGCCAAGCTTTGCTGCCGCGGCAATTTGGACAGACGCCCAATGCCCCTTCGCATCGCGGAAAGCAGGATTTGCGGCATCGGGATCGAGCTGCAGCCATTTAACGATAATAGCCGCCATTTCGGCTCGCGTAATTGTCGCGTTTGGCTTGAAGGTATGATCCGGATAACCGTTCAGAATCCCCACCTGCTGCCCCCACCGGATTGCTTCGGAAGCCCAGAAGCTGCCGGATACGTCTTTGAAGGCGGTGACGGAGCCTCGGCCTGGAAGCGTGCCGGACAAAAGACGATACAGCATGGTGCTCATTTCCGCTCTCGTCACCGATTGATTCGGACGGAACGTACCGTCGGAATATCCGGTCATATAAGCATTATGATGCACGCTTGCTCCTTCTGCCGAGACAATCGTAAACGTACTGAACTTGTTTACCTCGATTTCGATGCCAACCGGATAACCTTTGTCGTTATAGACGATTTTCCCGCGCTGGAATACCTTTTCGCCATCCGAGTGTTCAATGTATACGCCAAGACTGGCGAGGAAAAGCTTTCTTTGATTCAGATCGCTTGGAATCACGTTGGAATCCAGCGGGAACGTAACTTGAACCGCTACTTTCGGCAAATTCGTTTCAATCGTCATCGGCATGCCGATAACGGTCACTTTACCCGAGTTCGCGATTTTGCGGATCGCTTCCGCGTTAACCGTTCTGTCCTTCACCGCGTCCTGCTCGTCCTTCTTGCGGATCGGCAGGATATCGAAGAAGAACTCCTGGCTGCCTTTCATCGCCCCCAATGCCTCGGTGGATAGATGAAGCGTCGCATTCTCCGTTTGAATCACCACTTGAATCGAGCTGTCGAGGAGATACTTGATGGAGTTGACCGTCAGTTTCACCTTGACCTCGTCCGCCGGATCTCCGGGAATATCGTCCACGATAATTCTTATCGTTCCCTGATGGGCTCCTATCGCGCTTGCAACCGCTTGTTTGATTTTGTCCTCGTTCATAACGACGGTGTCCACCTTCTTGCCGCCGATTACCTCGCGTACAATATCGATCTGCACAATGACCTGCGGATGATCCGGGTCTCCTATTTCAACGGTTACTTGACGCACATTCGTATTGCTGACCGGTTTGTTGACCACGTTGACGTAGCGAATCACTTCTACCGCATGATTGCCCGCAAGGTCTACCGCGTTATATTGCAGCGTGTAAGTTCCAAGCGTGGTGGTATTCACCGTTCCAGTAACCGTAGCCAGAGGATCAGCCGGATTCGCATCCTGCACTTTAGCCCCTTGCTCCGTATAGGTGCTGCCGTTATAAACAATCACCGTGTTATTGCCGTTCAACACGATAACCGGTGCTGTCTTGTCGATCTTCACTTCGACTGACTTGACCTCGCTAACGTGATTATCGGGATCGATAACTCTCGCATAAAAGGCCGTCAGACCTTCCTGAGTTACAAGTACGGGAGCGGTATAGCTCGTCCATGACCCGCTGCTGCCCAGCTTGTATTCAATCTTGTTGTCCGGATCCGTCGTGACGGTTACCGTTACGTCTTTATTCGTCCAGTTTGTCTCGCTCAGCGCTATCGAGAAGTTGTTGCTGACCTTGATGTTCCCGGTGGCGCCGATATGGTTAAGCGTTGTGCTGAAGCCGTTGCCTGCAGCATCCGAGATAACCGCTCCGTTTAAAGCTAGTGCTCCGGAATCAACGCTGATGCCATCCGAATCCTGATCCTCAAGACGTACCGTGTAGCGGAACTTGAACTCGCTTGAAGATACGGCTTCAAGGTATTCCGCCTTAACGACAGCAGAACCAACCTGTACTTCCATGTATGGTTTTCCTGCGGCGGCATTAAGAATAACCGGTTCGCTTGTTTTAACAATAAAATCAAGGTTTGCCCCCGCATGATACATTCCGTCGGCAGGCATGCTGACCAGGCTCACGACCGGCACGGTCGTGTCGATCCGTACGGCGCTTGCATCGCCTGGGTTTGCAAGGGTAAGTACGGCCGCATTGCCTGCTTGGTCAGCTATTGCCGCACCATTCAAGGAAATACCTGCAGCAAGCTCAATGCCATCCGAATCCGTGTCTCCAGCTTGCACTTCGTATTGGAATACAAGAGCATTAGTACCCGATCCGGAAACGTAAGCCGCTTGAACGGTTTTACCGTCAAGCTTCAAGTCGAGCTCCGGAGTACCGCCGGTTACATGAACATTCTCGCTGAAATGCACAGTAAACTGAAGGTTTGATCCTGCTTTGTAAGAACCGTTTGCCGGAACCTCCACCTGCGTAATGCTTGGAGCAACGGCATCGACCTTCACCCCGGCCGTGCTGCCCAGGCCGCTAAGAACCGCTTCGGCGTTATTGCCCGTTGCGTCCTTCAGCGTTCCGCCGTTCAGGTTTAGGGCTCCAACTTCAATGCCGTTCGCATCGTTGTCGCCGGTTTTTACGGTGTAGCGGAACAGCAGATCTGTTGTTCCCGTACCCGAGACATATTGGGCTTGGACCGTAGCCGAACCAATCGTCATCGAGATGGATGGCGTTCCGGTGACCGTTACCGCCTCATCGTAATGAATCGTGATATCCAGCTGTTCTCCTGCCACGTAGGTATCATTTGCGGGCAGGTCCACGCTTTCAATCGATGGAGCTATCGCATCGACGAGGACAGCGCTTGTGCTGCCTACGGAAGCAAGCGTTAAGTCTGCCGCATTGCCTGCCGCGTCTTTAAGCGTGCTTCCGTTCAGCGCAATGGCATTGCCTACCGCGATGCCGTCCGTATCATGATCGCCGGCTTGTACCGCGTAGCGGAACAACAAAGCGTTGGTTCCCGCTCCCGACACATACGAGGCATGGACATCCGTCGTGCCAATAGTGACGGTCAAATACGGCGTTCCGCCGCTGAGCGCTACGTTTTCGTTCAAGGTAACCGTAAAATCCAGCTGGTCCCCTTCTTTGTACGTTCCGTTAGCCGGAACGCTTACGCTGCTTACGGTTGGCACAATTGCGTCTACAAGGACCGTGCTGATGCTGCCTGCACCTGTCAGGGCAAGGCCAGCCGTATTACCCGCTGCATCATTTATTGCAGCGCCATTCAGATTTACCGAGCTGCCTACTTCAATGCCGTTCGTATCTTCTTGACCTGCCAGCACAGTGTAGCGGAATACCAGCTCATTGGTGCCGGTTCCCGACACGTATGCAGCTTGCACTGGCGTCGTCCCAATCGTTACGGACAAGTATGGCGTTCCGCCCGTTACGTTGACGGCTTCATCGTAATGAACCGTAAACGTTAAGGCTTCGCCTGCTTTATACGTGTCGTCTGCCGGTACGTCCAGGCTTGTTACAGCTGGAGCAACGGCATCCACTTTTACTGCTGCCGTGCTGCCCAGGCCGCTAAGAACCGCTTCGGCGTTGTTGCCCGTTGCGTCCTTCAGCGTTCCTCCGTTCAGGCTGAGAGCTCCTACTTCAATGCCGTTCGCATCATTGTCGCCGGTTTTTACGGTGTAGCGGAACAGCAGATCTGTTGTTCCCGTACCCGAGACATATTGGGCTTGGACCGTAGCCGAACCAATCGTCATCGAGATGGATGGCGTTCCGGTGACCGTTACCGCCTCATCGTAATGAATCGTGATAACCAGCTGCTCTCCTGCCACGTAGGTATTATTTGCGGGCAGGTCCACGCTTTCAATCGATGGAGCTATCGCATCGACGAGGACAGCGCTTGTGCTGCCTACGGAAGCAAGCGTTACATCTGCCGCATTGCCTGCCGCGTCTTTAAGCGTGCTTCCGTTCAGGGCAATGTCTGTACCCGCTACTATGCCATTTGCATCAAGGTCGCCCGCTTGTACCGTGTAACGGAATAACAAACCGCTTGTTCCGGTGCCTGATACATACGGCGCATGAACCGTCGCGGAACCAATCGTGATCGTCAAATAAGGCGTTCCACCGCTTACCGTTACGCTTTCGTTGAAGTTAACCGTAAAATCCAGCTGATCGCCTTCTTTATAGGTTCCGTTCGCCGGAACTGCTACGCTTGTTACGGTTGGTACAATCGCATCTACGCGTACCGTGCTAATGCTGCCTGCTCCCGTAAGGGCAAGGCCAGTCGCATTGCCGGCTGCATCCTGAATGGAAGCTCCGTTCGGATTTACCGCGTTACCTACCTCAATGCCGTTCGTATCTTCTTGACCCGCCAATACCGTATAGCGGAATACCAGCGCATTGGTGCCGGTTCCCGATACGTAAGAAGCTTGTACTGGCGTAGTCCCAATCGTTACGGACAAATAGGGCGTTCCGCCGGTTACGTAAACATCTTCGTCGTAATGTACCGTAAAGGTTAATGCCTCGCCTGCTTTGTACGTTCCTTCAGCCGGAACATCCAGGCTAGTTGCTGCCGGAGCTACGGCGTCAACCTTCACCCCGGCCGTGCTGCCCAGGCCGCCAAGAACCGCTGCGGCGTTGTTGCCTGTTGCGTCCTTCAGCGTTCCGCCGTTCAGGTTCAGAGCTCCTACTTCAATGCCGTTCGCATCATTGTCGCCGGTTTTTACGGTGTAGCGGAACAGCAGATCTGTTGTTCCCGTACCCGAGACATATTGGGCTTGGACCGTAGCCGAACCAATCGTCATCGAGATGGATGGCGTTCCGGTGACCGTTACCGCCTCATCGTAATGAATCGTGATATCCAGCTGCTCTCCTGCCACGTAGGTATCATTTGCGGGCAGGTCCACGCTTTCAATCGATGGCGCTATCGCATCGACGAGGACAGCGCTTGTGCTGCCTACGGAAGCGAGCGCCAGTTCCGCCGCATTGCCTGCCGCGTCAGCGATTGTTCCGCTATTTAAGTTGAGCGAGGCGCCAACGGAGATGCCGTCCAAATCCACTTGACCCGCTAAAACGGTGTAGCTGAAAACCAAAGAATCCGTTCCCGTTCCCGTTACATATGCCGCTTGAACGGTAGAAGAACCAATCGTAATAGGAAGGGTCGGCGAACCGGCAATCGTTACTTTCTCGTTGTAATGAACCGTAAAGTTTAAGGTCGAACCCTCGCTGTAATTGCCATTACTAGGCACTTGTACACTGGTGACAGCAGGTGCAGCGGTATCCACCAGCACTCCGCTAGTGCTTTCCGTTGTCACGGCCAGAACAGCGGCATTGCCTGCCGCGTCTTGAATCGCCGCTCCGTTTAACTGAATGACGCTGCCGGCTTGAATGCCGTCTTGGTCATTATCTCCCGCTTGCACGTCGTATTCGAACAACAGAGAGCTTGTGCCCGAACCCGACGCATAAACAGCATGAACCGCAGCCGATCCAATCGTTACCGTCAGGAAAGGCGTTCCGCCGGTTACCGTAATCTTTTCGTCGTAATGCACGATAAATTTGAGCTTATCCCCTGCATTGTAAATACCGTTATCCGGCACATCCACGCTTGAGATGGTTGGTGCAATGGTATCAACCAGCACCGCGTTGGTGCTGCCCGCTGCAGTAAGCGATAAGCTAGCCGCATTACCCGCTGCATCGTTTAGCGCTCCACCATTTAACGCAACCGTGCCTAGTTCGATACCATCCGTGTCCTCATCCCCGTTCTGAACGGAATAAGCAAACGTAATATCCTTAGTGCCTGATCCGGAAGCGTAAACGGCATGAACCGCAGTGCTTCCGATCGTTATCGTGATATAGGGGGTACCGGTAACGGCAACTTTTTCATCATAGTGGATCGTAAAGGTTAAGCTGCTGCCTGCTTTATAAATTCCAGCTGCCGGCACATCAATGCTTACAGCGGATGGAGCTACGGCATCGACAAGCACTTGATTGGTATCGTCAACAGCTGTCAAGGTCAAACCTGCCTCATTGCCTGCCGCATCCGCCAGCGTTCCGCCATTTAGCGCCAGAGCGCTGCCAACTTCGATGCCATCCAAATCCTCCTGTCCGCTAAGCACCGTATACCGGAATAAAAGGGTTTTTGTACCCGCTCCGGAAACATACGCGGCTTGAACCGTAGAAGAGCCGATGGTAATTGGCAAGGATGGAATTCCGGTTACCGCAACGTTTTCGGAATAATGAACGGTGAACTCCAGTGCGGAGCCAGCTTTGTAGCTGCTATCCGCAGGCACATCCACGCTCGTAACCGCAGGTCCCGCCGTATCTACCAAGACGGCAGTCGTACTGCCGACGCCAACCAAAGTCAAAATCGCATGATTCCCCGATTCATCCTTAATCGTACTGCCATTCAAAGAAATAGCGCTGCCGGCTTCAATGCCGTTATTATCATTGTCGCCAGCTTGCACGACGTAGCTGAATACTATCGTGTCCGTACCCGCTCCGGATAAATATTGCGCCTGTACTGTGGAGGATCCAATCGTTAAAGGAATAAAAGGCGTTCCGCCCGCAATGACCACCTTTTTGCTAAAATGAACCCTAAAGTCCAGAATAGCTTCTGGCCCGTACGTCTGGCTCAGCGGCACATCAACGCTGCTAACGGTTGGGGCTGTCGCGTCCACCAACACCGCAGTCGTACTGCCTGCATTGTTTAAAGCTAGATTCGCGTTATTCGCGGCGACGTCTCTTACGGTACCGCCGTTTAAGTTCAAGCCGGAGGCAACCGCGATTCCGTCGCCATCATAATCCCCTGCCTGAACGGTATAGCGGAACAAGAGGTTTGCTGTTCCCGAACCCGATACATAGCTTGCTTGAACAGCCTTACTGCCGATCGTGATTGGTAAAAAAGGCGTTCCCGTTACCGCCACCAGCTCATCATACTGAACCGTGAATTCGAGATCTTGCCCGGCCAAGTAAGTTTTATTTGCCGGCACGCTTACGCTGCTGATTGTTGGGGCAACCGCGTCCACCAATACAGTATTGGTGATTATGCCGGAAAGCGCGAGACTTGCATTATTGTTTGCCGCATCCCGAATGCTTCCCCCGTTCAGCACCAGATTTGCCCCTGGCTGAACACCGTCGGCATCAAGATCGCCCGCTTGGACCGTGTAGCGGAAAAGAAGGTTTTGTGTTCCCGATCCGGATACATAGGTTGCTTGCCTCGAAGATGCGCCGATTGTAACCGGCAAATAAGGACTGCCCGTCACGTTTGCGTTCTCGTTGTAATGGACCGTAAAGTTAAGCTGATCGCCTGTCTTATACGTACCTGCGGAAGGCATGTCTACGGAACTGATGGCAGGTGCTACAGCATCTACTCTCACGCCTGCCGTGTTGCCAACGCTATTGAGAGTCAGAGCTGCCGCATTGCCTGCAAGGTCTTTGATGGTTGCACCGTTGAGAGAAAGGTTGCTAACCGTAATGCCGTCCGAATCGGATTGCCCGTCTAGCACATCGTACCGGAATACAAGCGAGCTTGTTCCCGATCCGCTTGCGTAATTGGCCTGTACGTTTGTTGATCCGATAATAAGACCAAGGCTAGGCGTTCCGCCTGCTGCGTTTACAGGTTCATTAAAATTGACGGCAAACGTAAGGCTTTGTCCGCTGCCGTAAGTCGCGTTAGCCGGTACGCTTACCGAGCTTACCGTTGGAGCCACGGCGTCTACCTTTACATTGCTTAAAGAGCCGATATTATTGAGGGTAAGAATACTGTCTTCATTACTTGCATTTTTAATGGTGCCGCCGTTGAGGCTGATCGATCCTCCTAATGATACCCCATCGGTATCAAGTTGCCCGCTTGCAACCGTGTACCGGAATGTGAGCGCGGTAGTTCCGGTACCTGATACGTAGGTCGCCTGTACACCCGTTGACCCAACTGTCAAAGGTATGCTGGGAGCATCCGTTACGTTGACGACCCGGTCAAAATTCACTGTAAAGTTCAGGTTTTGCCCGGTTGTGTATGTGCCGTTCGGTGGAGCAGTCACCGAAGCAACTTTTGCGTTTGTTGCTGTTGTTACTTCCAGCGCTGGTTTGTTGGATGGAGCGTTGTTGGAATTAATAGCAAATTGGTTGCTCTTACCAGGTGTATTCTTACTTGTCAGTACAAGGGTTGCTTTTTTATCACCTGCGGCAACCTGACTGCTAATATAAGAGGTAAGATCAATATTTAGAAACTGACCTTGCGTAATACCCGTTTGTTCGCTAACGATCGTAACGTCTTGGGTAGGAATCTTTTGCGAAGATTCCGAAATGGCATCATCATTTGATCCGTACACATTGACAAATAACGGAGTCGGATCTGTATGATCATAATCCACATATGGAACAAACAGCTTTAAATTCGCACTCGATACCATATCCGAAGCAGGAATGGAACTCAGATCAAATTGCAATACTGTTACAGAGTTGCCAAACTCAGAATCAAAATAAGTTCCAATCCAGCTATAACCCGGGCCTACGGAGTCATCTCCATTAAAATAATAACCGGAATTATCGTGGAAATAATCCACGCTTGCCGGAATTTGGGGTAGAGCCGCCGCGTAACTCGTTTGCGCGGGAAGCAGCCTGAACACGATTAATGCCAGCATTACTGACATAACCGCCATTCCTATTTTTCGTAAAACACCTTTCATAATACGCCTCCTTATTTGTTCAGATGACCCCTGCCCCGTACCGTTTGTTACCCTTCTGTTGCTAGCAGATCTGCCGGTTTTCGCGCGCCAAAAACCCTCTCAAGTCGCTTGTCACCCTGTTATCACCAACGGGCAATGCTAACATGAGAAGTTGCTTATTTTTAGCCAATATAGGTCTTGGTTACCAATTCGACATTTCCTTTCAGTTTCCTTTTTCCGCAACGAAAAAATAGTATTTTTTGGCAAAAAAATAAGACAGCTATGCTAAGCACAGCTGCCTTCCAGTTAAACGATAATTTTCAATAATGAGGCCAGACGATATTTTTCAAATACAATTTCTGCTTCAACCGGAACGCTCCATACGCATTCCTCCAGGCTGCAAGCAACCGGCACTTCAATGTTAATCCGTGCAAGCGTCCGTGATAGATGCAGCATATCCAAATCGGCTTCAATCTTTGCCTTGATACTCTTCGATACGGAGTCCAGATTGCTCAAAATTCCGTCGATCGACTCAAACTCCTGAAGAAGCTTCAGCGCCGTTTTTTCGCCGATTCCTTTGACTCCCGGATAGTTATCGCTTGTGTCGCCGGTCAAACCTTTCATCTCAATAACCTGGAAAGGATGGATACCTTTATCTTCTTTAAGGAAACCTAGATCATAGACCGCATAATTGCCTCTGCCTTTTTTCATAATGACAACATGAATGCGTTCCTCTACCAGCTGCAGCATATCCTGATCACCCGTCAGGATGTACACATGAGCCATTTGGCTGAGCTGCTTCGATACCGTACCGATACAGTCGTCCGCCTCATAGCCCTCAATTCCGATATTCGGAATACCAAGAGCGGCTACGATATCCTTCACGAGCGAAAATTGCGGGATCAGATCGTCCGGAGCTTCCGGTCTGTTAGCTTTGTAATTCGAGTACATCTCGGTACGGAACGTTTTGCTCCCCATATCCCAGCAGCATGCCACGTGAGTCGGCTGAAACTGGTTAACCGCGTCAAACAGATACTGCATAAAACCGTAAATCGCATTGGTAGGCGTACCGTCTGCCATTCTTCTAGCGCTGTATTGCTGAGCAAAAAAGGCACGGAATAGCAGCGCCATTCCATCTACTATAAGAATTTTATTTTCGTTCATCGAAAGGCCATCCTCTACACCATAATATAATTCTATTGTACAGCAGTTTTGGCGTTCCTTGTAATGCAAAAGCTGGCATTGAATGCTGGTCACTGGGTGGTCACTGGGCAAGCTTTCTCGGGGAATGGGTCGCTGGGGTTGCTGCGTAAGGGAATATTCTTTCGATCGCTGTTGTTTTCAAAGTTTCTCGGATTATTATTTGTCGGATGATAAACTTTGAAAACAAAGGCGTACGCTCCGCTTCTCAAGAACATTCCCTTACTCCGCTTCCCGCTCCCCCCGAAGATTCACTCGCTCCGTTCCCTCGCTCGCCACTCTTAATGCCGCTGAATTTGCATTAAGATGAAACCAAAACCGTGTACGGGCCGCGTGGCCCGTTAACCATCACTCCATTCACGAGTGATGACAAACTAATGAAGATCCATTACTCGTATTCCGAGTGATGACATAGTAAAGGCTACATCACTCAGGTTACGAGTGATGCAAATGGCCCCTAAATAATTGCTTGGACGAAGCGAAGCAAGCCAATACTCTGGAGAAGTGCAACGTTCGCTTTTGTCCCCGAATTTCATCCGCTGGCGGATTACAAACAAGAAATTCGGGGACAATGGCGATCGGAAGAGTATTGGCTTGCGTAGTGCCGCATGGCAATCAGGATCCTAGCCTCTAAGAAACGCACCGATCCGCCGAGCAGCCTCACGCAGCCTTGCTTCGTCTTCGACCAAAGCAATCCGCACAAACCCTTCGCCTTCGCTGCCAAACGCTTCGCCAGGAATAACAACAACGCCCGTTTGATCAAGCAAGCCTCGGGCGAACTCGCGGGAAGTCCACGTTGTGCCATCGCTGCGCTCCGGCAGCTTTGCCCACACGAACATGGTAGCCTTCGGCTTCTCTACAGCCCAGCCTTCAGCGGCTAAAGCCTCGATGAACGAATTCCGCCGCTGCTCATATAATACGCCGGCTTTAGGCGGCGCAGAAGCAGACATGGCTTCCTGCAGCGCCGCTACGCCCGCTTCCTGAACAGCGCCAAATACGCCGTAATCGATGTTTTCCTTCAGCTCGCGCAGCGCTCCGACGGCTTCGCGGTTCCCCGCAAGGAAGCCGATACGGCAGCCGGCCATATTAAAGCTTTTGGACAAAGAATGGAATTCTACGGCTCCATCCAAGGCTCCCGGAACAGCCAATATACTTGGGGGTTCATGTCCATCGAAGGCCATTTCGGAGTATGCCGCATCGTGGACGACCAGTACGCCGTATGGCTTGGCTTTAGCGAGCAATCGCTCGAAGAAGGCAAGATCAATAATGGCCGATACAGGATTGCCCGGATAATTCAGCAAAATAAATTTTGCGCGTTCCCACACTTCTTCCGGCACCGAGTCGAGATCCGGGAGAAAATGATTCTCTTCCTTCAACGGCAGCAAGTAAGGCTCTACGCCTGCCAATGCCAGCGCCGCCGTATAAATCGGATAACCGGGATTAGGCACGATAACCACATCTCCCGGATTACACAGCGACATTGCCAAATGGGATAATCCATCCTGCGAGCCCATCAGGGATACCAGCTCACGATCGGGATCCAGCTTCACTCCGAACCGATGCTCCATCCAGGCGGCTGCCTGCCGGCGAAAGCCTGTACTGCCGTGCGTACCCGGATAAGCATAAATATCCGTGCGCAGCGCCGCTTCGCTTAGCGCTTTTCTTACTGCTTCCGTTGGAGGCTTATCCGGACTTCCGATGCCAAGGTTTATTATATCCCGGCCTTTGCCGGCTGCTTCCTTTCTCCATTCCGCAACCTCGGCGAAAATCGAAGAGCCTAGCTGCGACAGCCGTTCAGAACGCCATGATTTCCTCATCCCGTCACCCGTTCCATACTTGCTCGTATTGTTCTTCCTTGTACCCAACCGTCACTTTTTTGCCGTCCGTTACGATTGGGCGTTTGATCAGCATGCCATGGGAAGCCAGCAATTCAAGCTGCTCCTGCTCGCTCATGCTGCCAAGCTTGTCCTTCAGGCCAAGCGCTTTGTACACTTCACCGGAAGTGTTAAAAAACTTCTTCAGCTCCAAGCCGCTGTTCTGAACAAGCACTTTCAGTTCAGCCGGAGTTGGTGTTTCTTCTACAATATGCTTCAGATCCAGCTCGTTGCCCTTTGCTTGCAACGATTTGACGGCCTGTCGGCATGTACCGCATTTCGGATATTGATAAATCGTCAGCTTGCTCATCTGTGTAAATCCTCCTATTAGCACTCTCTTAACGCCAGTTCCAGCTGCACAAGATCAGGCGGCAGCGCTGCCGTCCACTCGCTCCATTCCTTCGTCATCGGATGCGTCAATCCAAGCGTCTCCGCATGAAGCGCCTGGCGTCCGGCGGCTGTTTCCCACTCGTCTACCTTGCCCGTCTGCAGTCCGTACATGCCGTCGCCAATCAGCGGACAGCCGATATGCTTCATATGGACGCGGATCTGATGAGTCCGCCCCGTCTCCAGCTTTAACCTCACTTTTGATGCTTGTCCCCCGCCAAATACAGCTGCCGTCTTATAATGCGTAACGGACGGATAACCTTCCGGCGTTACGATTCGAACATGCGGATCCTCAGGGTTGCGGTCAATTGGCGCACCCACCGTTCCATCTGCAGGGGACGGCGTACCGTAAACGTAGGCGCAATAGATCTTCATTATTGTTCCGGCCTGCAGCTGTTCGGACAATTGCTGGTGTATGTACGGATTTTTGGCAATCACGACAAGTCCCGACGTATCTTCGTCCAACCGGTGTACCGGACGGAACCGTACGCGTTCGCCCCTAACCTGCCAATGATGCACAATCCCATTAGCCAGCGTATTGGTGTAATGTCCTTTCGTCGGGTGGACGATGATGCCCGCGGGTTTGTTCACGACAAGCAGATAATCGTCTTCAAACACTATTGATAAGGGCAGATCCTGCGGCAAAATATCCTCCGAGATCTCTTCCTCCATCCGGATGGCAACCGAATCTCCCTCGGTCACTTTCGCCGTGGTATAAGCCCTTACTCCATTAACGGTAATGCCATATTCGGTCAGCTTGAGCCGGGACAGAAGCGAGCGTGATACGCCAAGCTTCCGTTCCAGCACCGTCCTGACGTCTTTTCCTGCCATATCAGCGCCGACCTCAACGGCCAGCGCTTTGTAATAACCCGCAATATCTTTTACCGTCATTTCGATTTCTTGCGGAACACTTCCGCACTCCGTACGTATTCGGTATCAGGCACGCCAAGCTTCGCGTTCGCCGCTCTTGCCGCTGCAAAGAAAAAGTCCGACAGACGGTTCAAATATTTCTGTACTTCCGGATTAGCCGGATTGTCAGGATGCTCGGCGGCAAGCGTAACGACGCGGCGCTCCGCCCGCCGGCATACGGTACGGCACACATGCAGCAAAGCCGATACGGAGCTTCCTCCAGGCAAAATAAATCTTGTAATCTCAGGTGCCTCTTCGGTATATTGATCGATCATTGCCTCAAGTCTAACCGCCGCCTCTTCCGTCACTTTAAGCGGAGCTCCCGGGCTTGCATAGGCCAGGTCCGAGCCGCAGTCGAACAGTTCCTGCATAATATCTACGAGGAGTGCGGCCATATCCTTCAGTTCCTCATGCTTCGCAGCCTCCGCTGCAGCTTGCCCAACAAAGGAGTTCAGCTCATCGATCGTGCCGTAAGCTTCAACACGTATATCGTCTTTGCGTACCCGACCGCCAATAAGCGAGGTTTGGCCTTTGTCTCCCGTACGAGTATAAATTTTCATACAATTCAGCCCTTTCCTAAGGGTGTAGTTCCCTTCACTATATCATAAAAAAACAGGCAAGGGCGCGCCCTGCCTGTTTATCTTCTGCCCTATTAGCCTTACTTCAGCTTATGAACAAATTGTCCGATCCGGTCAAGTGCCTCCGTAAGCTGGGCAACCGATGTTGCGTAGGAGCAGCGCAGATGTCCTTCGCCTCCTAGGCCAAATACATCGCCGGGAACAGCAGCGACATTCCCTTCCTCCAGCAGCCGCTGTGCGAATTGCTCGGAGGTAAGACCAGTTGACGTAATGGAAGGGAACGCGTAAAATGCTCCCTCCGGTTCATGGCACTCCAGCCCGATTTCGCGGAAGCCCTTCACAACAAGCCGTCTGCGCTGGTTGTAAGACTCCATCATCCGGTCCTTCTCTTCGAGGCCATGAGGAGTCAACGCTTCAAGCGCAGCATATTGGGCCATAATCGGCGCACACATAACGGTGTATTGATGAATCTTCAGCATGGCGCCAATCAGATCCTGATGGCCGCATGCATAACCCATCCGCCAGCCGGTCATGGCAAAGGCTTTGGAGAAGCCGCTCACAAGAAGCGTCCGGTCCTTCATGCCCGGGATTGCGGCAAAGCTCACATGCTTGGAGCCATACGTAAGCTCTGCGTAGATTTCATCGGAAATAACGATCAGGTCGTTCTCTTCAACAACCTTAGCGATTGGCAGCCAGTCCTCGTAAGTCATAATGCCGCCGGTTGGATTGCTTGGATAACATAAAATAAGAACCTTGGACTTTGGTGTAATCGCCGCACGCAGCGATTCCGCCTTCAGCTTGAAATTATCCTTCGCAAAGGTCTCGATGCCAACGGCTTTTCCGCCGCTCAACGTTGTAATAGGCGAGTAGGAAATATAGCACGGCTCCGGAATAAGAATCTCGTCGCCAGGGCTGATCAATGCCCGCAGGGCAAGATCAATCGCTTCGCTGCCGCCGACCGTTACCAGAACCTCATTAGCCGGATTATAGGAAACGGCAAACGAATCGTTCAAATATTGACCGATAGCTTCGCGCAGCTCCGGCATACCGGCATTGGATGTATATTGCGTCTTGCCTTTCTCGAGCGCGTACACAGCCGCGTCGCGCACATGCCAAGGCGTTACGAAATCCGGTTCGCCTACGCCAAGCGTAATTACGTCCTTACGGGTACTAACCAAATCAAAAAAGCGCCGGATGCCTGACGGTTTGATGCTCCGAGCAAGCGGCGACAAATAATCAGCCATTGATTGGCGATGATTCGATGTTACCTCGTCTTTAATCATAGCCATCACCCTCTTATGGCGAAATCATCAATCGATGGTCACCTTCATGCTCCTCGAAGATAATTCCGTCCTGTTTGTATTTTTTCAAAATAAAGTTTGTTTTTGTCGACAGCACTTTGTCGATAGGTGATAATTTATTGGAAACAAAAGAGGCAACCTCTTTCAGATTCTTACCTTCAATCTCGACAAGCAAGTCGTATGCCCCGGACATCAGATAGACCGATTTCACTTCCGGATATAAGTATATGCGCTCGGCGATGCCTTCAAAGCCTCGTCCGCGCTCAGGTGTAATTTGAACCTCGATCAATGCCGTAACCTTCTCGTCATCAACCTTGCTCCAGTTCACAACTGTGGCATATTTAACGATGATATGTTCTTCTTCCATGTAGGCAATTGCCTGCTTTACGCTCTCAACCGGCTCATTCAGCATGGCGGCGATCAGGTCGGCGTCGCGTCGCGCGTCTTCCTTGAGCAGCTCCAGCACTTTCAGCTGTAGTTCGTTCATCGTCAAACTCCTTCCAAAACTGCGGTTATTAAAATATTTTACAACGAATTAAAGGTTCCTGCAAAGAAAAAAAACGAAAGACCCCGAAGGGTCTTTACATGTAGAAAGGCTGATGCGAATGGTTCTGCTGCTGTTGCTGGAACTGGCCGTACTGCGGGAACGAAGGCTGAGAGTTGCCCATGCGCTGCTGCAAATATTGGGTCGTTTTTTGCTGCGTCTGCTGATATTCCTTCGTTTGCTTGTCGATTTCTTGACGAAGCGCGGAAGAAGCCGTGTTGTACATGTTTTGCGACTGCATGACCTGGAACAGGTTCCCTTGCAGCTTCAGCGTGCTGTTAAGCAGGTGGGTGAACATTTGACGTACTTCCGGGCAGGATGACTCCGTTGCTGCCGTCGCGTACTCGCGAACGACCCGCTTCAAGTCAGATAGTACGGTATAAGCCAGGTCTTCATCCGGCAAATGATGCTGTTGTTGGTACATGGTTGATGTCCTCCTTAAATGAATTGTGAAGCAATTCATGCTTCGTAAGCATAGGCTTAATGAATTGTGAAGCAATTCATGCTTCGTAAGCATAAGCTTAATGAATTGTGAAGCAATTCATGCTTCGTGAGCTTATATTATTGAGGTTGTGTTGGCGCCAAATGCTGATGCTGTTGAAGTGCCTGCATCAGTGTTTGATAATGCTGCTGATGCGTTTGCAATTCCGCCATGCCGGCTTGTCTTAAGGCCGGGTTAGTCGCAAGGGATGCGAGTAGTGCATTTTGCTTGATCAGCAAATCTTCATTGGACATCGAGTCCGCGATATATTCCAATTCTTTCGCGGTTAGAGCTTGAAGCATATGTTTTCGTCTCCTTCATGCCAAGTTTGGGATAGCATACGTATTATGGGCGTAACTCCCATGGATTATGTATGCAGCTCGAGTTCGGATTTCGTGCGGAGCTCCGATTCCTTCGTAATCTTGCATTTCACCTCGATCGTCAAATCTTTTGGACCGGGCTTCCAATTTTCTTTAACAAGATGCTTCCACTTCTTGTTGTGATGACGGTACAGCTGATGCTCCAGATCATACAGATCAGCATTTAGCGCCAAGCCTTTCAGGTAAGTATCCTCCAATTGGGCTTTTACAGCCTGCTCCACCTGGCCAATAAGCTCCGCGTCCGTAAAGTCGCCCGATGCTTCAATTAAGTGACCCGTTATTCCAACCCCCAAAACAAATTTGGGGCTATTGTCGTCCCACTTCACTTCAACTTTCGATTTGGCCGAATCCACGATAATCGAGCCTCTCTTGTCCTCAATCTGAACGGGTACAAGCGATCGCTTAAAGGCTTCGCCTGTCCAGATCAGCCCTTTGGAATTTTTCCGGGATACATAACCGGTCGGTTTCTTCTCGTTGAACAAAAACGCGCCGTCAACCATCAGGAAGCTCAGCTTTTTTTTATTATTTTCCCAGTCATCAGTCAGGATGGAAAGCGAAGGCAACTTCACTGTCATAGCCGGCTCAAGCGCTCCCCGAACAAATGTCTGCAGCGTCATCGGCTCCACGTAGCTGTTCTGATTATTCTCGATGTGCGGCGCATACAGCGGTGTTGTTAACGGCGTCTTGTTGAACAGCATGTCCATCGTAAACAGCTCGTTAATGTCCGTTTTGGTTCCGAACACGAGCGAATTGAATCGGGTCGAGCTCAACCGGTTCAAGCTGTCGATAATCTGCTTCATTTCTTTGAAAGCACGCTCGTGGATCACGACTGACTTCAGATGATTAAGAGATAGCTTGTATTGGGAGGAATCCATTAAATTAAATACGGCGGCAAGATTGGTATTCCCCTCGTGCTTGCCTACCCATATCGGACTCCCTGGCGGCGCTGCGCCTTCCTGTTTGGCGATGACGCCAAACGATATCATCTGGGCATATACAACAAAGTGTTCGTCTACATAATCAACGCCGATTGCCGAGATATAGCTGACATCCTGCAGATTAACTTCATCCCAGCAGCCTCCCGTTACAAGCATCATACATAGAGCAAGGGCAGCTTTTACGGTTTTCGCATAGCTTTGAAATTTCGCATGACTTTTCATGGCTTCTCACCTTTTGCTCTGGACTTCCATGGCTTCTGGAATAATCCCGTCACTAATTCCCTCCATTTAATCGGGGCAATGGGCTGCATGTAATTCTGATTAAACGTTTCAAGCGAGCACATATAGATCAGGATTAAAAAAACGCCGACAAAGAAGCCGAAGATCCCGAACATCGAGGAGAGGATCAGCACGAAAAAACGTAATATGCTGACGGTTCCGCTTAAGGTCTGATTAACCAGCGTAAAGGTGGAGACTGCCGTAATAGCGGCTGCCACAAGCATCGTCGGCGAAGTTATGCCTGCCCGGATGGCAGCATCCCCGATAATGAGTCCTCCAACGACGGACACCGTCTGGCCAACGGGCCGGGGCAGCCTCACGCCCGCTTCCCGGAATAACTCGAACATCGCCATCATAAGAAACATTTCCATCGTGGCCGATATCGGAAGGCCGATTCGGGAGTTCGTGACGGTAGCCAGCAGCGTAAACGGAATCTGATCCGTATTATAGGCCGATAAAGCGACCCAGAAGCCGGGGAGACAAATAGCAAGAACAAACCCCGTAAAACGGAGCAGCCGCTCTAGAGTTACATAGTAATAAGGAAGATGGGCATCCTCAGGGGATTTTACAAGTAGGGTCAGATTACCCGGCAGGATAATGACCGAGGGATTGCCATCAACCAGGAGACATACCCTGCCTTGCATCAAGGATTGAACCACATAGTCGGGACGGCCGATATAATCAACGAGCGGGAACAGGCTGTTGGGTCTGTCCGACACAAGCTCCTCCAGCTCGGAAGAGCTGTATAAGGCTTCGATATGAATCGCATCCAGCCGTTTTTTGGCTTCTCTGACCAAGGATGGCTCTGCTTTGCTCCTCATGAACATAATCGAGATTTCCGTCTGCGACTCGGTTCCGATTTTCATATATTCCACATTCAGATCCGGCGTCCGGAGTCTTCTGCGGATCAGTGCAATATTGGTAGTAATCCCTTCCACAAACCCGTCCCGCGGCCCTTTGACCGACAGCTCCATCGTTGACTCTTCGGGCTGGCGTCCCGGAATGCTTGCAATATCAAAGGAATATACCGACCGCGTTGCTTCGTCGATTACGATGACGCTGCCCGAGTAAAGGTTGGAAAAAAAGAAAGCGACCTCCCGTTCATCATCAAGCGAAAGGCGTGCGCCAAACGAACAGCCTTCCTTGTGCAGGTGGTTCTTGTCCATCACGACCGGCTCGTGCACAGCTTCTGTCTGATCAAACTTTCCAAAGTTTTTGTTTATATTCTCGGCCAGCTTGTCCAATTGCGGCAGCAAGGCGATAAATACCGTCTGCATGTCCACCATGCCGCTGCACATTAGAATGCGAAATCCCCGCTTTGGTTCTTCTTTGCCAACCTCTAACGTTTGAATAACAATGTCCCCGGAACCGGCCAATTCTTCAAAAATTCGGTCCAGACGATCCCGTTTGCGATGTTGTTCTTCCGGTTCATGACTCATTGCGGTAACCTCCTTGCGCTTCCGGCTGGGCTGACTTCTTTGGTTTGCGGAACGAGAGAATCCATAACAGCAGAAGAACGGCGCCAAACAGAATCCAAGCTACCTGAAAGTAAGCATGCATCAGGATCATGTACCATTTCATATGCATCAGAACGGTAAAGCTTGCGACAGCCAAGACTAAAACGGTGATCATCATGCTGATCCATTTCCGCTTTATTTTCCTAAATGGACCGTAAATCTGAATTAAATAAAGCGGCAGCGATATCCGAATAAGCGCGCCGGAAAGCCATTGAAATACGGCAAAGAAATCAACATGCTCGAAATATTTGCCGATCTTCACAAGACGCCATTGCGAGTAAGCCGGATAACGCATAATACTTGCCTCTTCCGGCCCAAACAAAGTGATGGCGCCGATTGTCGGCCCCAAGGTCAAGAGCATGAGCATAATGGTTAGCAGCAGGAGATGCCATTTCTTAAAGCTTCTTGTCATCTCGTGTTGGATAAGCAGCAGAAAGGACAGTTCCATAAAAGCGCTGAGCGAGTAGACGGCCCCCTTTAATACCGGGTACAATCCTATTTCAAACATCGGGAGCAAGTACCTGTAGTCCTTGGCCGGCATGTTAGCCGACATGACAAAGTCCCCCAGCACTACAACGATTGGAAGCAGAATGCAGGATACATAAGCAATCGTGCGCAGCCCGTTCATGGCCGCAAACATGCAGATAAAGCAGAAGATAAACAGAACCACGTATTGCGGTGTCAACGGCAGGTAGGTATTGGATGTCCAGGCGACAACGTCAACCAATGATCCAAAAGCGACAAACAGCAAGGCCAAATTAATAATTGCGAGAATCAACCATACGAAAAAAGCCGGGACACGCTGCCTGAGCCATTCGTCAAAGCGTACTCTGTTCATCTTGAACATCACGCGCTGCAAAGGAAATACTGCAACGGGAAGCGCGATAATAAGCGCAACCGGTATGCTCAGCCAAGCATCTCTTTTCGCTTCGGCAAGCAGCAGGGGAACAACGATGACGTGATTGACAAGGCCAACACTGAGCAGAGTCATCATAACAATTGGCCATAAACCGATAGGCTTGGCATTAGGCTGCACAGATATTCACCACCTTCGCTTCCAGCATTCCCCTTAGGAAGAAAAGTGATGCATTTCCTTTTCCACGTAGAAAAGCCCCTTGATTTGCCTAATGCAATCAAGAGGGCTTTACTGTTTATGGCAGGTGAATCGTTTTGACGTGGTCAAAATGGATAAACACCGATGATCCACTCGCATCCGCAAGTTCAAGCAGGTTCAAATCGACATTTTTGAGGACACCTGTTTTTCTAGGATTCTCCCCCAGATCGAGAACGACGAATTGTCCGATATGTTTGCGCAGCTGCTGATCAAAGGTCCGGGCAAGGGTTAAAGGCGTTGGCTTGAGCGGAAATTGTTCGGATGACAGCGAATAAGGGGTAACATTGGCATTGTAAGGTACCAGATATTTCAGATGCCGCATGGAGATCATGACGGAATGGTAGACCGGAGAGTAAAAAACAAAGAAATCGTTCATTACTGCTGTTACATACCCATGTATGGACTGATTGCCGGTGATATAAATCTCCGAAAACATACCTTTGGAATTCAATAAAATTTTGCGGAAAGAGATGGAATCATTATACGACTCAAAAGGGAGCTCCGGCGTACTGCTGTAGCTTTGATCTTCGTCATACACAATTCTCATTTGCTGCAAATGGATAAGCGGAACATAAAAAAACTGGTTTCCGTTATAGAGCACAAGAATGTCGGGGCCAAAATCTATCAGCTTGCCGCGTATGCCCGCTCTGCCGGAAATAACAAGCTCAACCTGTGAATCGAGGAAAGGATGCTGGTTCTTCAACTGCTCGACCTCCTTTTCAAAAGCTTCATCTATAAGGATGCCGGACACTAAAGTACATGCCCGGCATCTCATCTATCGATTAGCCTTTTTTCGAGCGGTTGCTGCCACCGGATTTTTTAGATTTGTTGCCTGTCGATTGTCCTTGAGCTTGAGCACCGGTACGGTTGCCCGTTTTGTTGGCGCCGGATTGCTGAGCACCGGATTTGTTGTTGTTTTTGTTGCCCGATTTGTTGCCACCTTGGTTATTACCGGATTTGTTATTGTTGTTTTTGTTGCCGCCGGATTTATTGTTGCCCGATTTGTTGCCGCCGGATTTGCCGCCGAGTTTTTTAATCGTTTTGATATGGTCAACCAGGATATAGACAACTTGATTGTTTGCTACGACAAGCGCTGTGTTTCCTTGCACTTCTGCGAGGAAGCCTTCTACCTTCTCCGGTCCGCCCCAGTTGATTTGAACGAATTCTTTCGTCAAAGCGGTAACGACGCCTCTGAAGTTGTTCGCGTTGATATAATCAGTGCAAGTACCGCCGCTTTTGCTTGTAGCAAAGCCGGTTACGCTTTTAACATGGCTGAGGTCAACATATACAACGCCTTCTCTTGTCGAAAGTACCAGGTAATCGTTTTTTACTGCGAGCAGTTTGCCTTCCAGAGATTCCGGACCGCCACGGTTGATTCTGACAAATTCGCCTACCAAGTTTCTGAGTTCAGTGTTGCCTGTTCCTGTGTTGCCCGTTCCTGTGTTGCCTGTTCCTGTGCTTTTGCCGCCATTGCTTCTGTGGCTTTTGTGACTCTTGTGGCATTGGTGTCCGTTGCTGTTGTTGCTACCTTGCTGCCAATTGCATCCGTACATGTAATAAATCCCTCCGATAACTCTCTCTTAATAGATTTACAACCGTGCCATCCAATTGACCTTCTACCACTAATAGGCTGATCTTGCTGTTGTTTCGCTATCTAGTCATCTACCATTGGTGACGGTTTGTAATATATTTATATGTAACCCGTATAGGAGAGGTACTAGATTAGTAACCATTTATGCGGACAAAAAAGAGAAATAAACAATTTCATCGCTTACGGTGTCATTCTCCCCCATTCCCGAATACTGTAAATAAGCACAGGAGCCTATCGGCCACGATAGGCTTTGACTTCGGTCTTAAGGGGTGAAGCCCGTGGCACAGCTGCCTATACGTAAAATTGAAATTGACGAGGATGATCTGTGGGATCTGAAGAACAATCCTTGGAGCAAATCGTTTAAACCCATCCATATTGAAATAGATGGAAAAAGCTATTCGGGAACTTGCGGCATTCGGGGCGGTCATACGCGCAACTACACGAAAAAATCGTTCGAGATCAGGCTGGACGGGGGAAAAACGCTGCACTGGAACGCGGAATTCGACGATCCCTCCATGATCCGCAACGCCTTATCCTTTCAGTTTTTCAACCTCATTGGAGTGCCGTCCCCGGAAACCCAGCATATCTCCGTCGAGATTAACGGTTATGAGCAAGGGGTTTATTTGGAGATTGAAGCGGTGGATAGGCGGTTCTTTAGAAAAAGAGGTATCGGTTATACCTCCTTGATCTATGCCGTTAATGACAGCGCGGATTTCAGTCTTGTCGATCAGAATACAAATGCCAAAAAAGACTCGCTGTTTGACGGATATGAAATCGTGAAGGGACAAACAAACACAAAATACCGTCTGGTCCGTTTCATCCGCAATATTAACTCCCTCTCTAGCAAACAGTTGAGCGTCTATACGGCCAAACGGCTGGATATCAATCAATATTTATTGTGGCTGGCCGGGGCCGTTCTGACCGGCAACTATGACGGCTTTGACCAGAACTATGCTATTTATGAGCATAAGAAAACAAGCAAGTACCGGATTATCCCTTGGGATTACGAGGGGACCTGGGGGAGGAACTGCTACGGGAAGCCTTGCGGCAGCGATCTTGTAAGGCTGCAGGGGTATAATAGTCTGACCGGCAAGCTGTTTAACTTCTCTTCCTGCCGTCAAAGATACCGCGCAATCCTGCTGAAACTATTAAAAACAGCCTTTACCGTTGAGCGAATCGATCCTATGATTACCCGCTTATATAAAGAGATCACGCCGGCTATCCGTGATGATTTTACACGTAAAAGCAGCTATGACTCGTTTCTCGACGAGCCTTCTTTTATTCTCGAATACGTAAGGGAACGTCGTGGACTTATAAAAGAAGCCCTTAAAGCTTGGAAATAAGCTTTAAGGGCTTTCTCTTTTTGCGCGGATCGCATCGAGGCGTTTATAAGCCCATATGCAGCTTGCGGACGTTTAACATCCCGTCCAGTCCGGTTGGATCCTTTTCCGTCTTGTAGGCCGTAAATTGATCCGCCGCCTCCGAAGTCCGGATGCGAAGCGGCTTCTCCTCCAGGTTAATGAGGCCAAACACAACCTCGGCGACAGATTCCGCCGTTTGCGGAACGGCATTGCGTTTGGAAAACTGCTCCACATACCGGTCGATCAACGACTTGTATTCATCGTTCAAGATACCTCCCGTGCTTCCCAGCTGTTTAAAGACAGTATCGTTAAAGTTGGTCGCGATCGCTCCCGGTTCAACAAGGGTGATATCGATATTAAAGAGAGGCTTGTAATAGGTAGCCATGCTTTCCAGCAAGCCCTCCAACGCAAACTTGCTGGAGCAGTAGATTTCGTTGAACGGCTGGCCAACTAATCCCCCTACGCTGGAGGTAGCCATAATATGCGCTTTGCCTGCTTCGCGCAGCATGGGCAAGGCAGCCTTGATGGTATGAATAACGCCAAATACATTAGTCTCGAACACATTGCGAATTTCGTCCATGGACGCCTGTCCAAGCGTCCGCAGAAATCCGAAGCCGGCATTGCAGAATAACACATCAAGCTTTCCGCTCGTTCGGTCTTTAATCAGATCAAAAGCTTTTTTACAACGAAACCGGATCGGTAACTTCCATCTCCAGCCATTCCAAGCCTTCGACGTTATGCAATTGCCGCTCGCGCTCCAAATTCCGTGTTCCCGCAAATACCGTCCAGCCGTTTTTGGCGAAAAGCAATGCCGTTGCTAGTCCGATTCCCGTTGAAGCGCCTGTAATCGCGATTGTCTTATTCAACGATCCATCCCTCCCTTAAAATATGTTCATGCTTAAATACCGCTCGCCGGTATCCGGTGCGATGCATAAAACACGCTTGCCCGCTCCAAGCTTCTTCGCAACCTGCATGGCCGCCCAAACGGAAGCTCCGGAGGACGGTCCCAGCAGCAAGCCTTCAAGACGGGCAAGGTCTCGCATCGTCTGAATGGCATCTTCATCGGCAACCTGAATAATCTCGTCATAAACTTCCGTGTTCAGGATCGCCGGTACAAAACCGGGACTTGTGCCAACCAGCTTATGAGGACCCGGCTGGCCTCCCGAGAGAACAGGTGAACCGGCAGGTTCAACAACAGCAATATGTATATGAGGTAAAGAAGCCTTAAGCGTCTCGCCGGTGCCGGTAATTGTTCCTCCTGTCCCGGCAGTTGCAACGAAGGCATCCAACATGCCGCCCATTTGCCGCAAAATCTCTACCGCGGTTGTTGTCCGGTGGATGTCCGGGTTGGCATGGTTCTCGAACTGGTTCGGTATAAAGCTGCCCGGAATTTCCGCTTGCAGCTCCAGCGCCTTGCGGATGGCCCCGGGCATTCTTTCCGCAGCAGGCGTCAGAACAACATCTGCCCCATAAGCCTTCAACAGCTTGATTCGTTCCGCCGACATATTGTCAGGCATGATCAGAATAAGCTTATACCCTTTGGCAGCTGCATTCATCGCCAGGCCAATACCGGTGTTGCCGCTGGTCGGCTCGATAATGGTACAGCCCGGGGAAATCAAGCCGCTTTGCTCGGCGGCTTCGATAAGAGCCGATGCGGCGCGGTCCTTCACGCTGCCGCTCGGGTTGAACCGCTCCAGCTTAACGCATACATCCGCGCTTCCCGGTTGAATGAGCCGGTTAAGCTTGATGACGGGCGTTTCGCCGATGAGGTCGATGATGGTGGACACTATTCGTGGCATAAATTCTCCTTTTCGTGCTAGTTAAAAAACTGGCAGCCGTGGCGTAATGCTACGCAAAGCTATTAGATTCCGATCGCTGTTGCCCACGAATTTCTTCATTACAAACCGCTTTAGCGGTTGAAATTCGGGGGCAAAGGCGAACGCTACGCTTCTCCATTCTAATAGTTTTGCTACGCACAAACGGCTTAACAGCTATTTTAAAAAGCACTCAACGAAATTTATTGTTGGCCGAAAGGAACGGCCGGATAAAAAACCACCCGGCGATTGGAACGATACCAACACAAAACATAAGAGTAACGATAGCTGCCGGTGTCTGCGTCTGGGAAACGACAACCAGATAAGCGGCAAGACCGATGACACGGCCAATAATGAGGCCGGCCTCGCGGAGTACGATTAGTTCCTCGCGGTTAACGGCGCTTTCCTCGGAGTGGCCGATCAAGTCGAACACCCGGGATGTCATCGGTATGATATACAAAGGTATAAACAAGGAAGTCCCTATGCCGAAGATGAGCAATGTACTGTAGCTCACTTTATAGAACAACGGAAGAATGATCAGGCCAATCATAATCGTACCTGCCAGCATCGCGACTCTGCGGTTGCTCGGTTTGAGGCGCTTGCCGACAAACCAGAAGCTGATTAAGGCAACAAGGGAAGTAATCAGCGAGAAATTCCCCAGCTTTCCTTCGTTTTTAGTTGCGATATAGATGACAAGTCCAATCAGGAACATGAAGACCCCCTCGCGGACGCCTTGGGTGACGATGGCACCAAACATCCTCCGCCATGGATTTCCCTTCTCTTTCAGTTCTTCAATGCCAAGGAACCATTTGTACTTTTCCCCTACAACGCCGCGGTTCTTCAGCCAGAAGCTGCCGACAACAGCCAGACCAAAAATAACAAGGGAAATCGTGAAGATAAGCTTGTAACCACGCTCGCCATGCAGCGTCGTAATCAGAAAACCCGATACCCATGGGGCAATAATCCCCGACAATGCACCTAATATGCCTGCTATTCCATTAAACCGATCGCGGTTATCCGGCTCGGTAATTTCGAAATAAACCACATTATAAGCCATCCAATAGAAGCCTAATGCCATCCCGCTCAGCATGCCAAGAGGTATGCTGTAGGTTTTGGCCTGCTGTCCAAGCATCAATACCATAAAATAAAACGCCCCCGACAGCACGATGCCAAGACGGAGGCTGTACATTTTATGATGTTCCTTCACCCATTTGCCTGCCAGCCAAAAGGTGATGCCGCTCGTTATGTATTGTCCAAGCGTGTACCAGCCAATCAGCATAAAGGACTGGCTTGCTTTCCAGAGATAGACCGGGATGAACGTTCCTGACAGCGCGCTTGCGACGCCAAACAGACCTTGTACCGTCAGCAGCAAGATGGCCTGCGTATCCATAGCCCCGCTGTGGCGAGAACCTGGGACAACGCGGCCGATTGATCTGCCAGGCATACGCCCGCCGGTCTTAACGCCATGATGACTCTGCTTCAATCCGATTCCTCCTAACAGTGATGTTCCGTTAGGTTTCCCAATTAAGCAGGCCACATGCTGTTTTTCCAGTAATTACTCTTTTGGCGTAAGCAGCTCCAGCATCTGGTTCCGAGCATTCCCGCTCAGAACCGTCGAAGTCTGGAAGCAGGAGGGACAGATATAGGTTACGGTCTCAAACGGTGATTGGATGACCGGTTTACCGGTTACGGCATGTACCGTTGGCTGAAGCGATACCGTTTGTTTCCCCGCTTCCAGCATATATTCCCGGCAAGAAGGACACTCTGGCGCTTCTTCCTGACTGTCCGTGATTTGACGGATGGTCTCTTCGGCCGCAAGCCAGGATACATTCATTTGACGGAAGCCTTCGTTGGAATCATCGCTATAGGATTCATCCTGTTGCTGTTGCTTTTCCTGATCCTCGTCCCAGTTGTCTTCCTGCTCGTCTTCATCGCGGTCGATCCCGATCTGCATTGTACGGTAGCCGCTCAGTTCATTCTCGCAGTGCGGGCAATGCTTCTCCGGCCCGATTTCCTCATCCCATACAATTTCGGTATCGCACCATGGGCAAATTGTTTGCTCTTCCATTCCAAAACCCTCCACAAGCTTAATTGTTCATAATATAGATAACGCCTAATCCCAAAAATATAATTGCAATCGCGAGTAAAATTCCCCACAGATATTTCATGACTGCCCTCCTGAAAACAAGAATTGCTGAGCAATTCTTATTACGTAAGCATATGCCACTTACAATATAACCGTTGCTCCAATAACATAGGACAAAGAAATGGAAATAATCATTGCAATAAACCCTACCGCCCGGTTATCCTTAGCGATTTCGTTATCGATCTTGAACACCGGCGTAAGAAACTCAAACAAGAAATATGCGGCAAGCAATATAATGAAGCCAAATATCCCCCAAATCAGACTTTCGTACACGGAAACTTTCGCTTCAATGGAAAACCTGAAAATATTGCATATCCCGAATATTTTTCCGCTTGTCGCCATAGCTACAGCCAAATTGCCGTTCTTGATTTCTTTCCAGCAATTATAACGGGTCACAAGCTCAAACACGGACAAAAAGACGATAAGCGACAGCACAACCAGCGATACATAAACGAGAGATGCCGCATACGAATTGCTGAGCAAACGATCGACTTCATTACCCATCCTTATCACTCCCAAAGGCTTGCTTGCCGTGCCGCAAGCTTAACGGCGAAGCTATTTCAGCTCCGCCACGGTTACGCCTGCGCCGCCTTCGCCGTATTTTCCGAGACGATACGTCTTCACTAGACTATGCTTGCGCAAATATTGCTGGATACCTGCACGCAATACGCCTGTACCCATGCCATGGATGATATATACTTGACCAAGTCCGCCCAAATACGATTCGTCAAGGAAACGATCCACTTCGATAATAGCTTCCTCCAGATTCGCACCGCGCAGATCCAGCTCCATCCGCAGGCTATCTTCCTTGGAGCGCTTCAAGCTTGCCGTCTGCTTTGGCTGCTGCTTGTTGAGCTGCGCCACCGGCTTGATCAGCTCCAGATCGTCAAGGGCAACCTTCATCTTCATAATGCCAAGCTGAACGGTAGCATCCGATGCGCCGATCTCTGCAACAATACCCTTTTGATTAAGGCTGTAGACCATGACCTCATCGCCTGCCCCAATCTTCGCCGGCTTCTTCGCTCCGCCGCCTGCAGAACGTTTCTTCTTCGTGGCAAGCTCCGGTGCCGCTTCCTCCAGTCTGCGCTTCGCTTCAATAAGCTTATGCTCCTTGACGGAAGCACCTTCCTCAAGAGCAAGCTTGCGCAGGTCCGCAATAATCTGATCCGCTTCGCGTCTGGCTTTGGCAACAGCCTCATGCGCTTCCTCCTGCGCCTTCTGAAGCATTTTGTCGCGCTGCTCTTCGAAGCGCTCCAGCTCGGCTTCATGGCGTTTACGCTGCGCTTCCATCTCGCGGCGCATCGACTCTGCCGTATTACGCTCCGATTCCGCGCTTAGGCGATCTTCCTCAAGGGAAGCAATCATGTTCTCAACGCGTTGATCCTCTTCGCTGACTTCGCCGCGCGCGTGATCAATAATCGCCTGGCTGAGACCAAGCCGTTCCGCAATGGCAAACGCATTGCTTCGGCCGGGAACGCCAACAAGCAGACGGTAAGTCGGGCTAAGCGTTGCAACGTCAAATTCCATACTCGCGTTAATAACGCCTTTGCGGTTATAAGCGTAAGCTTTCAGCTCGCTGTAATGCGTTGTCGCAATAATCCGGCTGTCTAGCTTATGGATATGCTCCAGAATGGCAATCGCAAGCGCCGAGCCTTCCGCCGGATCTGTCCCTGCTCCTAACTCATCGAGAAGTACAAGGCTCTTGGACGTCATGGACCCCAGGATTCGGATAATATTCGTCATATGGCTGGAGAAGGTACTAAGGCTCTGCTCAATGCTTTGCTCATCCCCGATATCGGCATAGATAGAGTCAAATACGCATAGCTGGCTCCCTTCATCGGCCGGAACAAACAAACCGGACATCGCCATCAAGCTGAGCAGTCCCACAGTCTTCAGGGATACCGTTTTACCGCCCGTATTCGGTCCGGTAACGATAATGGCCGTAAACTGATTGCCAAGCTCCACATCAAGCGGCACAACTTTGTCAGGAGCGATCAACGGATGGCGTCCGCGTTTGATTTTGAGGAAGCCCCTGTCATTCATTCGCGGCAAAGTCGCTTTCATTTCATGGGCAAGCCGCGCTTTGGCATAGGCGAAGTCCAGCTTGCCCAGCAGATCCTGGTTATAAAGCAAGTCCTCCACATGCTCAGCGGCACGGGCCGTCAGCTTTTGCAGGATTTTCTCAATTTCGCGAAGCTCCGCGGCTTTGGTCTCCCGCAGCTTGTTATTCATGGATACGATGGCTTCAGGCTCAATAAACAGGGTTGCGCCGGAACCTGACTGGTCATGGACAATCCCGCCAAAATGCGAACGGTACTCCTGCTTAACCGGAATGACGTAACGGTCATTCCTAAGCGTAATAATGGAATCCTGCAGCATCTTTTGCACCGAAGAAGAACGGATCATCTGTTCCAGCTTCTCCCGGATCCGCGACTCCCCGCTCCGCAGCTCGCGGCGAATGGACGCCAGTTCAGGGCTCGCGCTGTCCATTACTTCCGCCTGGTCATCGATGCAATCAAAGATGGCATCCTCAAGCGGCTTATGCTCGGATAATTGCTCAGTCATCTGGAACAGGAGGGGAATCGGATCATCCTCATGCAGATTGTCGATATG
This sequence comes from Paenibacillus sp. JDR-2, assembly GCF_000023585.1. NCBI lineage: Bacteria > Bacillati > Bacillota > Bacilli > Caryophanales > Paenibacillaceae > Paenibacillus > Paenibacillus sp. JDR-2. Next base: position 1,658,544 of record NC_012914.1, on the reverse strand, counting down.
CTTCTTCACCCGGCGTGCGCCTCTGGCCGTTGCCGCGATATCCAGCAGTTCAGCCGGATTCAGGGTTCCCCCGATTCGTGCGCGATGAAGGGAAGCGCTGATGTCCACAACGCCTCCAAACGGGGCATTGCCCTTCAGCCTGTCTGCTTTGTACGCTTCATCGGTCGTTTGCAGCATATGCTTGACGTCTTCCAGATCGGAGACCGGAGCAAGCTGTCCCGACACGCTTTTCCCAAGCGATGTAGCGGCATGATGCACTAATTTATTCGTAATTTTATGGAATTCCAAAGTGGATAAAATTTTGCTGTCCAAGTGAACACTCCTCTCGCCCTTATATTATAGCTGATCGGGGTTTAGGATGCACGACATCACCGCTTGATTCATACATGTTTCCCTGATTAATGGTCATAATAAGGGAGGAAACGCACCATACTTAGGCTAACCTAACATGAGGAGGCTAATGATATGAGTTTTCTTGGTCATGTTGTCCGTTTTATCGTTGCAGCCATCGTTCTGATGGTAGTCGGCTGGATCGTTCCGCAATTTAGTGTCGGCGGTTTCTGGAGCGCCCTCCTGCTGGCGCTTGTTATCGCGGCTCTGGGCTGGATCGTTGAAGGTATTTTTGGCAAAAAAGTTACCCCGTTTGGACGCGGTATCGTTGGCTTTATCGCCAGCGCGGCGGTCATCTGGATTGCACAGTTTATCGTCGGCGGCGTATCCGTCACTTGGCTTGGCGCAATCTTAGCCGCTCTCGTTATCGGGATTATCGACTTGTTCATTCCGGTCAGCACCCCGTACGAAGCAGGCAGAAGCGATTACCGCAACCGCGACTAGCAGTAAATAAGCTTTAAAGCCCTTGTCCTGTCGGAAACGATGGGCAGGGGCTTTTTTCATTTGTCACGGGACTGTCACTGCAAATTGGATGCGGATAAGCTACAATAGGAAAAGAATTGAAATTTTTATGCTTTTGGCTATGAAAGGGGTATGAAGATGAAGAAGTGGCTTATATTTGCATCCGTGCTTTGCCTTGTGTTTGTCGTTGCTGCCTGCGGCTCCAACAGCAAGAGCAATAACTCCGGATCAGACGCGGCAAGCTCTACTGTTGCAGACGTTGTGATTAAAGCAAGCAGCTGGGAATTCGATCAGCCGGAATACCATATTAAAAAAGGTCAGACCATTAAGCTCGAGCTCATCGATGGCGTTCACGGCGTCGAGATCGAGAAGACAAACGTGAAGCTGACTCAGAATAAAGCAAAAACCATTACGCTTGATGCCGGCGAATACGAAATTAAATGCAACATTCCTTGCGGCGGCGGACATTCGAAAATGTCGGCCAAGCTTATTGTTGAAGCTGCTTAAGCAAATTACTGTAAAGACCTCTTTATTGAAGAGGTCTTTTTTATTTTCCGCGACATGCCTGCTTGCCAGCCTACATATGAATTATAATGATTCCTTTACAAAAGGGTAAGAAAGACTGATGGTACGAACTCTTCCCCTACCACCTTCCGGTCTGATAAGATGATTCATAAATTATCCTTTTAAGGAGGGTATGATCCATGAGCTTATTAAACGGACGGATTGCCATCGTAAGCGGTGCAGGTTCAGGACTCGGTAGAGCAACTTCCCTCTCGTTCGCGAAAGAAGGAGCCGAGGTTGCTTTGTTAGGCCGCCGCGAAAGCAAGCTGCAGGAGACAGCCGAGCTGATCAAACAGAATACGGGCCGCGAAGCGCTGATCATCCCTACCGACATTACGCAGGAAAGTCAAATTCAATCCGCAGTCCAGCAGGTAATCGACAAATGGGGTTCCATCCATGTGTTATTAAACAATGCGGCCGTATTCGAGCCCGGTTCCGTGCTGGAATTAACCTCTGAGAATTGGCATGCGCAAGTGGCCACGAATTTGACAGGACCGTTTCTTCTTACAAAAGCCATTCTGCCAACCATGCGCATAAGCAAATACGGCCGCATTATTAATATAACCTCCGGTTTGTCCTGGAACGGAGCAGGCGGTTATGCCGCTTATAGCGCAGCAAAAGCCGGCCTGGAATCTCTGACCCGCACACTCGCCGACGAAGAACATGAGCACGGCATCCTTGTTAACCTATACAATCCAGGCACCCTGCGTACCGAAATGCATGCCACAGGCAAAGACCCGGCAGTCGTCACCCCGGACCTCATCCGCTTGGCCAGTCTTCCTGTAGGCGGTCCTACCGGAACTATAGTCAGCTATGGGTAACTCAATTAAAGAAGCCGTTCCAATGCTGTAACATTGGAGCGGCTTCTTTGTGTAGAGGCGCATTTCTCTAACCCCTGTAACACGGTTTTCCATCTTATTTGGCTCATCGCGCCAGTTTGGCACATCGTTATGCCCCTCTAACACGGTTTTTCCGTCTTATTTGGCTCATCGCGCCAGTTAGACACATCGTTATGCCCCTCTAACACGGTTTTTTCGTCTTATTTGGCTCATCGCGCCAGTTTGGCACATCCTTATGCCCCTCTAACACGGTTTTTCCATCATATTTGGCTCATCGCGCCAGTTTGGCACATCGTAATTCTCCTCTAACACGGTTTTTCCATCTTATTTGACTCATCGCGCCAGCCAAACATATTAATTAACACAAAAGAGCCGCCTGCACTTGGGACTGACCCGGGACTGACCCCTTAGCAAGTGGCTCTTTTTGCTGTAGCGGTTTAACTGTGTTCGATCAGCTCAATCCATTCATTGTACTCCGTTTGAAGCTTGCGGTATTCGATCTCCAGCTTCTCATGCTTCACGCCAAGTACGCGGAGTTCCTCGCGGAGTGCTTCCGTTTCACCGGAAGCATCCTGATGCTCAGCGGCCAGTGATTGCGCCTGCTCATCCAGCAATACCCGCAGATCCGCAGCTGCTGCCGCTTCTTTGCGTGCCGCTTCGAGCTCTTCGAGAAGCGACTTCTCTGCTTTTTCGCGGGCACGTTCCGATTCTGTCAGACGCTCCGCTTCCTGCTTCGCTTGCTGTGCAAGCTGCTGCTTAGCCTGAAGCTGCTCGTTAAGCTCCCGAATCTGCAGTGCGGCAATTTCGATCTGCTGTACCGTGATTCGTTCGCGGGCAGCGGTATATTCCAGCTGCTCCATAAGCTCGTTCTCGCGTTTTGATGAATTCGCGAGCTGTTCTTCTTTTTCAAGACTTTGAAGCCCCGTCTCTTCCAAAGAAGATTCCAACTCTTCAATACGGGAGCGCAGATTATGCTGCTGTTCTTCCTGCTTCGCCAGAAGCTCGGAGTACCGCACTTCCGCCTCCGAAAGACGTTCCTCGTAACGATGCTCATATTGCTGGCGCTGCTGATCGAGTTTACGGTTATTCTCTTGCTCCCGTTCATCCCAATCTGCTTTAAGCTCCTGCTGCTGACGCTCCAGCAGCTCGATTTGTTCCATGTACTTAAGCTCAAGCACTTCGTTCTGATCGGTGAACTGCCGTTCCAGGGAACGAAGCTGTTCCTGATGACGCTGTTCCAGTTCGGCAATTTGCTGCTCCTGCTGCTCTGCCATGGCAGCATTTTGTGCCTGCAGCCGTTCTTCCAGTTCCTGATTCGTCAACTGAATAGCGTCCAGCTGCTGCTTCAGCTCAGCATATTGCTGCTCATAACGTTCCTTCAATTCAAATTGCTGCTCGGCAAAACGCAGCTCAAGCTGCTCCTGCTGATCTTGATATTTACGTTCCAGCTTGTGCTTGTCCTCTTCATATTGAAGCTCCAGCTCAAGCTCCTTCTCTTCAAAAATAGCAGACGCTTCTGTTAATTGACCCGCTTGTTCTTCCAGACGGCGTTCTGCTTCGCTGTATCGGTCCGCATGAAACTGCTCGATAACAGAGCGTTCTGCTTCGAATTGGCGCTGCTGCTTCTCCATTTCATCCTGGAGAAGATCAAATTGCTCCTGCAATCGCTGCAGCTTCTCCGTTTGTTCCGCCGCAAGCACTTCAACAGCGGTCTGCAACTCCAGCTGCTTGGAAGCTTGCTGCTCCAATTGCCCGACTTTCTCAAGCGATTGTGCATACTGCTGAGAAACTTCCTCCAGCTGCTCTTTAACTTCAGCATATTGCTGATCAAGCTCATTCGTTTGCTGCTCCATCGCCTTGATGGAAGTACGCAGCGCTTCTTCTTTCTCTATCGCCTGCATCAGGTGTTCATCCGCAGCTTCAAGACGAAGCTCATGCAGCTGTTTATCCTGATTCCAAGTTTGCTCCAGCTCGGACAATTTCGTAAGAAGTTTTGTACGTTCTTCAATCCAGCCATTGCGGCGGCGTTCAAAATCAGCCTTCAGCGATTGCTCCAGCTGAGCAAGCTGCTCTTGCCACTGCTGCTCCTTCGACTGTATGAGCTCAAGCGTTTTTGCGCGTTCCTGTTCCAACTCTTCTGTAGCAATGACTTGCGCTAAGGCAAGCTCATCTACAGCTTCCGCTACTTTAATCCGCTCGCGTTCCAGTTCATGTGCCGCTGCCGCCTGCTGTTCCGAGAGGGCTATCGCGGCTATGGAGCGTTCTTGTTCCAGCTTTGCGGACAAAGCTTCCGCAGCTCTAATGCGTTCAAGATCAAGCTCTTCCGCAGCAAGCGTTTGGTTCAGCAGCAGCTCGGATGCCGCTTCCGCCGCTTTCGCACGTTCACGCTCCAGCTGTTCAGCAAGCTCTGCGGCTTTAGCACGCTCTTGCTCCAATTCTTCTGCGGCCAAGGCCTGCGCTAAGGCAAGCTCCTCGGCTGCCGCCGCTTGCTGCTCTGTTAGTGCTTGCGCAGCCCTAGCACGCTCGCGTTCCACTTGCTCGGCTAGTATTTCCGCGGCTTTCAAACGCTCTTGCTCCAGCTCCTGTGCGGCTTGCGCCTGCAAAGCAGCCAAGGCTTCTGCGGCCTTTTCGCGCTCGTGTTCTAGCTCTTCTGCTGCAAGAGCTTGCGCCAGCGTCAGCTCATCTGCGGCTTTTGCAGTCTTCGCTCGCTCTTGCTCCAGCTCCTGTGCGGCTTGCGCCTGCAAAGCAGCGAAGGCTTCTGCGGCCTTTTCCCGCTCGTGTTCTAGCTCTTCTGCTGCAATAGCTTGCGCCAACGCTAATTCTTCAGCAGCTTCTACCGCTCTGATCCGCTCGCGCTCCAGCTCTTCCTCAGACTTTGCCTGCTGCTCTGTTAGTGCTTGTGCAGCTCTCGCACGCTCGCGCTCTATTTGCTCGGCTAGCAATTCCGAAGCTTTCGCTCGCTCTTGCTCTACCTCCTGTGCCGCCTTCGCCTGCAGAGCAGCAAGAAGTTCTGCTGCTCCGGCACGTTCACGTTCCAATTCTTCTGCTGATAAGGCTTGCGCCAGCGCCAGCTCGTCCGCAGCTTCGACCGCTTTCGCGCGTTCTTGTTCCAACTCCTGTGCCGCCTTCGCCTGCAGCGCTGCCAACACTTCCGCTGCCCTTGCGCGCTCGCGTTCAAGCTCTTCTGCGGCCAGGGCTTGAGCCAGCGCCAGCTCCTCCGCAGCTTCCGCCGACTTCGTCCGTTCTTGCTCCAGCTCCTGTGCCGCTTGCGCCTCGTGCGCTGCCAACACTTCCGCTGCTCTTGCGCGCTCGCGTTCGAGCTCTTCAGCTGCCAAAGCTTGCGCCAGAGCCCATTCCTCGGCCGCTTCGACGGCCCTTAAACGTTCACGCTCCAGCTCTTCGTTCAGCTTCGCCTGCTGCTCCGACAAACTTGCCGCCGCTCTTGCGCGTTCCAGCTCCAGCTGCTCCGCCAGCGCTTCCGCGGCCTTCGCTCGCTCGCGCTCCAACTCCTCCGCAGCCAGCGCTTCGGCTAACGCCAGCTCCTCCGCGGCTTCGGCCGCTCTGGCGCGCTCCTGCTCCAGCTCTTGCGCTGCCGACGCTTGCTGCGCGGCTAACGCTTCCGCTGCTTTCCCCCGCTCGCGCTCAAGCTCCTGCGTCGCTGCCGCTTGCTGCTCCGCCAGCGCTTCCGCGGCCTTCGCTCGCTCACGCTCCAACTCCTCCGCAGCCAGCGCTTCGGCTAACGCCAGCTCCTCCGCGGCTTCGGCCGCTCTCGCGCGCTCCTGCTCCAGCTCCTGCGCTGCCGACGCTTGCTGCGCGGCTAACGCTTCCGCTGCTTTCCCCCGCTCGCGCTCAAGCTCCTGCGTCGCTGCCGCTTGCTGCTCCGCCAGCGCTTCCGCAGCCTTCGCTCGCTCGCGCTCCAACTCCTCCGCAGCCAGCGCTTCGGCTAACGCCAGCTCCTCCGCGGCTTCGGCCGCCCTCGCGCGCTCCTGCTCCAGCTCCTGCGCTGCCGACGCTTGCTGCGCGGCTAACGCTTCCGCTGCCCTCGCCCGCTCACGCTCCAGCTCTTGCGCAGCTCTCGCCCACTCGCGCTCAAGCTCCTGCGCCGCTGCCGCTTGCTGCTCCGCCAGCGCTTCCGCAGCCTTCGCCCGCTCGCGCTCAAGCTCCTCCGCGGCCAGCGCCTCTGCCAGCGCCAGCTCGTCCGCCGCTTCCGCTGCTCGCGCCCGCTCGCGTTCAAGCTCCTGCGCCGCTGCCGCTTGCTGCTCCGCCAGCGCTTCCGCGGACTTCGCGCGCTCGCGCTCAAGCTCAGCTTCCGCTTTTGTCTGCGCAAGCTCAAGCTCCTGCTCCAGCTGCTCTGCCGCTAGCGCCTGGACACGCTCGATTTCCTCCGTCGCCTCCGCCTGGGCTAATGCGAGAAGCTCGGCTGCTTCTTCCAGCCTCGCTGCAAGCTCCTCTGCAGCAGCCTCTTTCGCAGCGGCCAGCTCGGTTTCGTATTCTCCCCGCAGCTCTTCCAGCTCTGACCTGGATTTCTGCTGAACAGCCGCAAGCTCTTCACGCAGCGAAACCTCCAGCCGGCTTGCCTGCTCGAGCAAATCAACCAGCACAAGCCGCTTGGCTTCGGCGTCGTGCAAAGTATCGTTTTCACGGCGAAGCCGGAAAACCTCCTCGGTCATCTGAACAGCTGCCAGAACGGCCAGCTTGGGCATATCGAGACGAGGATTGCCAATCGCCAGCTTTTTCATTGCGTCATCGATCGAGCCGGCTACCCGCTTTATATAATCAATATTGTTATGACCTTTAAGCTTATATTGATGTCCGTATATATCAACTGTTACTACGGTTTGGTCAGCATCCATACTGGGTTATCCTCCTATTCAACGTCCCGCGTTTTTTAAGTCATACGCAAATCCAATCATTTGCCTTCATCTATGTAACAAAAAACGATTGCGAAAGTTTCAAATATGTGAAAAAACTCATCTTTTAAGCCCTTTTTAGCGCCTTTCAGCACAAAAAAGCCGCATCGAAAGTTCACAAGGAACTATTTCGATGCGGCTTAAAAGGTTTCCTGCCTACTTTCTTAATTCTGCGGCAAAAGATTGTTCAAGCTCGGCAACAACTTTGCCGTGCAGCTCGGTCACTTCTTCATCGGTCAGCGTACGGTCCGCATGACGGTAAACGAGCGACAAAGCAACGCTTTTCTTGCCGGCTCCAAGCTTCTCTCCAGTAAATACGTCGAACACTCGAACGGACTCCAGCAATTCGCCTGCAACAGCCCAAGCAATTGCTGTCAGCTTCGCTGCCGGAACCGCCTGTTCAAGCACAACGGCGATATCGCGCTGCATAGCAGGGTAACGCGGAAGTACCTTGTATTCGATGGCGGTATCAGCCAGCCCATACAATGTGCCCAGTTCTACCTCTACTACGTACGTATCGGCAAGGTCGCTTTCATGCTGCAAAGTCGGATGCAGCTGGCCAACGTAACCGATCGTTTCCGGTCCATGAGCGGTATCCACGATAACCGCAGCCGTTCTGCCAGGATGGAAGTTCGCAGGCTGAGCCGATTCGTAACGAACCTTCGAGGTCAAACCAAGAACGTCAATCACGGTTTCCAGAACGCCTTTGGCATCGTAAAAATCAACCGGCTCGGCTTTGCGGTTCCACTGCGCGTCTACGCGGTTGCCTGTAAGCAATACAGCAAGGCGCTGCTTCTCCTCCGGAAGACGCGTAAGCTGCTCTTCTTCCGTATGGAAGACGCTGCCGATTTCGAAAATAGCGGAAGACTCATTTTTACGGTTGCGGTTATACGTTGCTGTTTCGATCAGCTGAGCAATCAGCGTAGTACGGAGAACGCTGCGGTCCTCGCTCATTGGCATAGCCAGCTTCACCGCTTTCAGATCCTTGCCGGTCAGCTCAGGGAACAGCTCGGTGCGGGAAGGACCCGTGAACGAATAGCTGATCACTTCGTAAAGACCTGCATCGGTCAATCTTCTGCGCAGCTCGCGGCGGATCGTCTGCGGCTTGGTCAGCCCGCCAGGCGTCACGTCGCCGTGAATTGGCGTAGTAGGAATATTGTCATAGCCGAACAACCGGGCTACTTCTTCAATCAAGTCAACATCGCGCGTAATATCGCCGCGGCGCGTCGGCACCGTTACGGCGAACTGGTCATTGGCGTCGGATAGACGGTAGCTGAAATGCAGACGGTCAAAAATTGTCTGAACCTCAAGACGCGACAGCTCCGTTCCAAGGTAACCGTTGATTTTGTCCAGCGTTACTTCTACAACGGCAGGCTCCGTTTTTGTAACTACCGCTTCAACGATTCCTTCCGCCACAAGACCGTCGGCAAGCTCGGCAATAAGAGCAGCCGCGCGGTTCAGTGCCGGAATAACGCGGGCCGGATCCACTTCCTTCTCGAAGCGGATGCTCGATTCCGAACGAAGGCCAAGCTGGCGGGAGGTTTTGCGGACAGTACCGCCGTCGAACTTCGCCGACTCCAGCAAAATGTTAACCGTCTTGTCGTTAACTTCGGAGCTTGCTCCGCCCATGACGCCAGCCAGGGCTACAGGCTTCTCTCCATCCGTAATAACAAGCATTTGAGGCTCGAGCGTACGTTCCTGGTCATCCAGGGTTACGATCTTCTCGCCTTGCTTCGCCAAGCGAACGTCAATTCGGCCTGTCGTAATGGCATCCGCGTCAAAAGCATGCAGCGGCTGGCCATATTCCAGCATCACGAAGTTTGTTACGTCAACCACGTTGCTGATCGGACGGACTCCCGCTGCGATCAGGCGGTTTTGCAGCCATTGCGGGGATGGGCCAATCTTCACGCCTTTGATGTAACGCGCGCTGTAATGCGAGCATTGCTCCGGAGCGCTGATCGATACGGCAATATGGCTGTCCGCACGGTCTGCCGCATGGTTAACGGCTGGTTCGGGGATGCGCACTTCGCGGCCGGTCAAAGCACCAATCTCGTGAGCAACGCCCAGCATGCTGAGGCAGTCCGAACGGTTAGGCGTCAGATCCAGCTCAAGCACCTCGTCGTTGATGCCAAGCACTTCGCCGATTGGCGTGCCAACCGGAGTCGATTCCGGAAGCACGAGAATACCCTCCTGCTGCTCTTTCGGCAGCAGCTTGTCGTTAATGCCAAGCTCCTTCGCCGAGCAGATCATGCCTTGCGATTCCACGCCGCGCAGCTTCGCGCGTTTGATTGCGAAATCTCCCGGCAGCTTCGCGCCGATCATCGCAACCGGCACCTTTTGGCCGGCGTCCACGTTTTTCGCGCCGCATACGATTTGCAGCTCTTCGCCTGTACCGACATCGATCTTGCAAACGCTAAGCTTATCGGCATCCGGATGCTTCTCGCGGGATTTTACGTAACCGACAACAACGCCGGAAACCCCTTTATTCAAGGATTCCACGCTGTCGATCTCGATACCGCCGCGCGTCATTTTTTCGGCTAACTCTTCGGCTGTGTAGCCTGTCAAGTCAATATATTTATTTAACCATTGGTAAGATACTTTCATCGCTTGTTTCCCCTCCCTTTACATTCTCGCGAATTGGCTTAAGAACCGCTGATCGTTCGTGTAGAAATGACGGATATCGTCGATGCCGTATTTCAGAAGCGCGATACGTTCTACGCCCATGCCGAACGCAAAACCGCTCACTTCCTTCGGATCGTAGCCGCCCATCTCGAGAACGCGCGGATGCACCATGCCGCAGCCGAGAATTTCAAGCCAGCCGGTCTGCTTGCACATCCGGCAGCCATGGCCGCCGCACTGCACGCAGGTTACGTCAACCTCCGCGCTTGGCTCCGTGAACGGGAAGAAGCTTGGGCGAAGACGGATTTGCGCCTGCTCTCCGAACATTTGCTGTACGAACTGCAGCAGGGTGCCCTTCAGGTCGCTCATGCGAATGTTAGGACCAACGACAAGGCCTTCAATCTGATTGAACATGAACGAATGCGTAGCATCGTCATCATCGCGGCGGTATACTTTGCCCGGGCAAATAACCTTGATTGGTTTGCCGTTCATTTGCTGCATCGTACGGACCTGAACCGGCGACGTATGCGTGCGCATCAAAATGTCTTCCGTAATGTAGAACGAGTCCTGCATATCGCGGGCAGGATGGTTCTTCGGCAGGTTAAGAGCTTCGAAGTTGAAATAGTCGGTCTCTACCTCGGGACCTTCGGCAATGGAGTAACCCAAGCCTACGAATACGTCTTCGATTTCCTGCGCAACTTTGTTCAACGGATGTACCGCGCCTGTCGGCAAAGCTTTGCCCGGCAGCGTTACGTCAATCGTCTCCGCGCGAAGACGGTTTTCCGTCTCGGCAGCGAGGAATGCGTTTTGCTTCTCGTCGATTACGCCTTCGATTGCGGCGCGAACATCATTGCCCACCTGCCCGATAACCGGACGCTCTTCCGCGCTGAGGCCGCCCATACCGCGCAAAATCTCGGTCAGCGCCCCTTTTTTACCCAAGTACTTCACACGCAAATCATTCAGCTGCTGCGGATTATCAACCTGCTGCAGCTCTTGCAGCGCTTCAACGCGCAATGCTTCCAAACGTTCTTTCATCGTAAAATCTCGCCTCCATTGTGGAATTTAAAACAAAATAGCAACAAAAAAAGGCCTTTCTCCCCGCAAGGGACGAAAGACCGTGGTACCACCCTAATTTGGATTGCCCATAAAAAAACAGCAACCCCTCAAATCCCGTTAACGGCGGGAACCGGACCTTCCCTAATGCGCCTTCAGCCATTGGCGGCTAGAAGCGGTTCAGGCGTCTGCTCCGGAGTGAACTTCGGCAGCCTAATCCCGTAAAGACGCTCGCAATCCATGGCGTCTTCTCCCTGTACGGAAGCTCTGCTTACTTATCTCCATCAAAGCTTTCATCTTTTTTACACTTGGACACAATAATCTATATTATATGCATTTCCTTATTTCCTTGCAACCATTCGCTGCTTGGCAAGTTTATTTTTCGAGCATCCCCTGCTCATAGGCATACCGGGTAAGCTGCACGCGGTTATCCAGATGCAGCTTCTGCAAAATATTTTTCAAATGGTTCTTGACCGTATGCTCGGATAATCCGAAGGCAACCGCAATTTCTTTATTCGACTCTCCTGTCACGACCCGTTCAAGAATATCCTTCTCACGCGCGGTAAGCGGCGTTGTCATGGCCGAGGCATCACCGGCATGGCCGGGTTTGGAGCCGGTCTTTGCCGGCTTTATCCCGTTTGAGGCAGCCGAAGTAAACTCCTGCAGCAGCCTAAAGGCAATTTCCTTCGACATCGGCGCTTCGTCATCCACAACAGCCCGGAGATATTCTCTCCATGCGGAAGGAGAGAGATTTTTGAACAGATAACCTTGAGCTCCCCGTTTGATCGCTTCGAACAAATGGGTAATGTCGTCGGAGACGGTCACCATGACAATCTTAAGGGAGGGATAGAGGTATTTCAACTGCTGCGTCGCCTCCAATCCACCCATGCCAGGCATGTTGATGTCCATCAGCACCAGATCGGGCAGCACATCATCGATTCGGGCAATTGCTTCTTCGCCGCTAGCCGCTTCGCCAACCACCATAAATTCCGGATCCGCTCCGATAATTTCCCGCATGCCTTCCCTTCCGTGGGGATGATCATCCACCAAAAACACGCGAATATGCCCGTTTGCTTCACTCATTCCCTTCACCTCCGGATTGAATACGTACCGTTGTTCCTTCTCCCACCGCGCTTTTTATGTCAAACAGCCAGCCCATCTGCTCTGCGCGGTCCCGCATCATACGGATGCCGTATCGGTCCTTCGCGTCTATCTGACTAGGGTCAGCCCCTACCCCGTTATCCTTTATTTCGCATACAAAATCCTCATCGCCATGCTGCCGGCTAATGACCTGAACCTCGGTCGCCTGCGCGTATTTGCGGACATTCATAAGCGCTTCCCGAATGATCGACTGCAGTTCGACCAGCTGTTTGTTGGATAATACGCCTTCCGGCAGCTGCCAATCGAGCTTTGCGCGAACGCCGCTGTTTTGCAACAAATCGTTCACTGCGCCATGAATAGCGGTCAGCCACGAATCATCTACGACAACTGCGGGAGACTGCAGATTCGCGATCGACTGCCGGACATCCTCGTACACATGCTTAACCGTCTGCCGGATTTGAACAGTCGTATCCCTTGCATCATTGCCAAGCTCCATATGCTCCAGCTTATCCAGCTTAACGGAGAGCAGGAATAACGATTGAGAGATGCCGTCATGAAGCTCGCGGGCCAGCTGTTCACGCTGCTGAAAGGAAGCCTTGGACACCCGTTCCCGTTGAAGAGCTTCCTGCGTCTGTTCCAGCTTGCCGAACAGTCCACGCAATAAAGTTAACGTAAACAGAAACACAAGAGCCGGCGCCAGAAAGTTGCCCAGCTCCATTGAAATATACGGAAGCAGGAAGACATGCCGGACGTACTCCCATAAACCAACAACAATAGTAGGGATCCATAATATTAAAAATTTCAGAGATTTGTAGGACATTTTTGCATCTCCTAAAATGAATTATCACACAAGCAGCTTAAGAGCTGCTCGTGATGATTCATGCTTCGTAAGCATTCGCTTAATGAATTATCACACAAACAGCCTTTGGGCTGCTCGTGATGATTCATGCTTCGTAAGCATTCGCTTAAATAATTATCACACAAGCAGCTTAAGAGCTGCTCGTGATGATTCATGCTTCGTAAGCATTCGCTTAATGAACAGTCACACATAACTAATGCGATAAATGATTAATGCGGATAACATTTCCCGGGTAATCGCCTATTTGACTCCCCTCCAAGTGTACTAGACACCTTGCGAAAGAACAATTCGTATAAGAATCCCCTGCCGCGAGCACAATGAAAATGAGAGAGGAGGAATACCAATGACCAACAATTATTTCAAGCTTGCTGAGCTTGAGGGGCATACGGAAGCACTTGAAGAAATTCGACAGTTAGAACAAAAGCTCACCGACCAGATGGGCTCAACAATCAGCTTAATCGCTTACGAGTCCGAGGACGATCATAAGTAGAACCTATTACGCCTCCATTTTTGGCTTGGGGGCGTTTTTCTATTGACAGGCAACTCATTTTCAATTATTTTTGTTGTACATACAAAATAGAGTTCATCAAATCGCAAGGAGGGCATAGGATATGACAAAAGACATCGATCCGGCAACAGCCGCGGAAATCGAAGAACAAGTGGAAAATCCCGAGGCTTTCCTGCATACCTGCTTATATTTTACGGCGAACCGTCTGAGCAGAGCGATTACCCGAATGGCAGACGATGCTTTTGCTACAACGGGACTTGCACCCGGTTATGGCTATGTCATTCGTCTCAGTGTCGCCAAGCCCGGCATTACGCAGAAGGAATTATCCGAAAAGCTGTATATTACCCCCTCCACCCTAACCCGATTTATTGATAAGCTTGAAGCCAAACAGCTTGTTGAACGCAAGGTGCAAGGGAAAACCGTTCTGGTCTATCCGACGGAAAAAGGCCGCGAGCTGGAGCCAACGATTCGTGCCGCCTCCAAAAAGCTGCTTGAATCTTACCAATCGATTCTTGGCAATGAAGCTGCAGCGCAGTTGACGCTATCTCTGGAAACGACAAGCGAACAGTTGGAGAAATAACAGCTAGTTTGATTTGTTTTTTAACAGATGCGATTTCGGTTTGTAACGGTTAAACCGCTATAACTTATACTGCTGCCATAGTTCCTTAACCGGAACTTTTTCATCTTTATACATTTGTATGTACAAACAAAATAAGTCGAGGTGTGACATGAATCAGGTCAAAAGCAAGTTCTATTACGGGTGGATAATCGTTCTGCTCACCTTTGTTACCCTGCTGGTATCGGCAGGCATTCGTTCCATGCCAAGCGTTTTGATGATCCCCTTTCAAGACGAATTCGGCTGGAGCCGGGGAGAAATCTCCAGCGTAGCATCCATCGGCATTTTACTATATGGTCTGGTTGGCCCGTTCTCCGCTGCCCTGCTGCTGCGCTTCGGCATCCGCAAGGTTGTGCTTATCGCTCTAGCCGTGCTGGCCGCAAGTCTAGCGGTTACGCCGTTCATTAACGCGTTGTGGCAGTTCGATCTGCTGTGGGGCCTTGTCTCCGGACTTGCAACCGGCATGATGGCGAACGTGCTTGGCATTACCGTCAGCAATCTGTGGTTTGTGAAGCGAAAAGGGCTGGTTGTCGGCATGCTGACAGCAAGCGCCGCTGCCGGACAGCTGTTGTTCCTGCCGCTGCTTGCCAAAATGACCTCCGATTACGGCTGGCGCTCCGCCATGTACACGGCTGTTGTTGGTATCGTGACGGTGTTTGTGCTGGTTGCCATCTGGATGAAAAATCATCCTTCCGATGTGGGTGCCGCTCCTTACGGCTCGGATGAAATCGTTAAGCCGGCGCCATTCCGCGGCAATCTATTCCTGTCTCCTATCCGGAATCTTGGCTATGCGATGAAAAATAAAACATTCTGGCTGCTCGCCGGCACCTTCTTTTTCTGCGGCTTCTCTACAAACGGCCTGATCGGCACCCATTTGATAGCCGCCTGCGGCGATCACGGGATGGTGGAGGTTGCCGCTGCGGGGCTGCTCGCGATGATGGGGATCTTTGACCTTTTCGGCACCACGATTTCCGGCTGGTTGTCCGACCGCTTCGACAGCCGCTGGCTGCTGTTCTGGTATTACGGGCTGAGAGGGTTGTCACTGCTGTTCCTTCCTTATGCGCTTAACGCTACTCCGGCTATGCTTGTTGTTTTCTCCGTATTCTACGGCCTGGACTGGATTGCGACAGTACCGCCAACCGCCAAGCTCGCCGGAGAAACCTTCGGCAAAGAAAAGTCCGGCATGATCTTCGGCTGGATCGTGGTTGCCCACCAGATCGGCGCTTCAACCGCTGCATACGGCGCAGGCGTTATGCGCGACTGGCTTGGCAGCTACTCGCAGGCTTTTGTTATCGCAGGCTTTACCTGCTTCTTCGCCTCCCTGATGGCAATCCGGGTAAAAAGGCATCTGGCGGAGCGCAAGGACATTACGCTTCAAGCTTAATCATATAATTGCAAAAAACCTCGGGCAGCTCCTTGGATAAGGAGTGTCCGAGGTTTTTTGGCGATTAGCTGTTTTCGTTTCCAACAGTATTGGGATTAAGCAGCCTAACCGTATCTCGTAAACACAAACCAGGGGGTTTTGCCGCAGCACTGGGGAATCAAGGATAAACATTACCTTATTGAGCTCACCTGACGTACTATCCACCTATTCACTAACCCACGCTTGTTCCGCTAACGAAACTACGTATTCTTATTTGGTAAAAATCAGCTTATTCCGGAAGCTAACGAAACTTGGTAACGCTATTTGACTCAATATGGGCTGGAATCGGCAAAAAGTGACCGGATAGCGATATGAGGTTTCGTTAGAAAATCAGAAGCCTCCATTTTGGGCTAATAGCGTGTTGTAGTTTGGTTAGGTGTCCTAAGTGCATAAACTGCCATCCGCTATTTTCGTTCTAACGCAAATCGCGGATACCATAACCGTATGGGATTTCGCCAGCGAGAAATAACGGAAAAAGTACCATCCGTATTTCCGCTCTTACGATAAAAATCGGATACAAATATATCCGATTTTTACGTTTTACACTCTAAATTTCTCAATCTGCAACTGAAGCTGTTCCGCCATCTGGGATAGAGATAAAGCCGCGCCTGAAATATTTTTCATCGACTCCATCTGTTCCTCCGCGGAGGCCGATACCTGCTGGGAACCGGATGCCGTATGCTCCGACACCTCCGTGATTGCTTTCATCGATTGCACCATCTGCTCGGCACCCGCCGCCATTTGCTGCACGGAAGAGGAAACCTCCTGGATCTGGGAAGATACGATATTAACGGACTGCTGGATCAAATCAAAGGATTCGCCAGCCGAGTTTACCATCCCAAGTCCGTCGCTAACTTCGTTTGTTGCCGTATCCATCGCTTGTACCGCTCGAAGCGTCTCCTCTTGAATGGAAGCGATCAATCCGGAGATCTGCTGCGCCGATTGACTCGACTGCTCGGCCAGCTTTCTCACCTCTGTTGCTACGACCGCAAATCCTCGCCCATGCTCGCCTGCTCTTGCCGCTTCGATAGCCGCATTAAGCGCAAGCAGATTGGTCTGCGAAGAAAGCCCCGTAATCACGCTGCTGATTTGCCCGATTTCCTGGGAGCGTTCACCAAGCCCTCCAATGACTTGAGACAGTCCGTAAACCGTACGGGATATCGCACTCATCTGTCCGATAACCGTCTGGACGGAAGCCGTCCCCTCGGCAGCCTTCGAATAAGCATCCAGCGTAGTATCCGACACAACCTGGGTATTGCGGGCAATTTCCTGCGCTCCGGCTGCAATTTCGGCAATCGTCCGGGATGCTTCTTCTACCGTATTGAACTGGGTCTCTACCCCGGTTACGACCGAAGACATCGTAACGGCAATCTGCTCCGTTGCTCTCGAAGTCTGGTCAGCGCTTGCCGTCAGTTCTTCGGCCGATGCCGCTACTTGGCTTGCATTCGTGTTGACCGTCTGAATCAGCTCACGAAGATTGCGGCGCATTCTCTTGAAGGAGGCGGCCAAATCTCCGATCTCGTCTATATTTTTTACGTTCAGCTCCGTTGAGGTTAAATCGCCAGCCGCTATTTTTTCCGCAGCCTTTGACAGCTCTACTACCGGCCTGCTAATTTTCCTGCCTATGTATATCGCAACCGCAAGCCCGATCAGAATAGCGGCCAACCCCAATGCCAGCATCGAGATTTTTGTGCTTGCTGCCTGGTCTGCCGTCTCCTGATGTCCCTTTTCCATAACCGTCTGCTGATAATCCGTCAACTCGTCCATCTTGCTGTCGAAAGCGGAGGAAATCTCATGCCCCTGCTTGGTTACGAGCTCCATGTATTCATCGGTCTTATTCTGATCCTTCAGTTGGATCTCCTGGGCGGCGACCTCATGGAACTGGCTCTCCAGCTCAATCAGCTGCTCAAGCAGCTCCTTTGCTTTCGGAAGCTTCGTGATGGCGCTCAGCTCCTTGCTCAGCTGCAGGAAGCTTTCATGGGCAGCATTGAAATTTTGCGAGGAGGAATCGTCCTTCAGAATCAAGTAGCCTCTTGCGCTAAGCTGTTCTTTTTTGATGGCTACGTTTAGCTCCTGAATCATGATCAGCTTCTTCGCCTTGTCATCAATCAGCTTGCCATAGGCCTGATCAACAGTCGTAATTTTGGAGTAACCGATAAATACGATTGCGGTCAAAACGATAAGCACAGCCAAAAATCCCATAAATAATTTCCTGCTTACGGTTAGCTTCATAACTACACCTCTTATTGTAATTGGATACATACACGGCTGCGGATTTTATAAAAGTTCGTAAATTTTCGTTTTATTCCACTCCTTCCATAAATTAACGACATGAACAGTCCTTATTTTAGGAGATTTGGCCTATTTTGATCTAGTACAAAATCTGGGATTTCTACATTTTTGGACGACATAAAAAAGAGAACGTACCAAAAGGCACATTCTCCCGTTCAAAACTTTATCGTGTTATTTCAGAAACTTCACCAAATCCAGCTTAACTTCTTCTACCCATACATCCGTAATTTCAGCATCTCTAAAGTATTTCCAGGCTTCATAATATACCTTTGTCATATAGACGGATACATCATAACGTCCCATAGGGAATGTGACTTTATAACCTTCAAAAAACTCTCCCGTGATCCCATCTTCAGTCATAGCTAATCTCTCCCCTAGCCCTAGATCATACCTCTACATCATATCTAATTCTAGGAGATTATGTGATTCCAGTCTAGCAGTAAATTTACATTTCATGAAAGCTTTGGTTTAGTGGTCAAGTTGTTTAGATAATCCGGCCATGATGAACCTGGAACGGCTGAACAGCCACGGTCTGACGGCCAAATATAGACCCAGCCCTCAAGCTTTGAATTCTTGTCGTCCTGGACCCAAACCCGCTCGTAATCATTGGCTTCCTCGATGCCGGAAAACTCCTCCAGCTCGTCGAGTACAGCTAGTCCGGCACGGTCGATCGTAAGCCATAACCCTTCAATAACCGCACCGTTCGTTCTGGCCGACTGATCCCTGACTGCAGCCGGATAAGCTCCGACGTCCACCAGTCTGCCCGCGATCATACCGCTCCTGCTGTCTATAAGGAAGGGAGCTATGACATAATGATTGACCAGACCCGGAAGCAATGAGCCATATGCAAACACGGTAATCTTGTCGCGAATAGACATGCGTTATGCCTTGCCCGGCGCCTGGAGAGTAATCCCCTCTTTGATTAACGCCTCCCGGATACGGGAAGCAAACAGAGCCGCATGAAGGCCATCGCCATGCAGGCAAATCGTGTCAGCTTGTACGTTTACCGAAGCACCTTCCGGCGTAAAGGCAATTCCTTGCGCTGCCATCGCTACCGCTTGAGCGGCCGCAAGGTCCGCATCATGCAGAACGGCTCCTTGCTTGCCGCGAGGAGCGAGGCTTCCGTCCGGCTCGTACGCCCGGTCCGCAAAAACCTCGGATGCGGAGGACAGGCCGTATTGCTTGGCTTCAGACAAGAGCAAACTGCCGGATTGTCCGTAAATAATAAGCCTGTCATCAACAGCCAAGGCTGCTTTGACAATCGCCTCAGAGACCGCTTTATCGCGGTTAGCCATATGGTAAAGGGCTCCATGCGGCTTTAGGTGAGCCATCTCCCCGCCTAATGCCCGAACAAAAGCCTGCAATGCGCCAACCTGATACAAAACAAAATCATACACCTCGGATGCGGTTACCTGCATCTCCCGGCGGCCAAATCCGAGCCGATCGGGCAGGCCGGGATGGGCGCCAATTGCGGCGCCCGCGGACAAAGCCTGCTTCACGGCCGTATGCATCGTATGCGGATCACCGGCATGAAAGCCGCAAGCGATATTTACGCTAGTTATAAAGGGCAGCAGCTCGGCATCCTGCCCGAAGGAATAGCTGCCGTAGCCTTCTCCGAAATCACAGTTGAGATCAACCGCGCGATGAACCATGCTTATGTCTCCTTTCGGTATTTAAGGCCAGCGGCTTCGGATCGCGGCGGCCAGATAGCGGATATCCTGCTCGCGCCGGCGATCCAGCCGCTGCGCTTCGTCTAAGGTAACAGGCTGGAACCGGATCGTATCACCCGGTTTCGCCTGGGCCGCGAGCGGCATGTCGACCGTAGCGACATGCGCGATTTTGGGATAGCCGCCGGTTGTCTGGCAGTCGGCGGCCAGAATGATCGGCCCGCCGCCGGGCGGTACCTGCACGGCACCGGGCGTTACCCCGTGCGAGAGCAGCTCCGCACGGGACTCTCTTGCCAGCGGGGTGCCGATCAGGCGGCACCCCATGCGGTCCGAGGCGGGAGCGACGGTATACCGCTCCCGGAAGAGCGCTTCACGGGCAGCTGCGCTGAACTGCCCGTGCTCGCTCCCCGGCATCGCGCGAAGCACGATGCCGTCTTCGCCGTCGCCGCCGCCGTAGGCACCCGGCGGCGCGAACCATGGCGCGGCCGCCCACGGCAGGCGGCGGCCCGCGCCTTCCGGCGCTGTCGCGGCGGAGGCTTCGCCCAGCCGCGACAGCGCCGTTGCCCATGCGGCTGCCCACCGGGACGGGGCAGCTGTGCCCTGCGCCGCGCCGCAGGGCAAGGCGTCGCCGGCGGCAAGGCGCCGCCCGGCGAGCCCGCCCAGCGCGGCGCGCACGTCCGTGCTGCGGCTGCCAAGCTCGCGCGGCACGCCAAAGCCTCCCGCTGCCGCCACGTAGGCGCGGCAGCCGCTTACGGCGCGGCCAAAGCGCAGCACCGCGCCGCGCGGAACAAAGACCGGCCGCCACATCGGCAGCTCTTCTCCATCAATGGTTGGCTCCAGATAAGCTCCGCAAACGGAAATAAGAAGATCCGTATCCACCTCCAGCTCAGGTCCGATAAGCGTTACCTCAAGTCCCGCTTCCCCTTCCTCATTGCCCACCAGAAGGTTGGCCATCCGCAGCGCATACCGGTCCATCGCCCCTCCGGCAGAAATGCCCGAGGAACGGTAGCCTTCTCTCCCCGAATCCTGAATCGTAGTCGACAGGCCGGGTTTTAACACCTTCATTCCCCGGAAGCTCTCCGCTTCGCTTTTGTTTACGGTACTCCCGTTTATGCTTCGATCCGTCATTATCGGATGTCACCTCCGGTTACGGGAATAAAGCGGACGCGGTCGCCCGCGCGAAGCAGCACAGGCTCACTGCGTTCCTTATCAAACATGCAGATCGGCGTATAGCCGATTATCTGCCAGCCACCTGGCGAAGCAAGCGGATAAATCCCGGTCTGTTTCCCCGCAATTCCCACAGACCCTGCCGGGACAATAGAACGCGGTACGGCCTTTCGCGGCTGCTCTAGCTTCTCCGGCAGCCCGCCCATATACGGAAAACCCGGCATAAATCCAATCATCGCCACGGTATACTCCACCCTGGAATGCTCCTCGACGAACTCCGCCGCCGTCAGCCCCGAACGTTCGGCTGACTCCCCCAGGTCCGGACCGTATTGACCTCCATAATACACAGGAAGATCAAATCTGCGGCCTTTACCTCCCCGTTCCGAGGCTGCTTTTCCATTCTCGATCAAACTCCGCAGCTTCCGTTCCGCGAGGTGATAAGGCAGCAGAACGTCAGCCTCCGGCCCTTGCTCAATCTCCCGCCACAACATAGCAGGATCATACAGGACGGTAACCGTCTCGTAAGCCGGTACAATATCAATCACCCAAGCTTCGGCTTGCTGCTTCAACGTCCATGCAAGGTCGGCCATCTGCTTCCATCCGTTCGCTCCCTGCGTATCCTGCTGGAGGACAAGCGCGCGGTCGCCAAGCGGTGTTACGTGAACAGACATGATTAGCACCTCCGGCTCTGCTCTTTTGTTCAGACAATTCCCTTTCATGCGCTATATCCTATCTATTAATGCTTTTAGCTCGTTTAGATCATGAATAACGTAATCAGCCTGGACAAGTTCATCCTCCCGCGCAAAATCAAAGTGACAACCTACCGCCGTCAAACCATTGTCTTTTGCCGCGCGGATATCCGATAACCTGTCGCCTACTACTGCCGCATGCGATATTCCAAACTTCTCCATAATCGTTTGAACCAGGTCGGATTTATTTAAAGAATCAATTTGCTCAATGCTGAACGTCTCCGTCACCCATCGATCTAACTGGTAGTAACGCACAATCGCCTTCAAATACTCCGTCAGCCCGTTACTTGCTATGTAAATGGAACAACGCTGCTCCTTGAGATATCGAAAAACCTCCTCGACATGAGGATACAAAGCTCCTTTTCCGCTATTGATATTATGAATTAATCTTTGCAGAAAGTAAGCATCCGTCTCTTCCCTATCCGCCATGGAATGATCGGGCAGCAACGCTTCCCATACTTTCGGCAAAGGCACGCCCATAATTTCGCGGTATTTTTCAATTGGCGTTTCATTATCCCACTTATGAAGGGATCTCAATCGGTTATAAGCATCCTCAAGCGAGATCTCCAGAATCTTATCGGTCTGAAATAAGGTGCCGTCCATATCGAAAATAAGTGATCGAACCATTTGCTTCTCTCCTTTTTCTCTCGTTTCCATTGGCCTTCCAAAAATGGTTTTCCCCATATTAACACGAAGCCCCTATCTGATCCAACAGGACCAAATAGGGGTTTTATCCTTTATCTTATTGCACGTACCGGTTGATGACTTCAACCAGCAGATCATTAAGCAGCTTTGTCTCGTATTCGCCTACGGCCGGTTCCAGATGATCACTGCCAATGCCGCTGTCGTCGGTCAAGAACAGATAAGTGCCACCGGTTGCGACGGCCGCAAACCGCAGCAAATATTCCGTATCCGCATCAACGCCGCTTGAAGCAACCGGGATAATGCGAATCCCCGCCTTTGCCGCGTCTGCAATTACGCTGTGCATCTCCTGGATAATTTGGGTCTCGTGATGAGGCGGTGCATCCAGCACAAGAAACAGAAGCCTTGCCCGCGCGTTCTCGCTCCACTTATGATCGCTGACCGCGTTGCGCATGGCCTGCTCTACCGCTTCCGGATAATCACCGCCGCCTTGTGCTTTTTGCATCGCAATAAGCTTTACCGCCTGATCGATATGGGTTGTAAAAGGATTCGCCTTCACGACATAATCATCATGAATATCCCGGTAAAAATTCGTGCTCATCCGGATATCCAGCTGATTGGCATGCTTCTCGCCAACCCTGGTAATCACATCGTTCAGCTCGGCTTCCAAATAATCCATCTCGTCTTGCATGGAGCCGGTTGTGTCCATCACAAACATGACGTCTACCTGATTCGAGGCTGGCAGTTCACCGTCGAGGTCTACCTTCAGGGCTCCTTGACCGGGCACCTCGATGTTGGATACCTTTTTCTTCTGCTGGTCGGCCATTACTTCAACCGAATAACGCGTTCTCTGATTTTGCTGCCCGTTATCCTTGAACAATCCCGCGAATACAAATGCATTCCCCTCGGCATTTGTCTTGGCTTCCCAGACCGTCTGATTCTGCTCCCCGATAAGCCTTACCCTCGCATCGGATACAGCACGGCCGTCAGAGGTCACCGATACTTCCAGCCGGTTAAAATATTCAAAGCCCCAATATGCGGAGCTGCCACTGCCTTCATAGCCGTTAAGCAAGTTATTGAACCGTTCCCACGCGGCAAGATCATCCCACTCGCCGGCGGTTAGCTGGCCTGCCTGGATAGGCGCGTCGGTCCGCCCTTGACGGCGCACCTCTTCCCGGTGCGATTCGGGCTCAACAGCCCTATCCTCAACCCGGTTACCCAGGCCATCCGCTGAAGATTCGGCTTTGCTGCTCTCCGTCCCGCGATCCGGAGCTGCCCGGTCGGCCGCGTTATTGTTCCGGTTAGACGAACAGCCGGCCAGAATAAGCAAGATAACAACCATTGAAATGATCATGGACATGAGCTTGCTTTTCGCCTGATTTTTTATCATTTTCCATAACCCCCTTTATTTTCTAATTAGACGCAGAGACTTGGGGGATTGTTGCATTAACAGGCAATCAACATTACAATCAAAAGCAGGCATCCCGGCTGAATATCAGGCCGTTTTATGCCAGTTCATGGAGGGCTGCAATAATGGAAACTATTCAACTTAAAGGCATTGAGATTGTATACCAGCAGCAGATGAAGGAGCTTCTGTTCCAATCCGCTGAGCTTGTGCTGGTGTCGGATTACGGTTCGAGGCTATGGTACGTGGACGTTAACGGAGTAAAAGATACCGAGCTGCTTCAGTGGTTTGGGCAAAGCGAGGATATCCGGGTCGAATTATACGCAACGGCAGCCGACGGACGAGCCTTTAACGGTACAGCCTATTTGCATCCTAACGAGCCTCATCAGGCCGCTGCTATCCGGGGCGACGGCGAGCTGCGCGAATCCTAAGCTTCTTGTACATATGGAAGGAGAACGAGAACAACATGACAATTACTTCAAGATTGGTTACCAATGAACAAGATCTGCAGGCGGTCTACGACATCCGCAAAAAAGTTTTTGTGGACGAGCAAGGCGTACCAGCCGAGAACGAATACGACGAATTCGAGGAATCGTCCAAGCATGTCCTGGTCCACTACAACGATGAGCCGGTTGCTGCGGGCCGCGTAAGAGTAGTTGACGGAGTAGCTAAGCTTCAGCGCATTTGCGTCCTTGCTTCCCACCGCAAATACGGACTTGGCCGCGCTGTTGTCGAAGCACTTGAGTCTGTTGCCCGCGAAGACGGCCTCAAGGAAGCGAAGCTTAACGGCCAGACGCATGCCGAAGCCTTCTACTCCAAGCTCGGCTACAATACCGTCTCCGACGTATTTCTGGAAGAGGGCATCCCACACGTTACCATGAAAAAAACGTTATAAGATCCCGTCCCGCCTAGAAGGGGCTGCTGTTTCCAGCAGCTCCTTTCTTTTTGTCTTTCCTCGCCTCTATTCACTTTCCCTTTGTGCTTGTCTATCTGTCCTTTCATCCCTAACTTACCTCTCTTCACTTGCCTTCTCCATTCCCAAGCACAAAGGACTAAGGGTCACTTCCACCCCCCTAAGCTGCTCCTCGCAACTCACACTTCATCTCTAACGAAACCTGGTAACCTTATTTACTCAAAATGACTGCCTCGCGCATTCTAACGAAACCTGATAACGCTATTCACCCGATTTGCCCTCGTATTCCCTTCAAAATAAGCAAATAACGTTATGTAGTTTCGTTAGATCTTCAAACCGGTCAATTTAGATCAAATAACGATACTACGTTTCGTTAGCATTCCATAAGTTTCTTTTTTTCTTTTGGAGCAACCTACAGGCTCGGAAAAAGTCTGCTTTGCCGCAAGTCGCACTTTATGCTTTTGTCCCGGCCCGGCGCCTGAAAACCACCAGGCGCCTCCACGCCCCAACCACAAAGGGGCTGCCTATTATTAAGGCAGCCCCCTTTGTGGGAAGAGTGCGAAGAGAGGGTGCGAAGAGAGTGAGATGTATCTCCTGGAGGAGCGCAGCGTCTGCCTTTGCCAATCTGAATACTCGTTAGCCGAGTAAATTCAAATATTCAGATTGGCAACAGCAGCACCGAATTGTTATCGGGCGAACTGCTCCGATCACAATTCGGTGTGCCGAAGGCGATACATCTCATGTCCTGAGCATTACCCCGACCTGAGCATAGAACTCCTCCCGCAAATTAAAAGGCTGCCTTAAACTAAGGCAGCCCCACCATTATTTGCTATGAGCGACTTCCGGAGTCGTCAGACGATCGTAGAAGTCAACGCATTTATCTTTGTCTTCGGAATCGCGAAGCGCCATAGCCGAGCGTGGATGCTCATCCAGCATGCCCGTGATCATGTAAGGAATAATGTAGCCCCACTCTTCCTTCTCGCGGAGAGGAATCATGTATTTCTCGATCATGTCGAGAACCGGACGCACATTGTATTTCGCATTTTGAAGGTTAGCGACAAGCAGCTCCGTGTTGCAGTTGCCTGCAGCGCGGCCCATGCCGTATACGGAAGCATCAAGCAGCTCTACGCCTTTTTCCGCAGCAAGCAGCGTGTTTGCGAAGGCAAGCTGCATGTTGTTATGCGTATGGATACCAAGGCGTTTGTTAGGCAGATGATGCTGGAATTTCTCAATCAGATAGCTGTAGTCGTTAGGCTTCAAGCTGCCGTACGAGTCTACGATGTAGACAACGTCCACTACGCTTTCCTTGATCAGTTCGAAAGCCTCAATCAGCTGGTTCTCCATAACGTTGGAGAGTGCCATGATGTTAAGGGTTGTTTCGTATCCGCGTTCATGGAACAGTTGAACCAATTGAAGAGCTTTGTCTACATCCTGGATGTAGCAGGCTACGCGGATGAGGTCGAGAAGGCTCTCGCTGCGCGGCAAGATGTCATTCTCGTCTACGCGACCGATATCGACAAGAGCGGACAGCTTGGTATTGCCTTTGTTAGGGATGACTTGCTTCAGGAAGTTGTCATCCAGGAAACGCCAAGGGCCAGCCGTATCGGCGCCTTTCAGCAGCTTAGGCGAGTTTTTGTAGCCGATTTCCATATAGTCTACGCCGGCTTCGTTCAATGTATTATAGAGATGTTGAACGAATTCAACGCTGAAATCCCAGTTGTTCACAAGTCCGCCGTCGCGGATCGTACAATCGACAATTTTACAATGACTAGTTTTCGAGTTCATGTCCTACTCCTTCTGGTTCAATTATGTTACATCCAATCATACTTGAAATAGATGCGGAACGCAAAATAATTTTGTCGTTTTTTGGATGCGCTTCAGGCTTCCTTCAACAGCTTTAGAGCCGTCTGGCGGTAGTTTTTCTGGAATTCCTTCACCTCTGGCAGCAGCTGCGTTCCAGCAGGCCCGCGCATCATAGCAACATCACCCGACTTCGCCAATATCTCCAAGAACCGGCTCGCCATAATGCCGGTAACGGTATCCGGATTTTCCGTTGCGACCTTTAGATAGCTTGATTTCACTTCCGGCATCAGCTTCAAATTGCTTGAATCGAAAATGGGCGTATTCGAAAGTCCGTTTATATACATTCTCAAATAAGTATCCAGATAGATACTCTCGACCTCCGTATATTCCGGGGAATCCGCATATTGCTTCAGGAAGGTCTCGGCCATCACCGCTCTGCTCGCTAATTCGTTCCACGTAATAACAAGCCCGGCGTCCATGGCAGCCGGATCGCTCGATTCCGCAGCTTTCAAGGCGATATAGCTGTTTAACGGCTTGGACAGATACATGCTGTATTTCTGCTGGTTGCTGTAGTCCACGATCGGATAGATGGTTCCTTCTACCCATACCAGCTTGTAACCGCCGGACAGCTTGGTCACCACAAGCTGCCTGATCGCTTCGTCGGTAATAGACGCTGCGTTCGCTGAGGTAATCGGCCAATCCATCTCCGTCAGCACATTTTGAACATTATCGCCAAAAAAGGCTTCCTGGGAAGTCTGCAGATCCTTCGCGTAAAAGGCGTACAGCTCCCTTACCATCTGGTCCGCATTATTCTGCCCTGCTTTGTTCAAATTCTCGTTCAGGAAGGATACGATATCGGAAGCTTCCTTTGCCGTGCTGACCACCGTCTTGAATTTATGTATGAGAGCATCCTGATCAGAGCTTTTCTCAACGGCTTCCGTGGCTGCAGGTTGCTTGATAGCCCGGTCAGTCCGGACGGCATTATCATTCTGTTCCGCTTTGCTGCATCCCATTAATCCGATCACGATGCAGACGGTAAATAATCTATATAAGGATTGTTTTAGACGAGAGTTCATATGCACCCAACCTTCCGTTCCATATAGTGTATGCCAGATTGAGCATATCCATTAGACGACAGGACAGATCGATTGGTTTCGGTCAAAGCGCAAAAAAAACAGGCCGACTGCTCGGCCTGTTCCTTATTTTACCGCTAGCTCCCGTTCGAAATGACCGGAACGGGCAACCTTGGTCGATAAATATTTCTCATTATGAACGGATGCCTCTCCCCATAACGGTACGCGGGAGGTGATGTTCATCCCCGCATCGCGAAGGGCTTCCACCTTGCGC
Organism: Paenibacillus sp. JDR-2; assembly: GCF_000023585.1. Taxonomy (NCBI): domain Bacteria; kingdom Bacillati; phylum Bacillota; class Bacilli; order Caryophanales; family Paenibacillaceae; genus Paenibacillus; species Paenibacillus sp. JDR-2. The sequence continues at coordinate 1,631,215 of NC_012914.1, read as the reverse complement.
GGGTTGTTCGTAATGATGGATACCGGCGCTTGACGAAGAAGCTTCAGGACATCGATAGCTTCGCTGTAATCGCGTGCATCCTCGGCAAAACCAAGCTCAAGATTGGCATCTACCGTATCAAGGCCTTCCTCTTGAAGCAGGTAAGCCATCGCTTTGCTAAACAGGCCGATTCCGCGTCCCTCATGGTTGGCCAGGTAGAACAATGCGCCTGTTCCGTTAGCAATAATCATCCGCATCGACTGCTTCAGTTGGAAGCCGCAATCACAACGCTGACTTCCGAAGATATCGCCGGTATGGCAGATGCTGTGCATACGGATTAGCACTTCTTCCTCATGCTCGAAGTCGCCGTAGACCAGAACGCTCGACTGTTGGAAGTCCGCATAATGAACTTGATTAAGCTCCGTAATCAGTTCTTCCACGGATTCGCTCTTTTGAATATCGCGGCGGAGCCAGCTGTACCACTGGAATGTTACGGTTTCCCCGTCCAGCTCGACCGGGAGTTTGATTGGACCTACGACATGGATCGCATGATCGCCATTGTCGATGGTTTTAATTTTATTTTTTAATATCGATAAGATATGTTCATTAGACATGTTTACCGCACCTTCTTTTTAGCTGAATAATAAACCACGAATAATTGACCAAATTCTTGCAGTAGATACCAGTATATTGAGAATTATGCCATAGCGCAACAGGCTGCTGGTCCATCCTCACATTAGCCCATATAGGCCGGAGTGAGATATCTTCTTCAGATTTATTCGTTACTAATAGTAACTAATTATAATTTCATAATTAAGTGACGTCAAGTTACAAGCCTAACAAAAGTTTGCTTGTATTCATTTAACAATGTGACTATAATGAAATGGAAATGAACCAGAGGTGATCGTTATGGAGCAATCTGACCTTTGTCCGCGCGTGCAGAAAGGGATGGATCTCATTGGAAAACGTTGGATTGGCCTGATTATCTATCAGCTGTTAGCCGGCCCGCAGCGTTTCTGCGCTGTTCAAGCCGCGCTTCCGATCAGCGGCAGGCTGTTATCCGAACGTTTCAAGGATTTGGAAAATGAAGGAATCGTCACCCGCGTTGTTTATCCGGAAATTCCTGTCCGCATCGAATATTCCTTGACGGAGAAAGGCCGTGCCTTGGAGCCTGTCGTAAGGGAAATTGAGAAGTGGTCACAAGAGTGGATAAGCTTGGAGGGACAGGCGGCCCTTTCTGAATAAAATAAGTTTTGGTAAAAGCTTGTCTTTCCGATATGGAAAGGCAGGCTTTCTTTATTTATTCTATAATGATTACCGCCCCTTAATTATAGAACGCATGTTCGCAATGTTCAATAGAATTTACAAAATCTTTTTCTAACCGAATATCTCTATTTATCTTCCGGAAGCAGAGGCAGCAGCCTGGCATCCTTCGTAAACCATAACCGATAACTGATCAAGCTGAGCACCATTGCCGTCATTGCCGCGGAGGATGCCAGTACAAACATAATGAGGATCTGATAGCGTACCGCTTCTATCGGATCTGCTCCTGCCACAATCATCCCTGTCATCATGCCGGGCAGCTGTACCAGTCCAACCGTCTTCATGCCGTCTAATGTCGGAATCATGCTGGCCCTGACGGAGCGCCGCAAGGAACCGTGGACCGCCTGCTTTTCCGTTGCCCCAAGGGCAAGGAGCATCTCCATCTCTCCCCTAGCCGTCTCCATCTCTCGCTTCATCTGGTTCAAGAGCAAGCCGCATACGATCATCGAGCTTCCAATAATAATACCGCTGACCGGAATGATATATTGCGGTGTTGGCTCTATAATGCCAAGACCAAGCAGAATCGCCATCGTTCCCCCTTCCGTGCAGGCCAGTGCAATAGCGATCCGGCTGCGGATCCCCCGTACATGCTTCGCCTTCGCTCCCGCATTCCATGAGGCAACCATAATCATGCATACAATAATAATGATAATAAAAGCCGGGTGGCTTGTTTCGAAAACGAAATGAAGAACGTAGCCGATAAACAGCAGTTGAACCGCCGAACGTATCGTGCCAATCAGAATTTCCCTCTCCAGCCCAAGCTTCTGTTTCATGGAGATTAAGGCCGCGACCGCAACAAAACATAAGGTGCATAAGAGGGCAATGTTGTTCATGGCTCTTCCCCCTTTGCGCCTTGCATGCTGCGAATAAACAGTCTCGCCTGTTCCGTAGCCGGATTTCCGAAAAACATCTCTGTTGCGCTTCTCTCGAGCAAGCTTCCCTCTGCCATAAACCAGACCTGATTGCTGATCAAGCGTGCCTGATCCAAATCATGCGTGATCCATAGGTATGCTCGCTCCAATCCGTCGGCCCGCCGGGATACCCAACCCATAAGAAGCTTCTCGACGCTTCTCTTGCTTGCGGGATCAAGCGAGGATGTAATTTCATCAAGCAGCAGCAGCTCGGGATGAAGCAGCAGGGAACGGACAAGCGCAAGCCGCTGCTGCTCCCCGCCCGAAAGATCCAAAGCCTGCTTGTCCCAATCCATTTGTCCGAGACCAACAGCTTCCATATAGCGGCGGGCCAGTTCTTCTTCAAAAGGCTTGTTATGAAGCTCGCTGACCGTACGGAGATTGTAAGCAACCGTGCCGCTTCGCATGACCGGCTTCTGGGCTACGTAGGTAACCTTTTTGCGCCAGCTTTGCGGCTTGCATTCCGTAGTTGTCTGCCCATCCAGACGAAGAGCGCCGTTATCAAAAGGCTCCAGCAGCGAAAGGATGCGAAGCAGCGTGCTTTTCCCTTGGCCGGAGCCTCCAAGCAGAACAATCCGGTCTTCCGGACGAACCTCTGCCGTAACGCCGCTGAACAGCCATTCATCGCGATTATCGAATTTTGATTTTGCCATTTCATCTACCTGCAATACGGTCACCTATTCATCCTCCAATACAGCCCGGTTTAAAAGAAGGAAAGGATGATGCCGACGATAAAGCCGCATACCGCGCCGTTCACCCTGATCCATTGCAGGTCTTTGCCGATCTTCTGTTCCAGCATCTGAACAAGCGCCTGATCATCCATTTGGTTGACATTATCCCGGACAAGCACGCCAATCCGGTAATGGTTCTTCTCAATCCAGCTGACCAAATAAGCGAGAATGGACTGCTCCCAGCGATTGATCACCTCTTCCCTGCTCTTCGCTTGCTCTACCAGGAAGCGGAAGGCTTTAACGAGTATGCGTCCCCCGTTCAGGCATTCCTCCTCCAGCTTATCGAGCAGCAGTTGGCGGAGCTCTTCCAGACGAAGATGGATAAACCGTTCTATTCCAACGCTCTCCGCGCCGGATTCCAGTCCAGCCTTCAAGCGGGCCATCAGCTCCTCATTGGAAGACAGGGCCAAAGCATGCTTTTTCAATTCATCCAGCAGTTTCTGCCTGTTCGGATTGCCCGGCGTGCTAAGCTCCTTAATACTCGAGAGCAGCATACCTTGAATGATAGGTCCCAGCTTCTCCGGACTCATAAAGCCAACAAAAGCTTGTACGGCAAAGCCCATAAAGCCGCCTACCTGCAATTCTTCCATCTTGCTGTGCGCCAGTCTTCCGAAGAATTGCTCGGTCTCCCGCTTCTTCACCCATTCCTGTCCTTGCACCAGGACAAAATCCAGAGCCTTTTCGTCCCAGCCGTCATAGACGAATTTGTCGGTCAGCTTGTCTACGATCGGAACGATATCCTGCTTGCGGATATAATCCACGGCGAGCTCCTGAATCTTTGCGCTCAGCTTCTCTAACGGAACCTGTTCAAGCGAGGACTGGGCAAACCGAAGGACCCCAACCCGTAATTTACGCTTGCCGACCAGTCCGGTAAGGCCCGAGGCCAATCCTTTGAACAGCTTCAGCTCCTTCAGCTTTTTGCTGATGCTTTCCTTGTTCAACAGCTCGTTTTCCATCGCCGATATAAGAGAATTGACGATTTTGTCCCTGTTCTTCAGCAGCAGGGATGTATGCGGAATCGGGATGCCGAACGGATGACGGAACAAAGCCGTAACCGCAAACCAATCCGCAATTCCCCCGACAAGACCCGCTTCAAAGCCGCTCTCGAGGAGCCGTGTCCACCAATTGTCCGGCAGCCACAGCCTGGTTACGATAAAGCCGATAAACATAATGGCCAATGACAAACTCGCGATGTATCTTGATTTCATAGTAGCTGTAGTCCTCCTGTACCGTTTGCTTTATACTAATTATACCAGATAACGTTAGGAACTTAGAATTTTCGCATAAGTCCTAGTCTTCCATGAAAGGTGATACACGGCTTGAAGAATTCCATGCTAACCAAAATCAGTCCGCCGCAAATTCTGACCGCAGGCTTTATTGTTATTATTCTGATCGGCTCCATCCTGCTTTCACTGCCCTACGCTTCGGAAGACGGCATGCATACGCCTTTTATCGATGCCTTCTTTACCGCCACAACGGCGGCCTGCGTAACCGGTCTTGTCGTAGTCGATACCGGGACGCATTTCTCTACCTTCGGCGAGCTCGTAATCCTGATGCTGATGCAGGTTGGCGGACTTGGCTTTATGACGATGGCCACCTTATTCGCCCTCGCCTTCCGCAAACGGATCTCGCTCCGGGAACGGCTGTGGCTGCAGGAATCGATGAGCCATACCTCGCTTGAAGGGATTGTCCGTTTTATCCGCCGCGTTCTGATCTACGCCTTTACGATCGAATTTGTCGGCGCCCTGCTCCTGACCTTGCGCTGGTCGGCCATGATGCCGTTTGACAAAGCCTTGTATTACGGCGTCTTCCACAGCGTATCCATGTTCACGAATGCCGGCCTCGATATAATGGGACCGATTCACGGTCCATTTAACAGCTTTACCAACCATGTCGACGATCCGATTATTAACGCGGTACTAATGCTGCTTATTTTTCTTGGCGGAATCGGTTTTATCGTACTGGCCGAAGTGATTGACTATCCGAAAATACGCAAGCTGTCGCTTCACTCCAAGGTTGTGCTGTATACGTCCGGCCTCTTGTTCTTGGGAGGAGCGGTTCTCCTCTTTATATTCGAATATACGAATACGCTGGAGCCGCTTAGCTTTGCGGGCAAGCTGTACAGCTCCTTGTTCCAGTCGATCTCGCCGCGCTCCGGCGGCGCGAACACGCTTAATATCGCCGACATGCGCAATGCGAGCCAATTCCTGCTTATTATTCTGATGTTTATCGGAGCTTCCCCGGGATCCGCAGGCGGCGGCATCAAGGTCACGACATTCGCGATTCTGATCGGAGCCGTTATTGCCATGATCCGCGGGAAAGAAGATGTCGTCTTCTTCAAGCGCCGATTGGCAAAAGACCGGGTACATAAAGCTCTGACGATTACGGCGGTTTCCGTTGCTACCATCGTCTTATTCACGATGATTCTGTCCGCTACGGAAGAAACGGATTTCCTGACGGTTATGTTCGAGGTTACCTCCGCCTTCGGAACGACGGGCTTATCAATGGGTTTAACCCCGCATTTGACCGGGATCGGAAAAATTTTAATTATTATCGTGATGTTTATGGGAAGGATGGGACCGCTCACCCTTGCTTATACCCTGGTTCCGAATCAATCAAAAGAGCTTTACCGGCATCCGAAAGGAAAAATTACAATCGGTTAAAGGAAATCTTGAGGCCATCCTGCCTTTGCGGGATGGCCTCTTCCCATTCCTGAAAAACAGTAAAAATATTCTTTTAGCAAATTGCTCGTTCGGATATTGAATTAATATACATTATCCTGTATATTAATTCACATCATGTTAGAGATGGAGGTTCGATCATTCATGCAATCGATAACGAGAACAACCGACAGCCTGCTCGCGTCCGCCAAGCAATCGCTTCTATATACAGCTAATCGTCCTGAAGTAGTCATGACCCGCGGGGAAGGCATGTATATGTGGGATACCGAAGATAAAGCCTATCTGGACTTTATTGGGGGGTGGGCCGTGACGAGTCTTGGTCACTCCCCTGCCGTATTGCAAGAGGCTCTCGCTCATCAAAGCGGACAGCTCGTGCATGCAAGTCCGGGTTTCTATAACAAGCCCATGATTGAGTTTGCGAGCCTCCTGACGGAGATTTCGGGCTTTGACAAAGTCTTCTTCGCAAGCAGCGGCGCCGAGGCAAACGAGAGCGCAATTAAGCTTGCCCGGAAGCACGGCGCCCTCCATCTGAACGGCGCTTACGAGATTATTACGTTGACGAACAGCTTCCATGGCAGAACGCTGGCAACGATGTCCGCAACCGGCAAACCGGCTTTCGAGAATTTATTCGAGCCTAAGGTCCCAGGCTTCAAGCATGTGCCGATTAATGATTTCGACGCCTGCTTTGCCGCGATCAGCGATAAAACCTGCGCGATTATGCTTGAGCTTGTACAAGGCGAAAGCGGCGTCCACTCGGTGGATGCTCCTTATTTGCAAGCCTTGCGCAAAGCCTGCGACGTATACAACATTATGCTGATTTTCGACGAAGTACAAACCGGCCTCGGAAGAACCGGCAAGCTGTTTGCGTATGAGCATTACGGCGTGAAGCCGGACGTGATGACGCTCGCAAAAGGAATTGCCGGAGGATTCCCGCTATCGGCGATGCTGACTACGGAGCAATACGATCTGTTTGCGCCGGGGGATCAGGGCGGCACCTATAGCGCGGCGCCGCTAGGCATGGCGGCCGGCCATGCGGTTGTCAGCGAAATCCTGCAGCTGGGACTAGCGGACAATGCGGCAAAACAGGGGGCTTTTATTCAAGAGAAGCTAACCGGACTGGCTAAGAATTATGCTGTCAGTCAAGTCCGCGGCAAAGGTCTGCTGCTTGCTTTCGACGTACCTGAGGGAGCTGCCCCAGCCCTTGCCGAGGAATGTTTGAACAACGGTCTGCTTGTTAACGCGCCAAATGCGCGCACGATCCGCTTAATGCCGCCGCTTATCGTAACGGCCGAGGATGTAGAGAAGATGATTGAGATCCTGACGGGCGTACTGGAAGCCTGCGGTCTGATTAATGAGGCCGTTTATTCCTGAGATTTGAAAAACTTCCTCAGCTCATCGGGGACTACGCGGCTTTTGCGGGTTGATTGATCCATCGTTACGCTCGTAACCAAGGCATCGGCCCGCACTTCGCCGCGCTCGTCCTTAATCTCCTGCTTCAGAACGTAGCTGGAATTCCCTATTCGTTCAGGCTGGCAGGTGACCGTTAATTCGTCGCCTTGCCTGCACTCGCTTCTATAGTTGACGTTGATGTTTACGGTAACCGTTTGTATATTCATGTTGGCGAAGGTTTCATACGAAAGCCCGCATAACTCGTACCATTCCTCGCGCCCCCATTCGAAATATTCCAGGTATTTTGCGTTGTTGACATGGCCGTTGACGTCAATTTCCGTTGAGCGAACAATGATTGGCAGTGACGATTTCATTTCATCCATTCTCCTTAAATAGACTTAAGTGACTACTTATTTAAAATAACACATGCCCCCGTGTTAGCAAAAAAACCCGCCTTTCGGCGGGCTGTATCCTGCAGATCCCTATAATTAGCTGTACGTTACGTTCCGACGACTTGACTCCAAGCCTGCTCGATATCCCCGATCAGCGTTTGCGGATCCTCCAGACCGATGTACAATCGGGCTACTGAAGGGTTATTCCCCGCCAAATTACGGCTCCCCGGCGTTTGACCAACCGTTACCAGACTCTCGAAGCCGCCCCAGCTGACACCAATCCGGAAATAATGCAAGGCGTCAGCCCATTTCTTCAGCTGCTCTACCGGCAACTGAGTCTCGAAGGAAAATAGACTGCCAAACCCGTCTAATTGCCTACACGCAAGAGCATGCTGCGGATGCGAAGGCAAGCCGGGATGATTCACCCGGTTCACGAGCGGATGTTTCTCCATGTATTCGGCGAGCATCAAGCCGCTGCTATGATGTCTTTCCATCCTGAGCGGCAGCGTTCGCAGCCCCCGTATCATGAGGGAAGCCGTATGCGGAGTCATAACGCCCCCAAACAGCATATACCCTTTGTTTGCTATTTCATCGATCAGGTCCGCTCGTCCGGCCACGACGCCTCCCAAGCAATCGCTATGGCCTGAGAAATATTTGGTCATTGAGTGAAGCACAAGATCTATTCCCCATGTCAGCGGACGCTGGAAGCATGGCGTCGCCCAGCTGCCGTCAATCATCGTAAGAACGCCAGCGCGTTTCGCAAGCGCCGCGATTCCCTCCAAATCCTGCAGCTGGAACAATCCCGATGTCGGACTCTCCAGATAGATCAGTCGCGTTTGTGGCCGTAACTGGTCTTCGAAGTCCGATAACAGACAGCCGTCGACGTAGGTAACTTCAACCCTGTACCGGTCGGATAATTCGTCCAGGAACTGCCTTGTTGGACCATAAGCTTGATTAACGCAGATGACATGGTCGCCCGATCGCAATAAGGCATGCAAGGAGCCGGCTATAGCGGCCATCCCAGACGCGAAGCAGCGCGCCCGATCCGCCTCTTCCAATTCCGCGATTTTGCTTTCCAAATATTGCACCGTTGGATTATTGCCCCGGGAATAGACGGTAGCGGCCAATACGTCCTTCATAGCATGATCGAATGACTCATGGTTTTCGAACGCAAACAGACTATTTTGATAAATCGGAATAGTGACGGCGCCATAATGCTTCGTGTCCACTTCGTCATGCGCTGCTTTGGTGTGCAGCCCTTCATTCATTTGGCTTCTCTCCATATGCATTCATTCCTTTGTTTGTGTCATTCCGCCGCTAACCCTTCTCGGCGCCTTGCGTCAGCCCTTCCACGATATACCGCTGAGCGAAAGCAAACAGAACGACGGTCGGAATGACTGACAATACGGTACCAGCGGACATGGAGCCCCAATCCACGTCGAATTTCATAACGAAGGAATTCATCGCCACGGGCAATGTCTTCAAATTCTCGTCGTCAATAAACATAACCGCCATAAACAGCTCGTTCCAATTTTGTACGAATGCAAAAATAAAGGTCGATGCGATTCCCGGCAGCATGATCGGAATGATAACCCGAATCAGCGCCGTCAAACGGGAACAGCCGTCAATCATCGCCGCTTCCTCCAGACTGCTCGGAATGCGCTGGAAGAACCCTCGAAGCATAATCGTGGAAAAAGGAATGAGCATGACCGTATAGGCAAGAACCAAGGAAAACCGGTTATTGATAAGGTTCATGTCGGCCATCAGCAGATAGAGCGGCGCCAAGGAAATAAATCCCGGCAGCATTTGCGTCAAGAAAAAGGCCATCATAATTTGCTTATGTCCCCGGAACTGGAACCGGGCCATCACATAACCGCTTAACGTTGCAATACAGATGACAATAAGAGCGGCAATCACCGAAATAAGCAGACTGTTGCCGATATAAACATGAAACTTCGATACTTTAAAAATGTTGGCGTAGTTTTCGAATGTAAACTTCTCCGGCCAATAACGAATCGGCAGAGAAAAAATCTCCTTGCGCGGCTTAAGCGAAGTGATCACGATCCAATAGAGCGGAAAAACCATAATGAGGAAAAAGACGGCGAGATAAAGCGACTTCAGACCTGTCAATACACGCAGCTTCATCTAGAAGTCACCTGCCTTTTCCGATCTTGTAGCGAACAAATAAAACACGGTGTACAGCATAAGAATGACGATCATGATCACGCCAATCGCCGATGCCATCCCGTAATCCCCGCCATAGATAATCTTGTCGAGCATAAGCGAAGAGAGAATATGGGTCGTTCCGGCAGGCCCTCCGTTCGTAAGGCCGTAGATGATGGAGGGATCATTAAAGATCCAGATTGCCCGGAGCAATGTCGTTGCGATAACCGTCGGCAGTATATAAGGAAACGTCACGTTAAAAAACTTGCGCAGCCCTCCGGCTCCATCCATTTCCGCCGCTTCGTACAGATCCGCGGGCACGGATTGCAGCGCGGCCAGCAGCATAATCGCAAAAAACGCGATGCCATACCATACGTTAGCGATGATGACCGACGTCATGGCCCATTTCGGATCTGAGAGGAAACCGATGCGCGTATCGATAAGGCCCGTTCGCATTAATAGATCGTTAATGACGCCAATCTGCGAGTTGAACATCCACTTCCAGATCAGGCCGATTAGAAAACCGGACAAAGCCCACGAATAGAAAACAAAGCCTTGATAGATCCCTCTTCCCCTGAATTTCTTTCGAAGCGTAAGGGCAAGAGACAAACCAATGAGAAACTGAAGAACAAGCGAGAAAAACACCCAATACCCGCTGTTCTCAAGCGCCGAGAGAAACTTAGCGTCCCGAAACGCGGTTGCGAAGTTTTGCAATCCAATGAACTGAACATTAGTCAAATCAAACAGCACGTAATTTTGAAACGCCATGACTACCCCTTGCAAAAAAGGATAGAACGTAAACACCAGCAGCAATGCCAATGCAGGAAGCAAACTGAGTAATATGTACCTTCGCTGCTTGCTCATGCCATCTCACCTTCCCCCGCTAGTAAAATGCGGCGGGCGGTTCTCAAGCCGCCCACCGCGTATTCCGGTCACTTTTTCAATTCTGCTTTTGCTTTCACCCAATAATCGTCCCATTTTTTCAATGTATCTTCCACGCTAGTCTGTCCCAGCAGCATACTCTGTCCGGATTCCATGGCTACCGTGCCCCATTGTCCGTTCGCAGGATATTGGAAAGGCGGTTTGAAGTTAACAAACGTATCCGGCTGATTCGTCATATCGAGCAGCGTCTTATACGGACCGCTTTGGAAAAAAGCGTCCTCGGTAGCGGAAGAGTGAATCGGCACGGTGCCGTGGCTCTTCGACAGCTTTGTATTCTCTTCAGGCGAGGACAAGAAGCTGATCAGCTTCCATGCCGCTTCTTTGTTTTTCGAGTAAGAGGCGATGCCCCAACCCGCGCCGCCGGCGGAAATGAGCGCTTTGCCATTCGGACCCTTCGGCATCGGAGCCGTTGCCCACGTGCCTTCCTCCATGCTGCCCGTCAACGTCTGTATAACGTCCGGATCCTGCAGCAGGAATGCCGTCACGCCGGACGTAAAGGCCTGTACTTGCTCCTGAAAGCCCCAGTTAATGGAGTCCGGTGGGGAGCCTTCCTTATACAGCTTCACGTATTGCTCGACCGCTTCCTTTGCTTCGGGAGCCGAATAGATGGTGCCGCCGTCCTTCAGGAACATCGCGTCATCGATATTGATTTTCTCCGAATCGTAAGCCTGGATCATCGTATCCGGAACGGCATTAGCGCCTGATCCTCCGCGGAACGAGAAGCCGAAGCGGTTTTTGGAAGGGTCGGTAAGCTTCACGGAAGCATCAATTAACTCCTGGTATGTAGTCGGAACGGAGATGCCCGCTTCCTTCAGCCAATCCGCGCGATAGAACAGCTGCCGCTGATAGAGTCCGTTTGCGACAAAATACAGCTTGTCGCCAACGGTTGCGACGGACTGGGCGACGGAGGTGACGGTCTTGAAGTCATCCCAATTTTTCGTATAGTCATTAAGCGGTTCCACGTAGCCGTTGTTTACGAATTCCGCCACGTTGAGGTCGCGAACCTCAAGCACGTCAAGCTCTTGCTTCGCGTTAAGCATCGTTCTGATTTTGTTGTCCGCCTGATCGAACGGAGGCGAGATCAATTCGACCTTAATATTCGGATTCTGATCCATAAATGCCTTTATGCCTTCTTGAATGATGGCCGTGCGATTAGGGCTGGTCAAGCTTTCAATCATGCGCAGCGTAACAACCTTGTCTCCTCCACCGTCTCCATTCTTGGACCCGGAAGAGCTGCATGCCGTTACGGTCAAACTTAATGCCACACCAATCATAGATACGGATAACAGTGATTTCTTCCAAGACATTTGTTGCATTGGAATCCCCCTTAAAATGAGTGAGTATCATACTGTATACCTGTCTGATAGGTTTAATATAAGTGAGGCATTTACAGGTTGTCAATATCTAAATTTTCTGTCAATATTCTCGTATCGTCTCTTCGATAATATCCATCATTTGGCTGAATTCGCTTAACGCGTGCTTCCAGTCATGGTTAGCAATACCGTCGAATAACGTGCGGTGGAACGGGTAGGTATTATCGAACAGCTCTTTCACCCCAAACGGACCCGAGAAGAACTTCTTAATCAGCTCCGATATGGAATCGTACACGCTATGAAGCAGCGGATTGCCTGCCGCGTCGTAAATATGCTGATGAAATTCGTAATCGATCACCGACGTATCCAGACCTTTTTGCTTTCGTTCGTCGTATTCCGCGAGGCATGCTTTCATCTCCTCGATCTTGGCATCCGTTATCCGTTTCGCGGCCAGCTCGACGGCTTTCCCTTCCAGCGCTCTTCTAACGTCCAGGATATCAAGCAAAAACGACTTTTCGTCGTCTATTTTTACTTTTCCGCTGTACCGGTAAGAGCCGGCATCGTTGACGTATATGCCTTTGCCGTTAATGACCTTCACGATTTCAATGGCTTCCAAATATCGCAGCGCTTCGCGCAAGGAGGATCGTCCTACACCAAACATCCGGACCAGCTCGTCAACAGACGGAAGCTTATCCCCTTCCGCCAATTCCTTGTCTGCAATATATCTGATGATCTCCTCCGATACGAGTTCATGGGTGTGCTGCTTTTTAATTTTGCGAATCATCGTTCATCCGTCCTTTATACCTGTCAGATAGGTGAATATTATTTAAATATTTTAAGAATGTCAACCAGGCGTGCGTTACAGCCGGCTGAGACGCGAATGAGGAAGTTTTACATTTGATTATGGCAAAATACAAATTTAACCGTTTTTGCCCTTGCGGGATAGCGCCTTTCTATGCGTTAATATAGATGTCGGGCCGACGAAATGAATGGAAAGGAGGCTGAACGAAATGATTCAGATCCAGGAGGTGGCATTCGCGTAAGCGAATGTCCCATATAGGGGGAACCTACCCGGTTCCCCCATCAATTTTGAATATAATCGCAACGCAAAATACGAAAGGAGGAGGGTTAGCCATGTTTAACGCAAAACAAGCCAACGAAAGCCAATGGAACCAAATATCGAAGGAGGGCCTCGATGGGGCGTTACAAAAACGGAAAAGATGTGCTTCCCCCGACTCTGCTTAGGCAAATCCAGCAATATATTGATGGCGAATTGCTTTACATTCCGAAACAAAGCGAAGAGCGTGCCGGCTGGGGACAGCTGAGCGGCACCAAAGCGCGGATCAACGATCGCAATGGTGAAATCTACGCGGAATATTGCAAAGGGCGGTCAATCGCTGACCTTGAGCGGGTTTACTTTTTATCCGGGGACAGCTTACGAAAAATCATATGCAAACAACAGCAGAATGCCCGCATAGGCAGCGGAAGCTGATGCGGTACTTATATAGCATGACCATAAAGATAGCCTGCCACCGGTAAAACGAGGGCAGGCTATTCGCCTTTATTTTTTAATGAATTGCCCTATAGTTCATTTTGTTATCGACAATGAGCGTATCGCCGATTAATTGAAGTCCGTCTCCTAGCGGTTCGTTAAACGCCGTAATGGATGTTGCATGATTGACCGGGTTATAGCGGGTAATCGTCGCATGCTCGGATTGATAATCGTAGGCAGACCATATAAGCTGAGTATCCGTTGGTTTGGAAAGAAGTTGATAGCGGATAGACGAATCTGCCTGCGTCGTTTCTGCCGGCATCCAATACAGCCCTTGTTCACGGTCAATAATCATCATGGGAGCCGTATGGTTTACAATAACCGGCATAGGCGACTTCAGCTCCTCCAGCTGTTTCGCTTGCGTCAGCTTCGTTATCTTGCCTGTTGCCACATTAGCCAAACCGTAGCTCGAATCTGCCTTCCGTGGAGCACCTTCCGCCGTGCGATTCAGCCGGTACCAGGACAACACGCCTTCATCCCCGTCAGCCAGCCAGCCGTTCCAGTCCACATGAGTCAAACCTTCCTTCGGCTTAGCCTGCACATCCCATGTCAAGTCCCCTCTCTCATCATAAAAAGCTATTGCTTCCGGAGCAATAATGTACGCCTCCTCCCCGCCTAGCACATTGTCATGACTGTCGCTCAACGTAAAGGACAATGCCGCAAACCGGCTATCCGGACTCCATTCGAATGCCGGATAAGAATGATAACCAAGCGTTGGCGGAATAACCTTTAGCTCCTTTCCATTCCGGTCGTATAGACGGAAGCTGTCGGTTTGTTCATGCCAGAACAGATTGCCGTCCGGCGAAGGTGTCACGAGATATAGCGGCCATTCGTGCTTGAATTGTCCTTCTATCGATTGGATCTTGCCCGTAAGTACGTCCACCGACCAAAGACGGCCGTCGGAATAGCTGTTCAAATACAGCTGTCCGGACTTGTTCATCCATCCCTTCGCAAAAAAAGACGGCGATACATCCGGCACCGCATTTGCTGCTATTGTCTTTAGCCGACCATTATATAAATCGAGCGCGACCACATCGTACTGGATTCCCTCCTGCCCGTCCTCCCGCTTCTTGGGCTGGACAAGAACAAGCTGATCCTGCTCCGTAAATCCGTATGCCCCGGTAATGGAATCGACGGAATAATCATCCTTGACGATAAGATCCGCTACCGGATAAAGGCTGTAGGTTTGCTCCTTGGGTTTAACGGCAACGACGTCCAACCGATATCTAATCCCTTCCGGGTCGTAGACTCTTCGTTTTACCAGATGGGCAACCAGATTTGGATCATTCGGGGCTGGAAATGTTTGTGCGACAAAACCGTTAACTCCTTCCGAAATCTGTAAGGGAAAGGAGAACCCTTTATCATGTTTAACTAGGTCTATGCGTAAATCCTCGCTTACGGATGGCGCAGCAGATGCTGAAGGAATGCCGGAAGCTTCTGCTTCTGCCGTTGCCGGCGGTTTTGCAGATGTCGCAGAATTAGAGTTTGAATCCGGGCTGCAGCCCGTTAAGAGTAACGGCACAATTAAGATCGCAATCGTTATGGAAGTAAGCTTCATTCGTTAAGCCTCCCCTTTGGCCCTTTATGATTTAGACTTTATTTTCCATATAAAGGTTGCTCCAGATTGAAGAATGGCTTTTGATTTTCTTCCGTTTCAAGTTCCTTGGTCTACGTGTATAAGAAGTTAATAGGACTAAAGTCGTCTATTTCAGGCAAGTATTCACCCCTACAGACGCGAAACCGATAACTGTAGAAAGAAATGCCTATTCCAGGCAAATACAACAAGCTATAGGACAAATAAGGAGGGCATGACAAATGACAACCGCTCGAAAGAAAGGCTGGGGGGGATTGCGCTTCATCCTTGCGATGGCGTTTATTCTGGCCTTGACGGTACAACCGCTCGCGCAAACCGTACACGCTGCGGATACGGTTCATCACTGGAAGCATTACACAAACGGTGTTGCTTATATGAATCAAGGCAAGATCAAGCTCGCGATCAAGGAATTCGAGCTGGCCGCAGCCCAGTCGGAGCAAGCCGGTTACTTGCGCAAGCTGGCAGAGGCTTATACGCTGGACAACCAGTTCCAGAAGGCAGCCGATACGTATTACCGGGAAGCCAAAATCCACAAAGCGATCGGTGAAAAATCCGGCGACCTTAACACGTATTTTGCCGTACTGGCCAAAGCTGACGCTTTGAATACGGAAATTGATCTTTATCTGGAGAAAGATGCTGCCTCTTCCGCATCCGGAAACAGCCATTTAGCAAAGTTCGAACCGGCGTCGGGCATGTACATCGGTGCCTATGTAGAGAAAGACAGCGGCGTCGAGAAACAAAAAGACGGCAAATTTGACGCCTTCAACAAGCTCGCCGGCAAGCAGCATGCCGTATTTTTCAACTACCATAAATACGGCAGCCCGTTCCCTTATCACTGGGCAGAGACCGTAAAAGAAGCCGGAGGAGCGATTCAGATTGCGCTGCAGCCGGATGACGGGTTAAACGCGGTGAAGGATGATGCGTATTTACGCAAATTCGCGCGGGATGCAAAAGCGGCAGGCGTTCCGGTCTTCCTCCGGTTTGCCTCCGAGATGAACGGCAGCTGGGTGAAATGGAACGGCAATCCGTCGCTCTACATCGAGAAGTTCCGCCTGGTCTCCAAGGTAATGAAGGAAGAAGCGCCAAATGTGGCGATGGTCTGGTCGCCGGCGGCGAATCCGAAGCAAAAAATCGCGGCCTATTATCCCGGCGACGATTGGGTTGACTGGGTTGGCCTTAGCATCTACAGCGTCAAATATTTCAACGGCAACGTTTATGAGCCTGCCGATCAGGTGAATCCGCTTGATTCCTTAGATTATACCTACAATCTGTACGCTTCCCGCAAGCCCATTATGATCAGTGAATTTGGCGCGACGCACTTCAGCAAGGCAGGCAATACATCGGCCGTCAACTTTGCCATTACGAAGATGAACATGCTCTATCATGGCGCAAAGCTGAAATATCCACGCGTAAAATCTATCAACTGGTTCAGTCTAAATACGTTGACGGATTCCTACAGCGCGGAGCGCAGCCTGAACAACTTCAGCCTGACGGAAAGTCCGGCATTGCTCGCTTCTTACGGTAAAATGATTCAAGATCCTTACTACTTGCCGAAGGTCGTATCGGGCTCCAGCAGTTATACGAAAACCGTAAGCAAGTTTGCGAACCAAGGCACAATCGGCAAGCCGGCTACCGGCGTCGTATGGGTGAAAACTTACGATCCTTATATCGGCAAGGTGGTCATCAAGCTGGACGGCGCCGTTGTGCTGACGCGCCAGCAGTATCCTTACACCTTCTCGATCCAACCGGACAAGCTGAAAGCCGGCAGCCACAAAATCGAGGTAGTTGTCTTTGATTCCAAGAACCGCGAAGCTTCCCGCAAAACGTATACATTTAAGACGACATAGGGCTTGCAGGCCGTGCCGGTTAACCGGCACGGCTTTTTCGCGTCTGCGACCGAGCTCCCCCTCCGACCCCTCGCGTTGGACCAACCGCGCTTCTATAGCACGGTTTTTCCGTCTTATTGCGCTCATTTCGCCTAGTGTTGCTTCGCTCGACCCTCTATAACACGGTTTTTCCGTCTTATTGGGCTGCTTTCGCCTAGCCTTGGCCACCCCGACCCTCTGCAGCACGGTTTTTCCGTCTTATTGCGCTCATTTCGCCTAGCGTTGATTCGCTCGACCCTCTATAACACGGTTTTTCCGTCTTATTAGGCTGCTTTCGCCTAGCGTTGGACCAACCGCGCTTCTATAGCACGGTTTTTCCGTCTTATTGCGCTCATTTCGCCTAGTGTTGCTTCGCTCGACCCTCTATAACACGGTTTTTCCGTCTTATTGGGCTGCTTTCGCCTAGCTGTGGCCAGCCCGACCCTCTGTAGCACGGTTTTTACGTCTTATTCTCTTAACGATGTGTCGCATCGTTAAGCTCCTCAAAATCAGCCAATATGGGGCATTTTCCGCGTATGCGCACCACCTTGGCGATGTGCGGTATCGTTAAGCCCGTCTATTTTTACTCACTATGTCCAGCTTAACGATGCCCCACAGTGTTAATCGAGCGCGAATGAAAAAAAGCTGCCCTCGCGGGCAGCTTCCTCAAGAAAACTATTATTTAATAACGCCTTTTTTCAAGATCAAGTTAGCGTAGATGGCGCTTTCGCCGGTTGCGACGATGGCGTAGGCTTTTTTCGCACGCTCATAGAAGGCGAACCGCTCCACTTCCTCAAACGGCTCTTGCAGGCCGCTGCGCTGCGTTATTATAGCCTTGTACTCGCTCCAGATCGGCGTCTCCGCCGGGTCGCCGGGGATTACCTGCATAAGGGCAGCCGGCTTCTCGACATATTGGTCAAGCGGGAACAGCTGCATAATCGCATCCAGCAGCTCGGGCACGCCATGTCCGTCGCAGCGGACTAGACGCTGGGCATGGCTTACCGCGGGGAAATTGCCGTCAGCCAGCACAATCTCGTCGCTATGCCCCATTTCCATCAGGATCTTCAGCAATTCGGGTGAAATGATCTTCGGAATACCATTCAACATCGCTAGTGGTCCTCCCCATGTAGATCAGCCTACAGCAGCTGCTTGAATCGTGCATAAGCCTCATTCCATACATCCGTATCCGCTGGCTCGTAGATTTCAACCGGGAAGGATGCCGCCGACAATTGCCGGGCCTCTTCCAGATTCGCGCATTCTCCCAGCGCCATAAATTGTGCCAGCATGTTGCCAATCGCGCTTGCTTCCACGGGTCCGGCCCATACCGGGCGGCCGATCGCATTTGCCGTCAGACGGCATAGGAGCTTGTTCTGAATGCCGCCGCCAACCATATGCATGCCGCCGTAATGCTTGCCTGTCAGCTTCTCAATCTGCTCAAGCGCATTCCGGTACTTAAGAGCAAGGCTGTCCATAATGCACCTTGCGACCTCCGCCGCCGATTCCGGAACAGGCTGCCCGGTCTCGCGGCAGAAGCCTCTTACCTTATCCGTCATGTTGGACGGGCCAAAGAACCGCAGGTCATCCGGATTAATGAGATAGCGGAAAGCTTCCTGCTGCTCAGCCAGAACGGCCAGCTCGGCAAAGGAATAATTCTTTCCTTCTTCCTCCCATTCCCGCCTGCACTCCTGTAAAATCCACAGCCCCATGATGTTTTTCAGCAGCTGGTATTTGCCGCCAACTCCACCCTCATTCGAGAACTCAAGCTCCATCGCCTCTTCGGTTAACAACGGCTGATCAAGCTCCGTCCCTACCAGCGACCACGTGCCGCATACCAGGTACACAAACGGTTCAGACGCTGCCGGAATAGCAGCGACCGCCGA